>CAVPKR010000127.1:0-70867 GCA_963705675.1 Terriglobia bacterium
CTTTCGGCAAGCCTCTACGCGGGCGCGCACGGTCAGATCCTTCTGCGTCATCTTCACTTCGAGCTTATGATAGCGGCCATCGCGAGCTTCCGGCGGAGGGGTGAAGCCGAGCACATACTGATTGCGCAGTTCCTGCTCGATTTTCGCGAAAATTTGGGAAAGGTTCTCCTGAGGATCGGGAAATGTGAAGCCTCCGGTTTCATCGGTAAGGCGTTCCAGACCGCGAACGCTGGCGCGGCGGGAAGAGAGGCCGGCTTGGCTCGGCGTCAGGTCGTGGTCCACGTACTTGATCGCATAAATCACGGTTTCCGATTCCTGGACGGATTCGACGGCGTCGGAAAGCGAATGCGGGCTGCCGGTGTCCAGGCCGTCGGAGAGGACGATAATGGCTTTACGGCCGTGGACCCAGCGCATTTTCTGACCGGCGGCGGCGTAGACGGCGTTCCACAGAGCTGTGCCTCCGCAGCCGCGAAGCGGGATGGTCGATTCACACGATTCGCCGAACTGAACGCCGTGGCGCTGAAACATATCCATCAAGCCGAGACCTTTGCGCAGGTCGTCGGGCGAGGCTGTAAGATCCACCAAGAGCTTCACTTCGGGCCCTACGGTAACCAGGAAAGCCCGGTCCTGTGGACGAATCACCTGAGAGAGAAATTGCGAAACGGTCTGGCGATGTTTGTCGATGAAGGCGGACTGGCTGCCGCTGACGTCGACGATCAGGCCGATGGTGAGAGGCAGCTCGGATTCCTGCCAGAGCTGGTCGATTTTTTGAAGACGGCCGTTGTCGCGAAGCTCGAAATCGGCGGGAGACAGCGTCTTCGCGGGGACGCCGTTGTGATCGGAGACCGCGCAGGTGACGGTTACCAATCCCACGTCGACGCGGATATCGGGCTTCTGCGCGAGCAAGACAGGGCCGGCCAGTAAGAGCAGCCAAGTTCGAGAAAAACGCACTATCCACCGGCGCGGTGGCGCGGCTAACGGCTCGCTTTGTGCAATTGGGGACACAGTGTCAGACCCCTTTTCGATCTTTTTAGAGCTTAGGCTGCGGCGGTGGAAGGTCGCGCGCGGGGCATAGCGATTCGAAGCCTTCGCGTTTGTGCGAACCGTCGCAGAACGGCTTGTTTTGAGAGAACCCGCAGCGGCACAATCCGATGGCGGTGCGTCCGGCGAGACCGAATTCCTTGCCTTCGGAGTCATGCACGGTGAACTCGCCTTCGATGCGGATGGAACCGTTGTTGAAAATTGTAACCTTTGCAGCCATTAGACCGATGCTAGCACGCGTCCCCTATAATCAACAATTATGCGGTGGGTGGTAGTAGTTTGCGCCGTCGCGGGGTGGGGTCACGCGCAGGATGCGCTGGACCCGCAGGTTCTGCTGTTGTCGAAGATCCGGGATCGCGCGATAGAGAATCTTCAACGCCAGCCGAATTACACGTGCGTCGAGACCGTGGAGCGGTCGCATCGGTTGGGCACCACGAAGAAGTTTCAGTTGATCGACACGCTGCGGCTGGAAGTCGGTCTGGTGGATGGAAAAGAAATGTTCGGCTGGCCGGGTGCGAAGAAATTTGATGTGTCGGACCTTACTGACATTGTCACGGAAGGCGCCATCGGGAACGGGGATTTTGCGCTGCATTCGAAGGCACTGTTCGAAGGCCAGAGCGCGATGTTCACGTATCACGGTGAGGAAATGCTGGGCGACCGGGCATCGGTTCGCTTCGATTATCGCGTGCCACTGATGATGAGCGGGTATACTCTGCACGCCAAAAACGTAAAAGCCTCGGTCGGGTATCATGGAGCCGTTTATGCCGATCCGAAGAGTTTGGATGTCCAGCGGATCGAGGTGCAGGCTGACGATATTCCGCTGGCGCTCCAGTTGTCGGATGCATCCGACCGGGTGGACTATGCTCGAACCGCGATCGGAGGGGGGCAATTTCTACTGCCGGAGGCGAGCGAGCTGAAATTGACGGATCTGAACGGGCTGGAGAACGTGAACCGAATCCGGTTCGCGTCGTGCCGGCAGTTTACGGGAGAATCAGTATTGACGTTCGGAGATGCGCCGTCTTTGGGATCGGCTCCGGCGCGGGCGACCGAGATCGAATTGCCCGCGAAAATGTCGTTTCAGCTGATGCTTCTGGACGATCTGGATACGCGGACCGCGGCGGTGGGCGATCCGGTGCGCGCCCGGCTTCAAAACGATTTGAAAGAGAAGGGACACGTGTGGTTTGCTAAAGGCGCGGTGGCTTCAGGCCGGATTACTCGGCTGGAGACGCATAGCGACAACATCGTCGTGGGAATGGAATTTTCGGAAATTGAGTCCGCGGGCTCGCAGGCACGGCTGACGCTTTCGGTGGACCTCCCGTGGTACCGGGAAGCGGCACAAAGCAACCGGCAAAATGAGCCACCGGTTGGCAGGCCGGGCGAGATCATCCTTCAAGTCCGGTCCGACCGTTATATTTTGCAGCACGGAACGCTAATGTTTTGGAGAACTTCGTGATTCATTTGTCGAGTGAAACGGGAGATTTATTTGCGCAGACCTTCGGGTTCGCGCAGAAACAGGTTCGGAAGCTGGTCGAAAAGCATCCCGGATTTTATCCGTTATACACGCAAAACGGCGTGTGGAAGCACGAAGGTCCGGCGTGGACGCACTGGTGCGACGGGTTTCTGCCGGGGATGATGTGGATGTTCCACAAGCATGCCGCGTCGGAGTCGGGCGATGCGAAGTTTTGGCTGGAGCATGCGGTCGGTACACCAAGCCGATGGAAGCGCGCAAGCTGGATAGGGACGTCCACGACCTGGGCTTCCTGTTCTTGTCCACTTACTACCGCTGGTACCGGTTGACCAAGGAGCCAGCGCTGCGCGAAGTGCTGATCGACGCGGGCAAAACGATGGCGCTCCGGTACAAGGAGAAGGGGCAATACCTGCGGTCATTCGTGGCGGACAATTCGCTGTTCATCGACATCATGATGAACGTCGGGATTATCTTTTACGCGGCTCGGGAGACGGGCGACCGGAGGCTCCGCGATATCGCGATGCGGCATTCGCTGACCACGCGAAGGGTGCTGGTGCGCGGCGACGGATCCGTCGCGCAGGAGGGTATTTTCGACACGGATACCGGCGAGTTTCTGCGCCAGACGACGCATCAGGGCTATCGCGGCGATTCCTGCTGGTCGCGAGGGCTGGCGTGGGCGCTATATGGATTCACCACCTGTTACGAGTACAGCCGCGATCCGCATTTTCTGGAAACGGCGCAATCCTGTGCGGACTATTACATCTCGCATACCGGAGCCGACGGGATTCCGCCATGGGATTTCAACGCGCCGGCGGAGAACCGGACCCTGCTCGATACCTCGTCGGCCGCGATCTGTGCGGCCGGGTTGCTGCGGCTGTGCCGGTTGGAGCCGGATTCGCTGAAAGGGCACTTGTATTGGTCGACCGCGGTACAGATCCTGACGTCGCTATGCCAGAAGCACGTGGCCAAGTCCGACGCCAAGTGGGAAGGGATCCTGCGCGGCGGCGTGTATCACGTCCACAAGGGGCTGGGCGTGGATGAATCAGTCATGTGGGGCGAGTATTTCTTCTGTGAGGCTCTGGAGCGGGTGCTCTGGTAGCTCCGGTTTAAAGGCGATCACGGCGAGCGGCGGCAGCGTGATGCTCAAACTGGCGGGGCGGCCGTGGGCGGGAATTTCCTGCGCTATGGCAGAGCCGCCGTTGCCCACGTTGGATCCGCCGAACATATCGGCGTCGGTATTGAGAATTTCCCGATAGCGGCCGGTCCGGGGCACTCCGATGCAATAGCCGTAGCGCACCACCGGAGTGAAGTTACAGACGAAGACCAGGAAATCTTCGCGATCTTTGGCGAAGCGCAGGAAAGAAATGACCGACGTCTCTGCGTCGCGGAAATCGATCCACTCAAAGCCTGCGTAGTTATCGTCCACCTGGTAAAGCGCGGGTTCGCGGCGATACAGCCAGTTGATCTCCTTGACCATGGTCTGAAGCTTGTGATGAATAGGCCACTGAAGCAGGTGCCAGGGAAGACCGGCTTCATTGTTCCACTCTTCCGTTTGGCCGATGTCGCATCCCATGAAGAGAAGTTTCTTGCCCGGATGGCCGAACATGTAAGCGAGGAAGGCTCGCGTGTTGGCGAAGCGCTGCCATTCATCGCCCGGCATTTTTGAAACCAAGGCTCGCTTCAAGTGCACCACTTCGTCATGCGAAACCGGCAGGACAAAGTTTTCAGTGAACGCGTAGAGCATGCTGAAGGTGATGCTTTGCTGGTGGTATTTGCGAAACACCGGGTCGAGCGCGAAGTAATCCAGCATGTCGTGCATCCAGCCCATGTTCCATTTCATGGAAAAGCCCAGGCCGTTGAGATAGACGGGTCGCGAGACGCCGGGCCAAGCGGTGGATTCTTCGGCAATCGTTACCGCGCCGGGCTCTAAGTGGGCCAGCTCATTAAAGCGGCGAAGGAAATCCAGGGCTTCCAGATTCTCGCGGCCGCCAAAACGATTCGGAACCCAGTCGCCGGCTTCCCTCGAATAATCGAGATAAATCATGGAAGCGACGGCGTCGACGCGCAGGCCGTCGACGTGAAACTCGCGCAGCCAGTAAAGAGCATTCGAAAGCAGAAATGTCTGGACCTCTTTGCGTCCGTAATTGAAGATGAGCGTGCCCCAGTCGCGATGCTCGCCTTGACGCGGATCGGCGTGCTCATAGCAGGCGGTGCCGTCGAATTGGCGCAGTCCGTGAGCGTCGCGAGGAAAGTGCGCGGGCACCCAATCCAGGATCACACCGAGACCGGCCTGATGGCACTGATCCACGAAATAGCGGAAATCGTCGGGCGTACCGAAGCGCGAAGTCGGCGCATAGTAGCCGGTGACCTGATATCCCCAGGAGCCTGAAAACGGATGCTCCATCACAGGCATGAGTTCCAGGTGCGTATAGCCCATCTCCTTGCCGTAATGGACCAGCAGGCGGGCCAACTCGCGATAAGTGAGCCGGGTATTGTTCGGCCCGCGCATCCAGGATTCCAGATGCACTTCGTAGATGGAAACCGGCTCGCGAAAGGGCTGGCGCGCCGCGCGCGATTCCATCCACTCTGCGTCCGCCCAAGTGTAGTTTGAAAGATTCCAGACCACCGACGCCGTCTTCGGCGGGACTTCGGCGAAGAACGCATAGGGATCGCTCTTCTGCTGCTCATGGCCGCTGGTAGCAAGCACCGAGTACTTATAATTCGAGCCTTCACCCAGGCCGGGAATGAACATTTCCCAAATGCCGCCGTCGCGAAGGCGCATGGGGTGCCACGTGCGATCCCAGCGGTTGAAATCGCCGATGACGCTGACCACCGCCGCGTTCGGCGCCCAGACGGCGAAGCGGACCCCGTCGACGCCTTCACTGGTCGCGCGATGCGCGCCAAGGGTCCGGTAGCTTTCGTAATTGGTGCCTTCGCCGTGCAGGTAGAGCTCAAAGGAAGTGAGCAGGGGAGGGAAGCGGTAGGGATCGTCGAATTCGTACGACCCGCAGCGTATCCGATACGCGGCGGCTGGCGCAGAAAGTTCCACGACGAAGAAGCCCGCGGGATGGGCGAGGCGCATCGGGATCGCTTCGCCGTCGATGACTACCGATGCCTCCTGGGTTTGCGGCAGCCACGCGCGAATCTCCAGGCCGTGGGGACCAAGGAAGGCGAAAGCGTCGTGATGGCGGCCTTCGAGGATCGCCTGAATCTCATCGGGTTGGATCACGAGGTTATTATGGCAAGAATGATGCCTCTTGCCGAACTCCACCTGCACCTGGAAGGTACAGTGGAGCCGGAGACACTGCTCGAACTGGATCCTGCATTGACGCGGGAAGAGATTGCTGCGGCAACTTCGTACACGGATTTTGCTGGTTTTATCCAAAGCTATATCTGGGTGAACCGCCGCTTGCAAGGTTCGGCGGATTACGCGCTAATCGGGCGGCGGTTGTTCGAGAGGCTGTTGGATGAAGGCGTCACTTATGCGGAAGTGACGTTATCGGTAGGGATGATGCTGTGGAAGGGACAGGAGTTCGAGCCGATTTACCGTGCGCTGCAAAAAGAGGCGGCTGCGTCGAGATTGGACGTTCGGTGGATTCTGGATGCCACACGGCAATTCGGGGTAGAGGCGGCCAAACCGGTATTCGACCTGGCGGCGGAGCGTGCCGGAGACGGCGTAGTCGCGATCGGTCTGGGTGGATTTGAGGCCGGCGGCCCGGCGTTGTGGTTCGCGGACTTATATAAGGAGGCTCACGATCGAGGGCTGCGGCTGACGTGTCACGCGGGCGAGACTACCGGTCCGCAAAGTGTGTGGGACGCGCTGGCGATTGGGGCGGAGAGGATCGGGCATGGGATTCGGTCGATCGAAGATCCGCGCTTGGTCGCACATTTGCGAGCGAAGAATATTCCACTTGAAATTTGCATCACGAGCAATATCCGGACGGGTGTGACGTCGCTGGCGAAGCATCCGGTGCGGCGATTGTTCGAGGCTGGCGTACCCATCATTTTGAATACGGACGATCCAGCCTTGTTCGGATGCACACTGAAGGGCGAATATGGACTGGCGCGGGAATTAGGGTTTACGGAAACGGAACTGGGCCTGGTTGCCGAGAATGGTTTTCGATACGCGTTTCGCTCAGGGGCTGGCGCGCTGGAGAGCGGTCCGATCGCCAGACGAGATGGCTGAGTTCGCGCGAATGTCTTCGCGCACCTTGAGTTTTCTTCGATAGCGATTGAAATATTCGGGAATATCGCCGCCATATTGAAACGTGTACATAATGTCGTCGAAATTCGCAGTGTGCGGCAACCCGAGAGCGTGGCCTGACTCGTGCAAGCACGTCAAATAGACAATGGTGTCGCGAAGCAACGTGTCCTTGGTATCGCCGGCGGCGATGCGGACGTTGATTTGCGCTCCGCGGCGTCCGTTCACGTCGATGGGCATGGTTTCGCCGTAGAGGCCATCGGTGGGTAATGCCCAGACCAGTCGAATTAAGGCAGTCGAACGATTGCCGGTAAGGACCAGATGAAGGCGTCCGGCGGAGGCTTGCTGCCAGGCTTCGAGGGCCCAACGTGCAAGCTGCACGTCGCTGGAGACGCACCCGGTTTCGGGAATGGTGCAGGGCGCGATCCAATAGGGGGTATCACCCGCGTAAGCCACCCCAACCAGCAAGAGAAAACAAGTCAGCCTGATCTTACACATTTTGATCCTGCCGTTAGTTGATTTCACCCAAACGCTGCCGACAACTTCTCATAGGTCGTCTCTAACTCCTCCGGCAACACCCGAGTCTCCGCGATCGTCGTCATGAAATTCACGTCGCCTGACCATCGTGGCAGCACGTGCATGTGGATGTGCCCCGCCACTCCGGCACCGGCGCTGTGTCCGATGTTCAGGCCGACGTTCAATCCTCCGCAATTGTATACGCGGCGCAGCACCTTTTCGGCTCGCTGGGCGAGCGACATCATTTCCGCCAGCTCCGCGGGCTCGGCTTCTTCGAGGGTCGCCACGTGCGCGTAGGGAACGATCATCAGGTGCCCGGTGGTGTAAGGATATCGATTTAATACGATGAAATTCCGCTCCGCGCGCAGTACGACATAATTGCTTTTATCGTCCTTAGCGGCGGCAATTCTACAAAATAGACAGCCTTCTTCCGGAGTATTGGCGGATACGTAGCGATACCGCCACGGGCTCCACAAATAATCCATCGAATTTTAGCTGTGCGTTTCCGGAGCCGGCGCGCCCTCACCCGGAGCCCCGGCGTGATCGTTGACCAGGTCTTTCAATTCCTTGCTGGGCTTGAAATACGGAATGCGCTTCGCGGGAACTTCCACGCGAGCGCCGGTCTTCGGATTGCGCCCCACGCGCGGCTGCCGCTGGCGGGTTCGAAAGCTGCCAAAACCGCGAATCTCAATCTTATCGCCGGTCCTCAGCGCGCGCACTACGCTATCGAAAATCGCCTCGACGATTACCTCCGAGTCCTTCCGCGTCATCTCCACTACACGCGAGACTTCTTCGATCAATTCCGCCTTGGTCATCTCTCCCCTTTTCCTCGTAAGCTCATCGCTTCTTCAATCGTCATGGTCGCGGCGGCGGCCTGGCGCTGGTAATCTTCCAGCCGTGTGCGCTCTTCTTCGTCGGCCACCGCCCGAAGGCTTAACCCGATCTTCTTCTCAGCTTCATTCATCTTAATGATTTTGAAATCGTATTCGTCGCCGATCGGCAGCGGCGATTCCGCTGGGTCTCGCTCGGTAGATGCTCCGGGCATCGGCGGTATTTCCGATTTGTGGCATAAAGCCTCCACACCGGGCGCCAATTCGATGAACACCCCGAAGGCGCACATCCGGCGCACCGACCCGCGGACCAGATCTCCCACTTCATGCGAGCGGAAAAAGCTCTCCCACGCATCCGGCTGAAGTTGTTTCACTCCCAGCGACAAACGCCGGTTGGGAGCGTCGATGTTCAGGATCACCGCCTGCATCACCTGCCCCTTCTTCAGCACTTCCGAAGGATGCTTCACATGCTTGGTCCAGCTTAAATCGGAAACATGCACCAGGCCGTCGACGCCTTCCTCGATTTCGAGAAATGCGCCGAAATCGGCCAGCTTCCGGACTCGACCTTCTACCACGGACCCGATACTGTACCGTTCCGCCACCGTGGTCCAAGGGTCCGCCTCAAGCTGCTTGATTCCGAGCGAAACGCGCCGGTCTCGCGGCTTCACTTCCAACACCACAGCTTCCACCTGATCGCCCACCTTGACCACTTTGCCGGGATGTTTCATTCTCCGGCTCCAGGTCATCTCGGAGATGTGGATCAGCCCTTCGACTCCGGGTTCGATCTCGACAAAAGCGCCGTAATCGGTGATGCTCATCACGCGGCCGATCACGCGGCTACCGGGCGGGCAGCGCTGCGGCAAGGTTTCCCACGGGTCCGGCGTCAATTGCCGAAGTCCCAGCGAAATTCTTTCTTTATCGCGATCGAATTTCAGGATTTTGACGGTAATTTCGTCGCCGACATGCACGACTTCCGACGGATGATTCACGCGGCCGTGCGACATATCGCTGACGTGCAGCAAACCGTCGATGCCGCCGAGATCGACAAAAGCGCCGTATTCCGTCAGGTTTTTCACTGCGCCGGTCACCACCGCGCCTTCGAACAAATGCTCCAGCGCGGATGTCTTTCGGACTTTTAAATCCTCTTCAATTGCCGTCTTTCTCGACACCACCACGTTGCCGCGGCGGCGATTGATCTTCAAAACTTTGACCGGAATATCCTGGCCGACGAACTGGTCCAGATCGTGAATCGGCCGCACGTCGACTTGCGAGCCGGGCATGAACGCGGGCACACCCACGTCTACCATCAGGCCGCCCTTGGTCCGTTCGATCACGCGACCGGACACCAGTAGTTGCTCGCGCATGGCGCGCTCCAGCGTGTCCCAGATGCGCAGCCTGCTGGCCTTCAGATACGACAGCAGCACGAAGCCTTCCGGCTGCGGACCGCCGCGATCGATCATAACATCGATAGTGTCGCCGGCCTTGACGTTGATGGATCCGTCAGGTTGACGAAGTTGCTCGGCAGGCACCATCCCTTCGAGCTTGTAGCCTACGTCGACGATGATTTCCTGAGCAGTGACCTTGACGACGCGCCCCTGCAATAGCTCCCCTTCAGAGGGAGGAGCAAGATGGCTGTAGTCTTCAATCAGGTGCTCAAGGTCTTCTTCGCCGGGGAAGTTGACATCGACATCCCGCTCGTTAGCGCTGCTGGCCATCACCAAGCTCCGGTACAAACCGTTGAAGAATCAGTACTTCAGAAGCATAACCGAGCCGGAAGTCCTTGTCAACTTCGCCGGTTCCCGCCGGGACCCTTCCATTTTCCCACACATTTATGCTGGAACCTTGTTTACGCTGGCACAGCTGTCGTATCTATATGCCACGAAAAGCCTTGGCAGGTAATCCGAAGGAGTAACGCCGCCCATCTCGACCGTGAAATAGACAGGCTTGCAAAGGCTGGCCGAGGTAAGCCGTTTGGCATGTTTTCCCGATTCGCGGTTTGAGCTGGACTCCGAGTCGGCTGGAACATTACTCTGGAGATTCATGCAGATCACTAAAGTCATCGGACGAGAAATACTCGACTCGCGAGGCAACCCGACGGTTGAGGCGGACGTTCACCTGGAAGATGGATCGATGGGCCGCGCGGCGGTTCCGTCAGGCGCTTCGACGGGCGAGCATGAAGCGGTTGAGCTTCGCGATGGAGACAAATCGCGATACCTCGGCAAGGGAACCAGGACTGCCGTGAACAACATCGTGGCCCACATCGCGCCGGCCTTGCTCGGGCTGGAGGCGGAGCGGCAAATCGAGATCGACCGACTGATGATCGCTCTCGATGGGACGCCGAATAAATCGAAACTAGGGGCGAACGCGATCCTGGCTGTGTCCATGGCGGTGGCGCGAGCCTCGGCCGCCTCCTACGACATGCCTCTCTACCGGTACCTGGGGGGAGCAGGAGCGTCGCTATTGCCGCTGCCGATGATGAATATTCTGAACGGCGGCGCGCATGCGGACAACAGCGTGGACCCCCAGGAGTTCATGATCGTACCCTATGGCGCGGAGAAATTCTCGGAGGCGCTGCGCTGGGGCGCCGAAGTTTTCCACACGCTCAAGGGAGTCCTGAAGAAGCGCGGGTATTCGACCGCCGTGGGCGATGAGGGCGGGTTCGCTCCCAACTTAAAGTCGAATGAGGAAGCGGTTGAAGTAGTCCTTGAAGCAATCAGTCTTGCCGGATACCAGCCAGGGGAGCAAATCGGGATCGCACTCGACCCGGCCGCTAGCGAATTTTATGACGTTGCGAAGAAGAAGTATGTGTTCAAGAAATCCGATAAGAGCGAGCGCGATTCCGGCAAGATGGTGGAGTTCTGGGCCGGCTGGGTGCGGCAATATCCCATCGTTTCGATCGAGGACGGTATGGCCGAGGACGATTGGGAGGGATGGAAATTGCTGACCGAAACTTTGGGCAAAAAGATCCAACTCGTGGGAGACGATATTTTTGTGACCAATACCGAGCGCCTGTCGATGGGGATCGAGCGCGGAATCGCCAACTCGATTCTGATCAAGTTGAATCAGATCGGGTCAGTTACGGAAACGTTTGAGGCGGTGAAAATGGCGTCGGATGCGGGATACTCGTCGATTATTTCGCACAGGTCGGGCGAGACTGAGGATGCGTTTATCGCGGACTTCGCGGTGGCGACGGGAGCGGGCCAGATCAAGACCGGATCGGCCAGCCGGACAGATCGGATCGCCAAGTATAACCAGCTATTGCGGATCGAAGAGGAACTCGGGTCGGGAGCGCGGTTTGCGGGCCGGAAGGCCTTCCGCCAATGAACGGACGTCCCTTGGTCTTGACGATCCTGGACGGGTGGGGCTACTCGCCAGCTATCGAAGGGAATGCGATTGCCGCGGCGAATAAGCCCAATTATGACCGTCTGTTGAGGGAATTTCCTAATACTTTGGTTCAAACTTCCGGAAAGTCGGTGGGGCTGCCCGAGGGGCAGATGGGGAACAGCGAAGTCGGGCATCTGAACATCGGCGCAGGACGGGTGATCCATATGGATGTGACCCGTATCGACTTGATGATTTCATCCGGCGATTTCTTTCGCGATCCGACGCTGCTTGCGGCGATGCATTACGCTCGCGAACGTCGGCTTCATCTGATGGGCCTGCTGAGCGACGGCGGAGTGCATTCCATGAATACGCACCTGTACGCCCTGCTCGAAATGGCGAAACGGGAGGGCGTAACCGATGTTTGCGTCCACTGCTTCATGGATGGACGCGACACTCCGCCTGAAAGCGGCGCCGGGTTTATCGAGGCGCTTCAGAAAGAAATGCGGCGGCTGGATGTAGGCCGAATCGCCACGATTTCGGGGCGATATTATGCCATGGATCGGGACAAACGCTGGGACCGGATCGAGCGCGCCAAGGCGGCGATGATCGATGGAACAGGCGAGAAGGCGACAGACCCGGTCGAGGCGGTCAAGCGATCCTATGAGCGCGGGTTGACGGACGAATTCATCGAGCCGATCACGATAGTCGACGAGCGGCATGAGCCGGTGGGGCGAATCCGCCCGCAAGACGCCGCGATCTTTTTCAACTATCGCGCCGATCGGGGCAGGGAGATGACGCAGGCGTTGACGGAGGGGCAGTTGAAGCTCCACTTCACGACCATGACGCAGTACGATAAAACATTTTCGGTTCCATTCGTGCTGGCGCGCGAGGTCCCGAACAACATTCTGGCGAACGTGATGGCGCAGCTCGGGTGGAAGAATCTGCGGGTGGCCGAAACCGAGAAATACGCGCATGTCACCTACTTCTTTAACGGCGGGACGGAAAAACCATACCCAGGTGAGGAACGGGAAATGGCTCCTTCTCCTAAGGTTGCAACCTATGACTTAAAGCCGGAGATGAATGCCGAGGGAGTTACAGAGATGGTCGTCAGCGCCCTGGAGAAGCGGGCTTTCGACGTGATCGTGATGAATTACGCGAACGCGGACATGGTGGGCCACTCGGGAAAATTCGGCCCCACCGTCATCGCGGTTGAGACGGTGGATGCAGGACTGGGGCGGATCTACGCGTCCCTGAAGCGAGCCGGAGGACGCTGGATCATCACCGCGGATCATGGGAACGCGGAGATGATGATCGACCCGGTGACGAAGGGTCCACACACGTATCACACGACGAATCCGGTGCCATTTATCGTGATAGATGAGGATAAGCGTCCGCTGAGGCAAGGCGGATCGTTGCAGGACATCGCGCCGACTATCTTGGGAATGTTCGGAGTGACACAGCCGAAGGAAATGACGGGCCGCGATTTGCGAGTGTCGTAATCATCATTGGATTGGCTGCCGATTTACGCCGGCTCAGATTGAGGGCATGGACCAAGCCATTCAAACTCGTTGCTGCATCGCCGGCGGAGGGCCTGCGGGGATGATGCTCGGGTTCGTGCTGGCGCGGATGGGCGTGGAGGTTTACGTCCTTGAAAAGCATCGGGATTTCTTGCGGGATTTTCGCGGGGATACGATTCATCCTTCGACGCTCGAATTGATGTTTGAACTGGGGATTCTGGAGGAATTTCTTAAGCGGCCTCATCAGGAGGTTCGCGAGCTGGCGGGTCAGGTGGGCAAAGAAACCATCACGATCGGGGATTTCACGCATCTGCCCACGCATTGCAAATTTCTCGCGTTGATGCCCCAGTGGGATTTTCTCGACTTCATTAAAGAACACGCCCAGCGCTATCCCGCGTTCCACTTGAAGATGGAGGCCGAGGTCACGGACCTCATCGAAGAAAACGGAATCGTGGCCGGGGTGCGGGCGAAGACTCCCGATGGGCCCATGGAAATTCGAGCGTCGCTGACCGTGGGAGCGGATGGACGGCGTTCGGTGGTGCGGGAGCGGGCGGGGCTGAAGGTGATCGACCTCGGCGCTCCCATGGACGTGATGTGGATGAGGATCAGCCGGCGTCCCGACGATCCGGAGCGTACTTTCGGGCATGTCGATACCGGCAAGATTCTGGTGATGCTGAATCGCGAAGATTATTGGCAATGTGCGTTCGTAATTCCGAAGGGCGAGGGTGAAAAGATTCAACAGCGAGGCATCGAAGCTTTCCGGGATGCGCTCGCGGCGTTTGAGCCCTTCCTGCGCGACCGGGTTCAGGAACTGCGGGATTGGAAGGATGTGAGCCTCCTGACGGTGGCTGTCGACCGGCTGGAGAAATGGTCGAGCCCGGGGGTACTGTGCATCGGGGATGCCGCGCATGCGATGTCGCCAGTGGGCGGCGTGGGAATCAATCTGGCGATCCAGGACGCGGTGGCAACGGCGAATTTACTGGGGTCGATCCTGCTCAAGAGAGAACCGTCGGAAAATGAGCTTCACCGTGTTCAGGAACGGCGGAGCTTTCCCACTCGGGCGACGCAGCGGGTGCAGTTGCTGGTGCAGAACAACGTGATTCGAAGAGTGTTGAAAAGCTCGCAGCCGCTGACGCCTCCATTGATTTTAAGGGCGATGGAGCACTGGAAGTTTCTCCGCCGCATTCCTGCAAGGCTGGTCGGCGTCGGGTTTCGGCCGGAGCACGTGAAGACTCCCGATATTCACGCGTAGCGGTGCGGCTACAATTCCAGGCGATGGATTACTTCGAGCACCACCGTCCCCACGATTTCGAGGCTCTGGGCGCTAATTTTGTCCAGAGTATCGTCGTCCTTGTGCCAAGGCGGATAGTCGACGTCGATGATGTCGACTGCGGGAACGCGAAGATCGAGAAAAGGCTTGTGGTCGTCGTCTTCTGAAATCGTCTCGTCAACGAAATATGCCTGGTATCCGAGCTCGGCTGCCGCGCTCCAAATGAGTTTTCGAAGCGCTGGATTGGATTGAGTTTCCTGTTTAATGTTCAGGCTCTTGTCGCCGATCATGTCGACGTTGATCAGGGCCCGAATACGGGCGAGAGTGCCGTCCTTCTGCCAGCGCGCAGCCAGGTGGCGGCTGCCGTAGAGGTTGTCCTCGCCTTCCCATTCTTCGCGAATGGCTTCTTCGCCGTCGAAGAAGACAATGTAAACGTCGTCCTTGTGGGGCTGATGAGCCAGGACATGGGCGAGCTCCAGGAGCAGGCCGGTCGAAGAGCCGCCGTCGTTCGCGCCAACGAATTTCCTGCCTGGGAAGAGCTTGGTATCGAAATGTCCGGTGATGGCGATCGCTTTACCGCTTTTACCGGGAAACTTGCCGATGATGTTCCGCATCGCGACGTCGCCCTTGGGGGTTTTCGCGGTGAACGAATCCTCGACGATCTCGCAGCCGTCCAATTTTAGTTGCGTAAGGATGTAGGACTGGAGTTTACGATTCGCCTCAGAACCGGGAGGGCGTGGGCCGAACGCTACGGCGTGCTTCGTGAAATCGAGTGCGGAGGCTCCGGAGAAGCTGGCGGCGGTCGCGGCCGCCGATATCGCGACGAGCAGGGCTGCGCGGATCATACGATTCCAGTTTAAGGTTTGCGGGCCGTGCAGATGAAGCCGACGGTGAAATTGCGGCGCCGGTCGAGAGGATCGAAAAGGGGAAATACGAGAGCCGGCGGGATCAGAAAGATTGCCGCGATGAAAACCAGGGGTCCGGGGAAGAATTGCAGCGCGTTGAACATGCGCCGCGAGAGTAGCCGGAAAAATCCGCCGACCGGGGTGATTTCGATCTCGACCAAACCGGCGCGCTTCAGCAGGTATTGGAGTCCGTAGCGCGTGTAGCGGAAATAATCGTGGGGCTGCTGATGCTCTTCCCATTCGTGCGGCGCGATTAACAGAAGCTTGCCGCCGGATTCGAGCGTACGGGCCAATTCTTCGACAACGCGGGCCGGCTCCGGGACGTGCTCCAGAGTCACGACGTTCAGCGATGCGTCAAAGGTGGCGTCGCGAAAGGGGAGATTCACCAGGTCCCCGACCACGTCGAGCCGGGAATAATTCCAAGCCATGTCTCCGATGGCGAGATCCAGGCCGACATAGCGCTGGGCCTTGAAGTGATGCTTGTAGTTTCCTTCTCCAGCGCCTGCATCCAGAATCCAGGTTTGCGGCTTGAGCGACTGCGCGAAGGCCCCCACGGCGTCGTCGATGGAGGTTTCAAAGTGCTGCACGTAGCGGCGCAGAGGGCGCGGCATGGCGTCGCGCAAACGGTCGTAGATCACGATTTTTTGCGGGCCTCCACCATGATGGTGGAACCGGCACGGCAGGCGGCTTCAAACAGGGTGAACGGCAGGCATGCGGCCACCAGCGCGACGTACAAGAGATCCTTCGTGAGACGCTGGTTCGGCGTCTCCACGATCTGGCGCAGCCGGCGAGCCATCGGATCGAGCTTCGGAGCCAGGCTGGTCGCCATGCCTGCCGGATTATCGCGCAGGGAAAAATGCTTGGTGCGCAGGATTTCGAAACCGGTGTGATCGAGAAGGCTTTGAATATCCGACAGGCGGAAATCGAACAGGTGGCGCGGGACGTCGATGCCGTTCCAGCGTTCTCCGAGCAGAAGAAACTGCCAGCAGGCGGCGTTGGGTACTTGGAAGATCAAGCGGCCGTCGGGTCGAAGAAGCTGGTGCGCGGCTTCCAGATAACTGGCCGGATCATAGAGATGTTCGAGGACGTGGAACATGGTCACCGCGGCGCAGCTTCCAGGAGCGAAGGGCGGCCGGGAAAGGGTCGCGCAAACAGCAGGGACTCCGGCGCGCCGCCAGGCTACATTGGCGGCATCCAGTGAAAAATCGAGACCGGTGACGCGGACTTTCCGGCGCTCAGCGAGCATCTGAAGAAACAGGCCGCCGCCGCAGCCTACATCGAGAACTAAGCCCTCTTCTTCGGACTCAGATAGGGCGCGCTCGACGAAATGGAGATGATCGCGCAGCACGAAGCGGCGATATTTCTGCTCCAGGCGATCCGCCGCGGTGGTTTCGGGAACAAACCAGTAATGCGGAGGATAGTAATCGCGCAGCTCCAGCGGCGATGGGTGGGGATTGAGGCGAATCAGGCGGCACTTGCGGCACTCGACGATCTGAAAGATTTTCGTGGTGGTGCCGTAGAGGCGATCGGTGGCGGAAAAAAGCGTGTGGACTTCCGTACAGCCGCAGGCGGGGCACCCGGCGGCGGTCAGCTCGCTTGTTCGGAGATCTCGCGAAGAGAAATCCGGTGCCGGAGCAGCAGACTGCGGATCTGGCGCGGGGTCAGGCGGTGCTTGGACTGAAACGCGCGCCGCTTGCGCAGCATCGCTGGAATCAGCGGCAGAGCCGAGACCGTTCCCGTTAACAGGGCTCGGGCGGCTTGGAGTTTCCCCTGGGTCCCCGAATAGCGGCGCAGCTCCCCCCGGTTGCGGATGGCCGCCCACAGGCCCGCCACGATCCTCGCCAGATAATACGCGCCGTTCAGCCATAGCAAATTCCACGGAAACAGCTTCACCACCAGCAGCACGCGATTTCGTTCAATCAGCGTCAGCCGGCGCGCCGAGCCCAGGCCCAGGGTCGCGCCGCGATGGTGCCGGACGACAGCGCCGGGAGCATATAAGCAGTTCCAACCTGCGATTCTGCCGCGCAACCCCAGCTCCGCGTCGTCGGCGTAGGCGAAAAAATCTTCGTCGAAACCGCCGACCTCATCCAGCATCGCACGGCGGTACATGGCGGCGCATCCATCCGGCCACAGGGTTTCGTCGATACGGTCGAACTGGCCGTGGTCGATCTGGCCGGTTCCACGCCCGCGATTCTGGCCGTCGGGGTAGATCAGATGGCCTACTTTGTCGATTTTAGACGGATCTTCCCAGACCAGGATCTTGGACGCGGCCATACCGGTGTCTTCGCTGGTGCGAATCACGGATTCGAGCGCGGCCAGCCAGCCAGGATCAGCTTCGGCGTCGTTGTTGAGAAGGGCGACAAATTCGGATTGAGAAGCGGCGATTCCTTGATTGTTAGCGGCGCAGAAGCCTCGATTCGTCGAATTGACGATCAGACGGAGCGATACGGGGTAAGATGCGGCCAGTTCGCGAACTGTTTCCACAGATCCGTCGTCGGAGCCGTTATCCACCACCACGACCTCGAAATTGGGGTGATTTTGACGGGAAAGGGAGTCCAGGCAGGCTCGCAAAAGGGCCTTACGGTTCCAGTTGACTACCACTATGGTGGCAATGGGAGAGGGGGGCACTATGCGCAATCGAGCTGTTGTATTATAGTACGTCCAGCCGCCGGGTCTGGTACAAAGACAATCCTTTAAGGTATTCAATGATGAACTCCGTAGGGGCGATTCTCAAAGCAGAACGCGAACGTCAGGGACGTGAGATGGCAGAGATCGCGGAGGAACTCTGCATCACGAAAAACTACCTGCGCGCGATCGAGCGCAACGATCTACAAAGCCTTCCGGGAAGTTTTTTTTATAAAAGCTTTGTAAAGCAGTACGCCGCAATTTTACAGGTAGATGAAACCTTGCTTCGCCCAGGGATGGAGGCGCTGACCGCATCTCTGGAGCCGCCAGCGCTGCCGGGCGCGGCCTCTTACATACCGTCGAATCCGGACTTGGGAAAATCGCCGGTGCGCAATCTCGATCCGATCGTGCGCGACGGGAACCGGAGATACTTCCCGGATCGGCGAATCGGCCTTCCGCTGGCGGGCTTGGTGGCGGTGGTCCTGGCGACGTCGGGATTGTATGGCTGGTACAACAATGCTCGAAATCACGGTCCGGACACGCCTGCCGTCTCGACTGCGCCACCCCCGATGACGGCGACCGTGCCCGTGCGGCAGGTGAGTGCGCCGGGACAAGAATCTGCGCCGACGCTTGACGTGACGACAACCACCGGCCCGGATGGCATCAATCGAGTGGCTTTGAATCTTTCGGCGACCGAAAAGACCTGGTTATCGATCACCAGCGACGGCAAGAAGATTTTCTCAGGCACGTTGGAACCTAGCCAGACCAAGACTCTGACCGGCCTGGAAGCCGCCCAGATGAAGGTCGGGAATGCCGGCGGGATTGAGGTTCGGTGGAACGGGAAGCCGATTGGGCCGATTGGTCCTCGGGGTCAGGTGCGAGTGGTGTTGTTCACACCCGACAAATTCCAGATTCTTGCGCCGAGCACGTTGTAGACGCGGATCACGTAAATAATTTGGCGATCGTATAAGCCGCGGCTGCGGCCACGCCCCCGATGATGGTGGTCTGGATCGCGCTGCGTAGCGGCGGCGCTCCGGTGAAGCGGCCTTTCACGTAACCAAAGATCGCCAGCGCGACGATGGTTGCCGCGACTGACCAAGTCAGGGCGGTGATCGCGTGCGACGTCAGCATGTAGGGCGCGAGCGGGATCAGGCCGCCGGCGATGTAGGACACGGCGATGGTCGCGGCGCTGGTCAGGGCGCGGCGCGGATCAGGTTCTTCCAGGCCAAGCTCGAAGCGCATCATCCAGTCAACCCATACTTTGGGTTTGGCTTCGAAAGCACTCAAGATAGGCTGGCTTTCGGCGGTGGTGAGGCCATAGGATTCGAGGATCTCGAGTACTTCGCGGCGCTCGGCCTCGGGTTTCTCGACGATCTCGGTTTCTTCACGGCGGCGCTCGCTGATATAGTGCTCGAAATCGCTGCGAGCAGCGAGATATCCGCCGAGGCCCATGGCGATGGACCCGGCAGCGATTTCGGCGAGGCCTGCGACCACGATCACTCGCGAAGCGGCAACCGCCGACAAGCCCGCGGCCAGCGCGAACGGAACAGTGAGGCCGTCGGCCATTCCGATGACGACGTCGCGAACGGATTCCGAGGACCGAAAGTGCGTCTCTTCGTGATGGTGATGATGGGTGTTCATTCGGCTCTCAGAGTGATAGACGGGTCAGTACGCGCGGCGCGCAGCGCGGGAGTAAAGCTGGCAAGCGCGGCTGCCAGGATCAGAATCGCGGCGCCCGTCAGGTAGGTTCTGAGGTCGGTTCGGGTGACGCCGAAAAGCAGAGATTGCAACAGCCGGGTAGCGTCGTAGGCCGCGACAATTCCAATTGCGGCGCCCGCCATCGCAAGCGTGACGGCTTGCCGCGCGATGAGCTGGAAGAGCTGCGCGGGACGCGCTCCCAGGGCCATTCGAATCCCCATTTCACGGTTGCGTTGCGTAACCGAGTAGGAGATGACGCCGTGAACCCCGACAGCCGCGAGCACCAGGGCCAGCGCGGCGAAGGCTCCCAGGAGCCACATGGCACGGAGAGGGGCCCGCGTGAGGTAGGCGCCGCCGGCTTCAAGGGTGAGCATGGGTGCGACCGAGAGGGTGGGCGTTTCTTCATACACTGCGTGGCGCAGGGAATGTTCGAGACGCATAGGGTCGCCGCTCGAGACCCGCGCGATGATGTGAGTGTAGCGAACCGCGTTCTGGCTTTCCGGAAGATAGAGAGTCATGCGGGCGGACTCTTTGACGGAGGTTTGCTTTACATCCGCAACCACGCCTACGATCTCGTAAAGCGAGATTGCCCCCAAAGATTTTATGTTGAAATCGAATCGCGGAAGCTGGATTCGTTGGCCGAGCGCGTGGCCATCGAAGAACCGGTGAGCAATGGATTCGCTGATAATGACTACCGGCGGGGTGGCGGCCGAGTCGTGGCCGTCGAACGCGCGGCCGGCGCGAAGCGGGATTCTAACCACCTCGAAATAGGTCTCGCTGGCAATCACCACGCTGGCGTTGGGCCGATCCGGCGCGGCGGCGATCTTCACGTCCTCCCCTTCGCGGATCACCGGCATGCCGGCGTTTCACTCCTCCGGTGGGAGTAGCGGTGGTGGTCGCGACGGCGGCGACATCGGGCAGAGCGGCGATCCTTTCCCGGACGCGGCGCCACAGCGCGATGGCTGCGGTACGCTGGTCGTGCGGATCTTCAGGCTGGGCCACGAAGCCGAGAATCACGCCGCTTGGGTTGTAGCCGAGGTCGACCTGGCGCATCGCGGCGAAGCTGCGGATCAGCAGGCCGCTCGAAATCAGCAGCACGAAGGTGAGCGCCACTTCGGCGATCACTAAAGCTCCGCGCGCGGTGCGCTTCTGAAAGAGGGCGGTCGCGAACACCGTAAGCACGGAGACGCCCAGAGTCAACAGGGCGACTCGCGCATCGACACCGATGTCTTCGGCGCGCGGAAAATTGGTCAGACGCGAAGCCAGGACCCGCGCGATCGCCCAGGCGGCGAGGAGGCCAAGACCAGCGCCGGTCAGCGAAATGATCGCGCTTTCGGCGAGCAAGGGCGCCAGTAACTGGCGGCGATTCGCGCCCAGGAAGGCCCGGATCTGCAAGTCCCGCGTCTTCGCGGCGCCGCGCGCCAGGAACAGGTTGGCGGTGTTGACGCAAGCTACCAGCAAGACCAACGCGGAAGCGGCCAGCAGAAGACGCAAAAGATCTCGCGAGGAGCCCACAATGGTTTCGAGCAGGGGCTGTACTTCGATCGTAAGACCCTTATAATCCTCCGGCGTTGCCCGCGCGAGCCTCGCCTCCACTACGTTGAGCCCTGCGCGAGCTTGATCGATGGAGACACCGGCGCGGAGACGAGCCATCACTTCGAAGCCGGAGATTTCGTTTTGATCGAAAACCCAAGGGAGGTATAAATCCGTCGCACCCTTGCCAAGCGGCAGGAAATCCTTCGGCATCACGCCGACCACGGTATAAGGCTTCTGATCGAGGGTAAGGGTGCGCCCGATCAGCGACGGATCGCCGCCGAAGCGCCGCAGCCAAAAGTCGTAATCGAACACCACGACTTGTGCGCGGCCGGGGTGGTTCTCCTCGGGAAGAATTGAGCGGCCGAAGAGTGCGTGAGCTCGATGGACTTGGAACCAGGTAGCTGTGACTACTGCCGCGGTGAGCTGTTGAGGCTCACCGAGGCCGGTCAGGTTGGCGTTGCCGTATTGCCGCCCTCCCATGCTGTCGAAAATGTCGCTGAGCTTCTGCCATTCGAGGTAAGTTCGGACCCGGGCGTACCCGCTTGACCCGTCCGGAAATCTCTCCGATAGCTTTACCAGCCGCCCGGTATCGACGCCGGAAAGCGGTTTGAGGAGCACTGAATTGACTACCGAAAACATCGCGCTGACCGCGCCGATTCCCAGGATTAGCGTGACGATGGCAGTGAGCGTGAATCCGGGCGAGCGCCGGAGAGAACGAAATGCCACTCGAAGCGTCATTTTCGCAGGTATTGACCAGTATACGATTCGGGCACTTTGGCGATTTGCTCGGGCGTGCCTTCGGCGACGATGCGGCCGCCGCGGTCGCCGCCTTCCGGGCCCAGGTCGATCACCCAATCGGCGCGCCGGATCACATCGAGATTGTGCTCGATGATCAGGATGCTGCCGCCCGAGCGGAGCAGGCGCTCGAAGGCATCCAGCAGCTTGGCGATATCGTCGAAGTGGAGGCCGGTGGTCGGCTCGTCGAAGATATATAGCGTCCCTTCGCTGGTGGCCTGGGCAAGATGCGCGGCCAGTTTCACGCGCTGCGCTTCGCCGCCTGAAAGCGTCGTGGCGGATTGGCCCAGGCGCAGATAACCGAGTCCGACGTCGTTCAGGACCTTCAACTTTTGCACCAGCCGCGGGGTCGCCGAGAAGAATGAGATGGCTTCTTTCACGGTGAGCTGCAGGACCTCATGGATGTTCAGGCCGTGATACTTCACGTCGAGCACGCTTTGCTTGTAGCGCGTGCCTTTGCAGTCGTCGCAGAGAAGCTCGACATCGGCCAGGAATTGCATCTCGACTGTGACGGTGCCATCACCCTGGCAAGTCTCGCAGCGGCCGCCTGGAATGTTGAAAGAGAAATGACCGGCGGCGTAGCCGCGGCGATCGGCTTCCACGGTTGACGCGAACAGCTCGCGGATAATGTCGAAGGCCTTGATGTAAGTAACCGGATTCGAGCGAGGAGTGCGGCCGATGGGCGACTGATCCACCAGGATCACGGAGGTTAGCAGGTCGGCTTTTTCGACTTTGCGGCAAGCGAGTTTTTCCGGCGGGACTCCCCATTCTTCGGCATCGGCGGCGCGGCAGTCTCGCGATTCATGCGCTTTGAGAGCGTCTGATAAATTACGTCATGAACCAGCGTCGATTTTCCCGAGCCGGAGACGCCGGAGACCGCAACCATCATGATTGAGAGGGATCGAGACATCGATGCCTTTCAGGTTGTGGGCCTGAGCGCCGATGAAGCGGACCACGCGCTTGGGATTAGGCGTGCGCCGCTCGGTCAGCAGCGAGGTTTTCAGCTCGCCCCGCAGATAGCGCGCCGGTGAGCGATGCATTGCCGGGAGCGATCAGCTCCGGGTAGGAGCCTTCGAAGACGACTCGTCCGCCGTTCTCGCCCGCGCCGGGACCCATGTCGATGATGTGATCGGCGGAGCGCATCACGTCGGGATCGTGCTCCACCACCAGAATCGTGTTGCCCATGTCGCGCAGCTCATGCAGGATGCCGATCAGGCGGCCGGTGTCGCGGCTGTGCAAGCCGATGGACGGCTCGTCGAGAACGTAGCATGCGCCCACCAATCGCGAGCCCAGGCACGTCGCCAGCTGGATACGCTGAGCTTCGCCGCCGGATAACGTCGCCGATAGACGATCCAGAGTCAGGTATTCCAGCCCCACATCGTTCAGGAATTTCAGCCGCTGGCGAATTTCGACTAGGACTTTTTCCGCAATAGCGGATTCTTCAGGCGTCAGCTTCAGCGAGTTGAAAAACTCCTGCGATTCGGCGATGTTCAGGCGAACCACATCGGCCACGGTCTTATCGCCCACGCGAATGTACAGCGCTTCCGGGCGCAGGCGCGATCCGCCGCAATCGGGACAAACCGTGTAGCCGCGATACCGGCTCAGGAAGACTCGTACGTGGACTTTGTATTTTTTCGATTCGACGGCGGTGAAATAGCGGCGAAGCTCGGTGTGGATGATGGTACGCTCGGCCGGCTTCAGCTCGAAGTAAGGGACGTTGGATCGAACTTTGTTTTTGGTCCGCCGGCGAAATTCCTCCAGGTACCAGGCTTGTTGCGGCTTGTTCCATGGATCGATCGCCCCGGCCTCGATGGTGATGGACTTGTCGGGAATCACCAGCTCCATGTCGTAGTCGATGGTGTTGCCGAAGCCCTGGCAGCGCTTGCAGGCGCCGTAGGGATTGTTGAAGCTGAACAGGCTCGGCTCGGGTGTAATGAACTCCATGCCGCAGAGCTTGCAGGCGAACTTTTCGTTAAATATAACGGGAGTGCCGCCGGAAGCGGGCTCGAAAATCGCTTCTCCGGCCTCGCGATAGCAGATTTCTACCGCGTCGACGATGCGCTGGCGGGTGGCCGCGGCATCGGCGGTCAACGCGATGCGGTCGACCAGAATGAAGACGGGCTTGGCGAAGTCGACGTCGAGGAGGGACTCCGGGGTTGAGAATTCGAAGACTTTGGAACCTTGATACAGGCGATTGAAGCCCTTCTTGCGAAGATCGAAGAGGCGGTCCCGCAGGGCATCGGTGGTTTTCTCTTGGGCCACCGGAAACAGCGCGTACCAGCGCGATCCCGTCGGGCTGCGTCTGCATTCTAGCAGCGACGTGATCCACGGTATCGCGCTCCACTTGGACTCCGTCATTAGGACAATACGTCCGCCCGGCGCGGGCCCACAGAGGCGTAGAAAATCGTAGAGCTCCGTTGTAGTGGCGACCGTCGAACGGGGATTGCGGGTGGTATTTTTCTGACGAATCGCCACCGGCGGAGCGATGCCGTCGATCTCGTCCACATCGGGCTTTTCCATTCGCTCCAGGAACTGGCGGGCGTAAGCGGATAGCGATTCCACGTAGCGGCGCTGGCCTTCCGCGTAGATGGTGTCGAAAGCAAGCGAGGATTTCCCCGATCCTGAAACGCCCGTGACCACGGTGAGGCGTTCGTGCGGGATGTCCAGCGACACGTTCTTCAGGTTGTGAACGCGAGCGCCACGAATTCGAATGGAATCATTCAAGGAGGGCTGCCTCTATTATATGAAGTTGCGGGTTAAATCCATACGTTCGGCTCTGATCGCCTGGTATCAGCGCGTAAAACGCGATTTGCCGTGGCGGCGAACGCGCGATCCTTACGCGATCTGGATATCGGAGATCATGCTTCAGCAGACACGGGTCGCCGCCGTGATTCCTTACTATGAGCGTTTCCTGCGCGCCTTTCCCGATGCGGCGGCGCTGGCGGCGGCGGAGGAGGTGCAGGTGCTCGCGCTGTGGAGCGGCCTTGGGTACTATTCGCGGGCTCGCAATCTTCAGAAAGCGGCGCGGGCGATCCGTGAGTTTCCAATGGATTACGAATCCATCCGAGAACTGGCCGGAGTCGGCGACTATACTGCCGCCGCAGTCGCCAGCATCGCGTTTGGGCTGCCCCATGCCGCGATCGATGGAAACGTAAAACGCGTGATCGTGCGTCTAGGCGAATGACGGCGCACGAACGTCAGGGAACAAGCGGAAATCCTGCTCGATCGCGGCGATCCGGGCCGATGGAACCAGGCACTGATGGAATTGGGGGCCACGGTCTGTCTCCCGCGGAATCCGTTATGCGGCCAGTGTCCGGTCGCTAAGTATTGTGAGGCCAGGCGAGCCGGGACCCAGAACGCGCTTCCCGTAAAGCGCGTCAAACCGGCCCCGATTCATCTCGAAAAGACGCTGCTGGTGATTCGGGGAAGGCTCGGAACCCTGTTGAGGCCGAGCCGCCGCGTGAAAGGATTCTGGGAATTGCCGGAAAGGGTGGCCGGAGCTCGTGTGGGGCCGGTCGCGGGCGAATTTCGGCATACCATCACGCACCGGCACTATCGTTTCCTGGTTCGCGAGGCGACCCTAGGATCGGCGGAGGCGCCTAAGGCCTTGCGCTGGTTCGCCGATGAGGAATTACATGAAATCCCGTTAAGCACCGCAGCTAAAAAGGCGCTCCGGTGTTTAGAGAAATAACGATGCATCTGACGAAACAACGTTCTAAAAAGATTCTATGGGGATTCGGCGGGGGCTTCATCGCGATTTTTCCCGCGCTACTGTTGGGCCATGTCGAAGGACCGGATGTGGGCCACACGGGAGGGCCCGGGCGACGATCCGCTGGCGTGCGCGACTGCGGGATGCCACACCAGCGCCGCTTAAGGGCGGCCCGATCAACGCTGCGGGCGGAAGCGTAAGCGCGACATTTTCGAGCGGAACCACTTATACACCCGGCGGCGGGCCCATCACGATCACAGTCACGCGCGACGGACCCGGTCAATACTCACTTTGGTTTTCAGATGTCGGCGCGCATGGGAAGCACCACGGCTCAATTGACGTCGCAGCCGGCGGGAGACTTCGCCACTGGCGGATCGAATCAGGGCGTGCTGTGCAATAATACCGACAACTTCGAACCCACCAAAGGCTGCGGAAGCGGATGTGGAGTTTATCGAGCATGCGTTTCCGGCATGAACAGCACCTCGCAATCGACCAGCACTCCCTATGTAATTACGTGGACGCCGCCCGCAACCGACGTCGGACCGGTCCATTTTTACCTCGCAGGCAATGTAGTGAACAACAATCACATGGCGGATGGCGGCGATCACGTTTACACGAATAGCTATGTCCTGACGGCAGCTTCGGCCAACGCGCCTCCTACGGTCGCTACGGGCGGCGTGCTGAATGCGGCTAGCTTTACAAAGATTCGCAGGGCCTGGGGACCGCTGTCGCGCCGGGATCTTTGGTGGCGATTTTTGGAAACTACCCTGGCGGGACCGTCGCCGCTGCAACTGCTATCCCGTACTCGACTGCGATTGGCGGGATCAGCGTGGCCTTCATGGATTCAAGCGGCAATGCCCATCCGGCCCCGCTACAGGCCACCACCCCCACCGGCGCGTATCCTTTTATCACGGCGCAAGTGCCGTTTGAGGTATTGAGCAGCGGCCAGACCTCGGCGACGGCTCAGGTGGTGGTCACCATCGGAGGACAGTCATCGCCGCCGCAAAATGTGCCGATCGTGCAGAGCTCGCCAGGGATTTTTACGATTCCAGCGACGGGCGAGGGTACCGGAATCCTGGTCTACGTGGACACGGACAAGGTGGCTAAAATCGCGGCCTCTGTGGACGCCAACCTCGGGTATCCGACGGCTCCCATCGCCCGGGGGACGGCCGCATTTTTCTATGCGACGGGACTAGGAGCGTTGACCCCAGCGGTCGCGGATGGCGCGGGCGGCATCGACGGAGTGACCCATAACGCCAACCTTAAGCCGATCGTGACCATCGGAGGAATCACCGCGCCAGTCGCCTATTGGGGCGCGAGCGGCTACCCCGGAGTCTACCAGGTGAACATCACGGTTCCACAGGGCGCACCCACCGGCGACGGGATTCCGCTGATCATGACGACCCCGGATGGATCGGTCACCAGCAACACGGCTACGGTATCGGTAAAGTAGGCGGGTTAGCTTAGCGCGAACTCCCGCCTTGTTTCAGGATCTCCGCCAGTGCGCGCATGCGATTCGCGTCCGCTGGGCTTTTAGCCGAGGCCACGTTCTTGTCCAAGCTGGCTCCCGCGGCTTTGACCGCGGCGACGTCTTTAGTCGAATGTGAGGTTTCCGCGTTGGCGATGGCGGTGTTGATCGCCGCGATTCGCTGTGCGGGCAGAGCGCCGCTGCGATTGAGTTGATCGACATAAGCTCTGGCGACCACGAAATTCGCCGGCCAGGTGATTTTCGGCTGATCCTGAACATTCAATTCGTCGAAATGCACCTGATTGGACGCGTCGATTTCATTCTGTGTGATGTACTTGTTCGGCACCAGCTTGAACACATCCACGCCGCGCGCGATTTCCGATCCGTAGATGTAGCCGTTGTACCAGTAGACCGACCACATGCCGCCTAGCGTACGATGCTCGGTGTCCACCGGCCCGCGATCGAAATACGCGATTTCAATCGGATGCGAGGGATCCGTGAAGTCCACCATGGAGACGCCGCCCTGATACCAGGCCTGCACCAGAATGTCGCGTCCAGGAATGGGAACCAGAGATCCGTTGTGCGCCACGCAGTTTTCCTGCTCGGTCTGCGCCGCGGGCATTTTGAAGTAAGAGGCCAGCTTCAGCTTGCCGTTGGTCAGCGTGAAAATTGCATCGGCGCCCCAGTTCATCGGATCGGTGGCGCGGCAGCGGGGTTGCGATCCGCCGCCCCATTCATCGGTGAACAGGACTTTGGTGCCGTCATTGCTGAAGTTCGCCGAATGCCAGAAGGCGTAGTTCGGATCACTGACCGCGTCGATACGCACCGGATTCACGGGATTGGAGATATCGAGCAGGATTCCGTTTCCGGAACAAGCTCCCGCAGCCAGGCCGAGGGCCGAATAGACCGTGATGTCGTGGCACTTATCGGTGCTGGACGTGGTCTGGGTGCCTTCGCCGTGGTTGCCACCTTTCCAGAGGCCGTTCAGGGCTCCGGTTTGCGAATCGGCAAAAATGCGCGGGCTGGATACGATCTTGGCCAGTTCGGGATGAGCGATCGGCACCTTAATAATGTCGATGCGGAACAAAGCCGTGTCGGGGTTGGCCGTAGGATCGCCCGAGGAGCATCCCGTGAGTTCCTCCGACATCCGGACATTGCCGGTGCCGGAAATGTAGATATAGACGTTGTCCTTATCCTTCGGATCGATCACCAGGGTGTGGGTGTGGGAGCCGCGGCAGCTCTGGACGGTAGCCACCTGCTTCGGATTTGCCATATCGCTGACGTCGAAGATGCGGACGCCGCGAAAACGATCCGGGCTCGCCGGGTCCGGCGGCCGTGGAGCGCGCGGCTGTCCGGGCTCTGGCGGTCCTGGCGGCGGAGGCGGGACATAACCCGCTGGAAGCGCGATTCCCTGAGTGCCGCAGTCGATGCGTCCATTTGACGCTTCGGCCGACATGAACAGCAGGTGGCCGTAGATCGATACATCGCCCTGACCGCCGGGACACACCAGCGACGTCCGCAATGTCGTCTTCGCCGGATTGTCGATGTCGTAGAAATTGATGCCGTTATAGTTTCCAACGAACAGATGGTTGCCGCTAAAGGCGAGATCCGAATTGGTAGATCCGTAGGAAACGCTGGGAGGCTGCGGCGGTTCCTTGCTCCCCTCACGCGGCGGCCGCGGCGGAGTGGTGGTGACCGCATCGAAACCGGGAGGCTTAGGCAGGGAAGCTACCCGTTCCAGTCCAAAGGCGGCTTCGGCGGCATCGTGCAAGCCTCCTTTAAGCCCGATTCGAGGATCGTCGGCGGGGGCTCGCGGATTGGACGGAACCGAGGGCGCGCTTTGCCCGGCGCAGAGCATCGCGAACGAAAGCGCGAGCGCTCCTGTAGAGGCGCGGCGTAAGAATAGGGAGGTGAAGTTGAGGCTCATGGTTTTTCCTTCAGCATGCTCTGCATGATTTTGATTTCAGCGGTCTGGGTATTATCGACGTCGGTGGCGAAGTCGTAAAGCTGGCCATCCTGGCCAGCGGCAGGCGTGGCGAACAGATCGTTCACCATGATCAGCGCTCCGGTGTGATGCTGGATCATTCCGGTCAGAAACAGGTGGTCGAAGTTGGGACCCTTCGCCTTGGCCAAATCCTTCATCTGCTGTGGCGTCAGCATTCCGGGCATCATCGGCATGGAGCCCATATCCATATGCTCCATGCCTTTCATGTTGCCCATATGCATCATCACGTCATGGTCGGTGGGGACGGCCTGGCCGCGATCCGCCAGCCATTGACGCATGAACTGGATTTCATCGGTCTGCGAGATGCTGATCTTTTTGCCGAAGGCCAGCAATCTTTTGTTATGGGTCCGCGCCGGCATCAGCGCCGTCATTTCCACAGCCTGCGAGTGGTGCATGATCATGCCTTGCATGAACTTGATATCGGCGTCGGTGAGCTCTCGCGGCGCGACGCGAATGGTGTCTGCGGAGAGAACCTTGTTCTCGTGCCCGGGCGCGCCGGGCTGCACGATGGTCGGCGGCTGGGCGAAGGCGGGAATGAGGGCTGAAAAAACAAGCCAAAACCGAAATGCCATGAGTCACTATAAACCCAGATGTCTATCTTGGTCAAACCGCCGGGTCAAACCGCCTGGGGTCAAACGGGCGAAGGAGTTCAGTGTCCAGGCGACGCTTGAGCGACGGTGGGCTGGTTGAACCAAGTGGTCCGCATACCGCCGCCGAGCTTTCGCGGAAGTTTCGCGCGAATGTCGGGCCAGAATTCGTTCCAGACATTGGCGAGGAGCGCTTGACCCATGATCGAGGCGGTGCCGCCAAATCCACGGGCCATGCTGAACTGCTCCGGCCGCCAGGATTGAGCGATAAACGGCATGGTCGCGCTGGTTACGAACAAGCTGTACGCGGGCATGGTGGATCCATTATCGTTGCGCGCCATGAAGGTATGGATGGCCGCGTAGCGTGTGCGGGCCACCAGGTTCCCTTTTCCGGAACGGAAATAGCGGGGATCTTCATGGTCGATGGCGCGGACGCCAAACGCGATATTCTCACGCAAAAAACTGCGCCCAAACGAAGACGCCGCCCGTATCCATATGGAACTGCCCTCCCGTCCCCATTGAAGCGGCCGATTCAGGGCGTAATCGGTCAAACCGTGAATGCCGTCGGCGAACAAGGCGCCGGGGCCGAGTACCTTATCGAAAGTGAAGAGGTATTTCTGGCCAAGGGTCAGGGGAAGATAAACCTGCGAGATGATCTGATCCGACGTCAACGCCGCCGGTTGAGGATCCTGCACGTCTTGAGCGACGAGCATTCCCATGCTCCCGAACAGGAGTATGAAGGACGTCGCGTGCTGCCAGGTGCGTGCCCTCAACGATTACATCCTTGCCTTGCGCCCCGGGATGTCCCGAGCGGTCGATACACTATACCGCACTATCGGCAGGAACCCTAGGTTAATCGCTAGCGAGACGCCCACAATCTATATTTTTTTGTACCTGCTAATTTGCGACGCGCCAGGGAGAGAATTCGGGCCATTTTTTCAACTGCTCTAGGGCCCAAGCCGGGGTGCGATCCGTGTGGCACACCGTACACGGATTGGGAACCTTAGACTGTTCCGTCGCGGCCGGCGATATAAAGCGGAAGGTATGGCTGCGAACGTTCACGTCGCCGATGGTCTGCTCGATCTTCGGCATGTGACAGGCGACGCATTCGCCTCCTGCTGACCCAGCCTTGTGATGGGTGTGCTGGGCGATGGTTGAGGCACGCGGGCCATTCGGGGAATTCGGTCCGTGGCACTCGAGGCACAGGACATCAGCCGGCTTCAGCAGGTCCGCGTTGTTGGCTGTGCCATGCACGTCGTGGCAGCTGAAACACGTGATGCCGTGCGTGTACATCAGGCTGGTGACGAAATCGTTGCCCTGCATCCGATTCTTATGAGCCGTTCCATCGGCGAAGTGCGTAAACGTGGTTTCGCCGGGCTTGTGATCCTCCAGGCGCCAGAAGTCCTTCAAGTCCTGACCTTCCGTGAATCCGACGGGCCAGTCATAGTATTTCCCCGCAATCGGATTCCGGAGCGTTCGACCCTGGGAATGGCATTGGATGCAGGTGTCGTTGGCCTTCACATAATCGAGACGAGCCGGATTCACAATATTCGTTCGCGAGGGATGCGCTGCGTGAGCCGCCCCGGGTCCATGGCATTTTTCACATCCGACGTTCCACTCGGTCACGGTCTTGGTTTCGATATTGTAGTTCACCGAATGGCAGCCGTCGCACAAAGGGCCGGTGGGACGTTTGAAATTATCCGGAGGATAGAAGGCCGTCCACCAGTCGGTTCCCTCGCGCGTGAAGTACGCGCGCCAGACCCGATGCGTCACGTCCCATTGCGCGGGGAGCGGATAATAGTCGCCGTCGATCCGTTTGAAGTAGCGCTGCTTCCACTTGCTGCCATAGATGAAAGCTACGTCGTCCTTGGTGAAAGTCAGCAGCGGGTCGGGCTTCGAAAAATCGGGCAAAAAGGCGTCGGGATGCTCTTTGGGATCGCGTACGACGTTCGCCATGCGAGTCTTTTTCCAACGCTCGTAGAGGCCGGAATGACAAGTCTTGCAGGCAGCCGAGCCTGCATACTGAGCTCGACTAGACGCTGCAAAGATTAGAAAGACAGTCAGGCCGAGCCATCTTCGCATGCATCACTATTATGAATGGTCCGGGAACGCCCTAGCTTGCCATGGCCCGCCGGACCGTTCGCAGCATAGAGAATCGCAGCTCATATCCGATCAGCACCGGCGCGTAGAACAACAGGAACAGCAGCATGCGCGCGATCGGCTCCAGGATCCAGTTGCCTTCGATACCCGCGGGCAGCCAGGCGCCGATGGGAAGCGCGTTGACGACGGCCCGCATCGCGATACAGAGCGCCAGCGGCAAATACAGAGACGCGATGTAGCCGAGCGCGCCGGATTTAGCTTCGCCGCAGGTGGTGCGCGCCACAAATAATTCGGCGGCGGCCCAGGCAGCGGAGGTCGCGAGAGTGCACCATGCCGCGCCTTCGATTCCGAAGCCCAGTTTCATCACTACGGTTTGAGCGATCGCGGCGACGACGATCATCCCGGCCATCAGCTTGATGACTTTGGGAATCAGGTTCGCCGCAGCAAAGTAGGAATTGATGCTGAAGTGCAGCGTGATGAACAACATCGTCCATAGGGTCACCTCCGCCGCCGGAACGCCCGCGTTATATTGCGGGAGCAATAGTCTCGCGAAGATGCCGATCAGGAAGGTTCCCGCGCCGAACAGCGGAGGCAGCACGTAACAGAACAGCCGCGCCGGTACTTCGTAAAACACCGCGACGTCCTGATGGGACTTGGTGCGCCCGAACTCCTTCAACATGTGAGGAGACAAGACCTGCGCGACGCCTTTCTGGCTCAGAACCACCGCGAAATCCATAATCAGAATGCTGAGGCCGTAGAATCCGACCGCCGTTGAACCCGCCACAATCGCGATCACCCAGACGTCAATGCGGCGCAGCAGCTCGAAAGCCGGCTTCGGTTAGGGAGAACGGCACGCCCACTTTCATCAGGCTTCCCAGCTCGCCCCGATCCGGCTCCAGCCGGAATGGAACCTTCTGGGTTCGCAGATAGAACAGGGTTCCGACGGTTAATGCGACGCAGGTGGCTAAGCCCAGGCCGGCGAGGCCCAGCCATTTGCACAGCAGCACCGCGGCTATGATGTCTATCACCGAGCGCAGCAGTTCTTCCTGCGAGCGAATCTTAAAATGATGACGGGTACCGGCCAGCTCGCGTAAATAGTAGTAGGGCTGCGTGATGCCGACGGCGAAGGACAGGAATCGCAGGGACAGCCGGACATTGGGATTTGAAACCAGGAAGCTGGCGCCGAAAATGCAGACTCCGATCGCGATCCCGAGCCAGAACAGGAACCCGCCGGCAGCCGCGGCGTTGCGATCCGCATCCGCCGTCTTGCCTTCACCGGCGAGCATGGGCACGCGAATGGACATCCCTCGCAAGACGCCGGACCGGGCGATCTCGCCCATGGTGTCGACCAGAAGCGCAGTCTTCCACGCGCCGATCAGCACCGGCCCCAGCATCCGTAGCACAATCACGGATCGAAGGCTGGCGAGGACGGCGCCCACCAACACGCTCGAGCCTAGGGACTTGGCATCTTTAAAGACACGCATAGCGGATGGTTATACCTCCACTGGTCTTTGCATCAGGAAGTCTTACGGCGGAGCGCCAGGTCCGGGCGCGCGTAGGCGTTCTGATCAGCCCGCGGCGTGAAGGCGTAGCTCATATTGTCGAGATAATCCGAATCGTTCGCTTCGCCTCCCTCAAAAACGGGTACGCCGTGACGCTGATAGCCGCAATCTTCGAGCAGGTCGAGCAGCGCTTTGCGGTCGACTCCCGCGTGGATCTCGACGATCAGCTTAGGGGTATAGGTCTTGAGCAGGCCGGTCATGCCCTGAAGAACTTCAAGCTCCATTCCCTGAACGTCGATCTTGACGCCGTGGATTTCGCGGCGGTCGTGCGCGATCCGGGGCCAAAGCCAATCGAGCCGCGAGACCATCAGGCTTTCGCAAGCGCCGGCGACTTCACCGAAGCCCACCGCCATGCTGCCGCTGATCTGGAAGGTCTTCATCTCCATCGTCTGGCAGGCGCTGAGCCCGGATGGGACCACGATGACCTGCGAAAGGCCGTTGGCGTTCACCGTTTCCGAAAGGCAGCCGCAGGTTTCGAGCTTCGGCTCGAAGGCAAACACTCTGCCGATCGCCCCCACGCGGTACGCGAGATACATGGCCGTATATCCGTAGTTTGCGCCGATGTCGAGCCAGGTTTCACCGGGCTGAGCCATGCCTTCGAACCAGCCGATGACATCCGGCTCGGTGCGGCCCACCAGGGAAGTAAAGTTGTGCCGCCACGAAGTAACCATCGACCGGCCGCGCAACGGCAGGCGAGAATGCGATGGCGTTTCACCTGACGGGGTAGAAAATCGCGCAGTGCTGCTTTGATTTTTTTGTTCATGGCTTACTGAGATTGTGCGTCCTCGGCGCTGGTATTTCGAGAGATCGTTGGGTTCATCAATACCGGTACTTTCGTCACGATTTGCCCCGGGTACGGAATTCGTGCTGTAAGACTTCGAGCGCGGCTCGGCCTGGTTCCGATCGAGCCACACGGCCGCGCATCACCAGGTTGAGCGGGCAAGTGCCGTTCAATTGGGCCGGCCAGTTGATGGAAACCTCCAGCCGGGTCCCGGCGCGGGGCGGGTAACTGGTCCCGAACAGGACTCCGCTGCTGGACATGTTGATGGTCATACCGTCGCCGGGCAGAGCGCCGTCGCGCCGGGTCAGGACGCGATAAGTCAGGTCGCGGGTGATGGGGAAGCGGCTCGCATGACGGCGGTCGGGGTGCTTTTCGTCTGGGATCATGAATTGTGTCTCGGCAAATGGACTTCACGAGTGTCGTCTGCCGGGGCGCGGAGCGGCAATAGAGAAATGGTCCTAAATCCAGGCAGTACGGGACCGTTTAGGTTTTAGTGCGCCAGTACTTCGGCGGCGGTGAGAGCGTAAATGGCGGCGGAGTCGGCCAGGTTGCGAGTCGGAACAAATTCGCGGGGTCCGTGCGAGACGGTCAGCAATCCCGGACCGTAGGCCAGGGCAGGAATGCCGCGTACGGCATAGAATCGCGTTTCGAGCAGGCCGGGGCACATTTCGAAAGACGGCTGCCGGCCGGTGATGCGTTCGATGCTGCGGGCCAGGGCAACGGAAAGAGGCGTAGTCTCTGAAGTAGACGCGGACGCGCCTTCCTGAAGAATCTCGACCTCCAGGCCGTCGAGAAGGTCGTGCAGCCGTCGCTTTTCTTCCTCGAAACTCTCTTCCGGGTTGATGCGCCGGTCGAGCGTGAAAGAACAGAAATCCGGGACTACGTTGAAGTTGGTGCCGGCTTCAGCTCGTCCGCCGAGCATCAGGATGGAGTTTCGCGCCGCGGCCGGGGCGATGTTATGGGTGGTCTGGCGCTGTTCCACTTCATGCTTAAGCGCAAGGAGACGGTGGAGGAGCGGAATCATCCGTTCGAAGGCATTAACGCCCTCAAACTGCCTGCCGACGTGAGCTGGCTTGCCTTTGACGTTTATTTTTAACGTGATAGCTCCGCGGTTGGCGTTCCAGATGGCGCCACCGGTCGGCTCCGGCGTGAGCATTCCGATCGCTCCGGTTCCCAACAGATTCTTAGATGCGAGAAGACGCGAGCCTCCTGGTCCGGCCGTTTCCTCGTCGGGAACCAGCACGAGTGCGATGCGCCCATTGCCGAGCAGCCCCGCGTCGCGGACGGCTTTGGCCGCATAAATCATGGCCGCAAGTCCGCCCTTCATATCGGACGATCCGCGTCCAAACAGGTTCGCGCCTTGAATAACCGGTTCGAACTGAGCGGGGCTCTGCGCCGGGACCACATCGTAGTGGCCGCTGAAGTAGAGGGTCCGCGCGCCCGCGCCGCAGGACGCGAGCACACAATCGCCTTCGAGATGCGCGTCGCCGAAACCAAGCCGGTCGAGTTCTTCCAATAAAAGGGCCGCGCAACGGGGATAGAGATTGCCCGGCGGATTCTCGGTAGGGATCGCGATCAGACGCTCTGTAAGATCGAGAATCGCGGATTGGGATTCGGCAAGATTTTCCAGCAAGATACAATGTAACAGGCGTGCTCTATCGCGGGCTTATTCTCGCTGCGCTGCTGGCCGTTGTGGCGTTGGCGCAGAGATTCGGCCTGGGCGCCAGAGATGACGAAGGGCCTCGGCCGGTGTTTCCAGCCAATGCCGAGTTTCATTTCATACGCCTGGAATATACAGACCTGCCGCAGTATCACCGCCGCTTCGGCTTCGCCTCCCGGTCGGGCCAGGGCGACGGCTGGTGGATCGTCGATTGGCCGGACGCGGACGATCATTTCTCGATGGGCGTGCAGCGTCTGACGCGGATCAATACAGGCGATCCGCGCCATCTGCGGCTCACCGACGATCATCTGTTCGACTATCCCTGGATCTATGCGACCCAGACCGGCTGGTGGAATTTAAGCGATTTAGAAACGGCTCGGCTACGCGAGTACCTGCTGCGCGGAGGATTCCTGGTAGTCGACGATTTCTGGGGTGATGACGCCTGGGATATTTTCGAAAAGACCATGGCGCGGGTCTTGCCGAATCACGAAATCAGCGACATCGACGAAGGCGATTCGGTAATGCACGTTTTATATGATATTCGCGAAAAAGACCGGACCTTCATTCCCGGAACCAGGCACCTGAGGAGAGGTCCAGGCGGCCAGATCATCGTCCAGCAGCCTCCCGGATCGGAGCCGGCTTGGAAGGCGATGTATGACGATCGGAACCGGATGGTGGTGGCCGTAAACTACAACACTGACGTAGGCGACGCTTGGGAATACGCCGATTCACCGATTTATCCGGAGGCGATGACGACGCTCGCGTATCGGTATGGGATCAATTATCTGATTTATTCGATCACGCATTAGCGATCTTAACCGATTCCTTCGGCTACGGCTCATGTCGGCGCGGCCCAGCTGTTATCGGTCCGGACTGAACCGCGTGACCAATACCAAATGTGATCAAGTAAGCCTCTTTAGGGTGTCCCTTGAGACGCCATCCGGAGGATGCGGTCAATGTCGCGGGAGCCTAGATTGACGCTGATCAATGGCCAACACTATGCTGTAGCTATGGAGGTGCATCTCTCTCCTGAACAACAGGCTCGGCTGTCGGAATTCGCCGAACGCGCCGGAAAGACCGTCGAGGACATTGTTCTTGAAGCGATTGTGCGAATGCTCGATGAAGAAGTGCAATTTTCTGAAGCGGCGAAGATCGGTCTTGCATCGCTTGACGGGGGTCAATTCGTCGAGCACGCGGAAGTAAAAGCACGCGTCAACAATCTACTAGGATCCTATCCCGTTTGACACGCTCCCGCCATATTCGCTAATCTTAAATGGTTTAGAACTCGCACGGAGAAGGTCTGTCTACATGAAAACCGTAATTCCTTCGCCCGAGGACATCGAGCGTCACTGGCATCTGATCGATGCCGAGGACGTGGTGTTGGGCCGGCTGGCCAGTAAGGCCGCGATGCTGCTGCAAGGCAAGCATAAGCCGAGCTATACGCCTTACATCGATACGGGCGATCACGTGGTGGTGGTGAATGCCGCCAAGGTCCGGCTCACGGGCCGTAAAGAAAATCAGAAGCTCTATCGCCGCCACTCGGGGTATCCCGGCGGACTGACGGAAACACTGGCTCGCACGGTGCGGGCGGTGCGTCCGCAGAGAATGGTGGAAGAGGCGATTTCGGGGATGCTGCCTAAGTCCAAGATGGGCAAGCAGATGTACCGGAAGCTACAGGTTTACGCGGGTCCCAAACACCCGCATGACGCGCAGAAGCCGCAGGCTCTTGCAATTTAGGAGATTTGAATAGATTGGCGCTACTACAACATTTGGGGACCGGACGCCGCAAAACCGCGGTGGCCAGAGTGATCTTGCGGTCGGGCAAGGGCGATATCAAAGTCAACGGACGAACGTTCGAGCAGTATTTTCCAAGCGAAGCGGCTCGGGCCATCGTGCGGCAGCCGCTGCTGGCGACTGAGACCGCCGATAAGTTCGACATCCTGATCAACACCGACGGCGGCGGGATTTCGGGGCAGGCCGGCGCGGCCAAGCTCGGAATCGCGCGCGCGCTGCTGGAGTTCAACGCAGAACTGCGGGCGAAGCTGAAGGAGCTCGGGTTCCTGACGCGCGACGCGCGCCAGCATGAGCGCAAGAAGTACGGGCAGAAGGGCGCTCGCAAACGCTTCCAGTTCTCCAAGCGCTAGATGTTTTTTGGGGCGGGTCCGCATATCCGCCTGCCATCCAATCCACTGTGCCGCAAATTCCGCTTTGGGCCGCGGCACGGTCCTAACCGAAACCAATAGGAGGTTTTCTGCCGTCGATTAGCATGAAGGAATTGCTCGAAGCAGGCGTTCATTTCGGGCACCAGACCAAGCGCTGGAATCCAAAGATGAAAGAATACATCTTTGGCGAACGCAATGGGATCTACATTATAGATCTGCAAAAGACTCTGAAGCTGTTCAAAGACGCGATGCGCTACGTGGGCGAGATGGCGTCGGGCGGCAAAACGGTTCTGTTCGTCGGAACCAAGCGGCAGGCGCAGGAAGCCATTGCCGAGGAAGCGACGCGCTGCGGCATGTACTATGTCAATCAACGCTGGCTGGGCGGGCTGCTCACCAACATGTTGACGGTGCAGAAGTCGATCAAGCGCCTGAAAGAACTCGAAGCCATGGCCACCGAGAACAACTGGGAAGGCCGTGCGAAGAAAGAAGTGGTTCGACTGGAGCGGGAGCGCAAGCACCTGAGCCAGAATCTTTCCGGGCATCAAAGACATGAACGGCCTGCCGGATCTGCTGTTCGTCGTCGATTCGAACAAAGAAGCCATTGCCGTCGAAGAGGCGCGCAAGCTGGGCATTCCGGTCGTCGCCGTCGTGGATACGAATTGCGATCCGGACAAGGTCGATTACGTGATTCCGGGTAATGACGATGCGCTGCGCGCGATCCGCCTGTTCACCAACAAGATCGCGGATGCCGTGGTCGAAGGCCGTCAACTGGCGAGCGAGCAGGATTTCGCCGCGGAGAAGATGGTATCGGCGACGAGACTCCGGTCGGAGGAAATTCCGGAGTACGCGCAGTACATCGACCCGAAATATGCCGAACAGCTGATGTCGGAAAGCCTGTCGCGACGAAGATTTGCCGTCGATGTCGCTGCCGCGTAAGGGCCCGGCGTCGGAAGCCGGCCGAAGAAGTTTCCACGCGGAACACCGGTAGATCTATTGGTCGCGGCTCAGGTCGGATGCGTGAGCTGTGATCAAAGGCGGTTCATTCCAGATCAGCGAACAATTGGGACCGGATCGCGCCGCGTTCGGCGAGAGGAATTATGGAAATCAATGCACAGATGGTGAAACAGCTCCGGGAACGCACCGGCGCGGGGATGATGGAGTGCAAGAGCGCGCTGACCGAGGCCAAGGGCGATATGACCGAAGCCGAAGTGGTGCTGCGCAAACGCGGAATTGCGTCGGCGGCCAAGAAGTCGGCGCGGACCACCAAGCAGGGCGTGATCGGGACTTATATTCATCCGGGATCGCAGTTGGGCGTAATGCTCGAAGTGAATTGCGAGTCCGATTTCGTGGCGCGCACCGAGGATTTTCAAGGCCTGGTGCATGACCTGGCGATGCAGATCGCCGCGGCCGATCCGCAATTCCTCAGGAAAGAGGACGTGACCCCGGCGGCGCTCGAAAAAGAACGCGATATTCATCGTGCGCGGGCGCTGGCCGAGGGCAAGCCCGAAAAGATGCTCGACAAGATCATTGAAGGCCGGATGGGCAAGTTCTACGAAGAGGTCTGCCTGTACGAGCAGCCTTTCATTAAGGAGACCGACCACCACCGTGGCGACCTGATCAAGACGAAAATCGCCAAGCTGGGCGAAAACATTTCGGTGTCGCGATTCGTGCGCTTCAAGGTGGGCGATCAGGCGGCAGGCGAGAAACGGCAGCGCCGGTAACGAAAAATCGCTGTGCCTAAGTACGGGCGCATTCTTCTCGAAATTGAGCGGCGAGGTGATGGCCGGCGAGGGCTCGTTCGGCATCGACGGAGCGCGCGTAGCGGCGCTGGCGGCCGAAGTGTCTGAAGTGGCGAAGACCGGGGTGCAGATCGGCTTGGTGGTGGGTGGAGGCAACATTTTTCGGGGCGTCGCGCGGCCGCGCAGAAAATGGATCGCGTGACAGCGGACCACATGGGCATGCTAGCGACGGTAATCAATGCGCTGGCGTTTCAGGATGCGCTGGAAAATCAGGGCGTGCCGACGCGCGTGATGACCGCCATCGAAATGCACCAGGTGGCCGAGCCTTATATCCGCCGCCGGGCGATCCGGCATCTGGAAAAGGGCCGCATCGTCGTGTTTGCGGCGGGCACTTCGAATCCGTATTTTTCCACCGACACCGCGGCGACTTTGCGCGGCTTGGAGATTCGGGCCGATGATCGTGGCGAAAGCGACTCGCGTTGACGGCGTCTACGATATGGACCCGTTGAAAAATCCCGACGCGGTGAGGTTTAATGAAGTTGGCTACTCGGAAGTGATGGCGAAAAACCTCAAGGTGATGGACACCTCGGCGGTGGCGATGTGCCGCGACAACAACCTCCCCATCGTGGTTTTCAATTTGAACGTGCATGGAAATATAATGCGAATGGCGATGGGCGAAGCCGATCGGCACGCTCATCCATTAAGCCGAGCGCTTATGAAACCAGAACAACCCGCAGCAACTCCTAACAATCATAATTTCGGGGGCGCCAAAGACGTCGAGGCCAAGCAAAACCCGCATGGACAAGGTGCTGAGCGATTTGCAGCACGAAATGGGTGCCATCCGGACGGGCCGCGCGTCGGTGGCATTTTCGACGACATCAAGGTGGATTATTACGGCACGCCGACGCCGATTAACCAGGTGGCGAACCTCCACGTGCCGGAAGCCACCATGATGACCATCCAGCCGTGGGACGTCTCGCAGATCGCGGTGATCGAGAAGGCGATTCGCACTTCAGACCTGGGGCTGAACCCCGCCAACGACGGAAAGATCATCCGCGTCCCGATTCCGGCGCTGACCGAAGAACGGCGCAAGGAAATCGTCAAGCGGCTGCACGGCATGGCCGAAGATCATCGCGTGGCGCTGCGAAATGTCCGGCGCGAAGCGAATGAGCATTTGAAGAAACTCCTGAAAGACAAGGCGATCAGCGAGGATGAAGAGCGTCGCGCGCTGGACGATATCCAGAAAATGACTGACGGCCACATTCAGAAGATCGACCAGGCGTCCAAGGGCAAGGAAAAAGAGATCCTGGAGATTAAGTAGGGGCAAGGGTATCAACCGTGACCCTTGACCAAGGGAAGCGGATTAAATCCTCCGCATGCCAGCCACTTCATCCCGGCTCCGGACCGCGGGCTTCATTCTCTACAACGTCGCCATCGTCTGCGCGATTATCGCGATTGCGGAGTTCGCCACCCGGGCCTACGTTTCCCGAACTCGCGGGCGCGGACGGCAACAGGCGTCCATTCTCTTCGACCGCTGGTCTGCTTTTCACATCAGCCCCAACTTCGATCGAAACGGGGTGCATCACAGCGCGCAGGGATTCCGCCGGGATGGGGAAATCGCTCTGAATAAGCCCGCGAATACGGCGCGGATTTTCGTGATCGGCGGATCGGTCGCGTATGGCGCGGAGACGGTTTATCCGGAGATCGAAAAGGCCGTCGCGATCGGGAATCACCAGACCATCGATTATTATCTGGAGCAGCGGCTGAACGCCTCCCGGCCCTCGAAGCACTGGGAAGTGATCAACGCCGCGGTCAGCGGATTCACGTTGAATCAGGACCTCGCGCGGATTCTCTCGACTCTGTTGCCCTACCATCCCGATGCCGTGATTTTGCTCGACGGTGTGAACGACTTGAGCCAGATTACCCGGTCCGGGCCGCATTACGATGCGTATGCGATGGTTCCCCTCGGGGAGGAATTTGAAGATCTGACAGATCCACATGGAGCGCACGCGCTCGGGTTCATGCTATCGACGTGGCTGACTCGGAATAGCGTGATGTATCGCATCCTGGACGACCGGCTGATGCGGCGCAAGAACGCGCGTTACCGCCAGGATCGGAATCACGGAGCGGTTCCGAAGGGCCTGCGGTTGAGCGATCTGACCACGGACGAACAAGCGCGTTATCGAGTCATCGAGAGCAATCTCGAGGAATACCGGCACACGGTGCGACAGATCCATCGGATACTTTCGCTCGACGGAATCGAAGATATATTCCTGCTCCAGCCGACGTTGCGCTTATCGAAAAAGCCCCTGGTGGGTCCAGAAGCGCGGTTGGCGGAATACGATCGAGCGATAGCGGGTCGCGTCGAAATGTATAGCTACGAGAATCTATATCCCGCAATCGCAAGGCAGCTCAGCGGGGATGAATATTCATTCGTCGACTTGACGGGCGTGTTCGATGGAATCGATGTCCAGACCTTCACCGATTATTGCCATCTGACTCCCGCGGGAAATCAGGCGATCGCCGAGCGCGTGATTCAGGCGATCAAATAAATCGATATGCTGGCATGAGCGGATGGCTTTGTTGACCATTTCGGGGGAACCCGCGTCGCGATGGGAAGAGGTTGCGCACGGCGCCGCACAATTATTGAAATTCGAGCTGGTCACGGAGACTCGGCTGGAGCAGTGGATGGCACAGGAGTTCGTGGATACGCCGCTGCCGGACCGGGCTTGGCGGCCGGCTGTCGTATCGATCCTGGCGCGAATTGCGGCCGAGCACCATATGGTTGTAGCGCTCGACGGATCGGAAGGGCTGCTGGGGCAGATGCCGATGGTGCTGCGGGCGTCAGTAATTGCGCCGGAGTCCAGGCGCGTGGGGAATTTGATGTTGTATCACCGGCTGGATCGGCCGGCTGCGTTGAAGAAACTGGGCGAGCTGGATGCGGCCCGGCAGGCTCGGCGGAGGGCGCGGCTGGGTCGCGCGAAGGCTCCGGCCGAGGCATTCGATCTGACGCTAAATGCGAATCAACTGGACACCGGGCAGATGGCGGAGGTGTTGCGCGCGGCGGCGGAGACTCGAGGATTGCGGGCGGAGGGGCTGCTGTCGGGAGCGGCCGAGGCGCAATTGCAGTTTCAGACCCGGCTTCAGTTGGCCCGGTATGGAATCGCGCCGGCGGGGCGCGCGAATTTGAAGAAGGTGGAGTTCGGACATCCCAGCGAGCAGTTGTTCGCGAACCTGCTCGATTTTTACCGCATCCAATGGGATCATGAGCCGCGCAGTTTCCCGCTACAGTGGGACAAAGACGGCCACGTGACGGAAGCGTTCACGCCTGATTTTTATTTGCCGGAATTCGATCTGTACGTGGAACTGACCACCATGAAGCAGTCGCTGGTCACCAAGAAGAACCGGAAGATCAAGCTGCTGCGCGCGATCTATCCGCATATCAATATTCAGGTGTTTTATCAGAAAGATTTTCAGGACCTCATTTTTAAATATGGTCTGCGGGTGACGGCTTGATCGAATCCCAGGGCGTCGAACGCGTTCTGTTCACGGAGGAACAGGTTTCGGCGCGAATCAAGGAAGTGGCCGCCGAGATCAGCGAGAAATACCGCGGCCGGGACTTGAAGCTGGTCGCGGTGTTGAAAGGCGCGGTTTTCTTCCTGACCCAACTGGCGCGGGCCATTGAAATCCCGGTAAAGATCGACTTTCTGGCGATTTCTTCGTTTGGCGGACCGCCGGGAATGGTGCGGATCGCCAAGGACCTGGACGATCCAATTCAGGATGAAGATGTTCTGCTGGTGGAAGACATCGTGGATACGGGGTTTACCACGCGGTTTCTTCTGCACACGCTGGCCGGGCGGGCGCCAAGGTCCATCGGGATTTGCACCTTGCTGGATCGGACGGTGAAGCGGATCGTGCAGGTGCCGGTCGACTTTAGATGCTTCGAGATTCCGGACCGGTTCGTGGTGGGCTGCGGGCTGGATTATCGTCAGCTTTACCGGAACCTGGGATATATCGCAGTGCTGAATCCCGATAAGCAGAAACTTTTCGACGAGGTGGATCATCCACTACACAAGTAATCCCATTCGATTAAGGAGCCCATATGAGCACACCCGCCTCGGCGGCTACGCGGTACGACATTGATCCGTCACATTCCGGCGCGCAGTTCAAAGTTCGCCACCTGATGATCTCGAACGTGAAGGGCGAGTTCACCAAGATCAGTGGAAGCGCGATTTTCGATCCTTCGAATCCGGCCGGTTCGTCGATTGAGGCGACCATCGACGCCGCCAGCATCAGCACTCGGGATCCGCAGCGGGATGAGCATCTGAAGAGCGCGGATTTTCTGGATGTGGCGAAGTATCCAGCGATTACTTTCAAGTCCCGCGATATCGTGCCGGCCGGCAAAGATACCTATGAAGTCACGGGCGATTTGACCATCCACGGCGTGACCCAGGAAGTCGCACTGATGGTGGATGGCGTGACTCCGGAGGCCAAAGACCCGTGGGGCGGATTCCGCCGCGGGGCGTCGGCGACGGTCACCATCGACCGGAGGGATTACGGAGTGGTGTGGAATTCGCCGCTCAAGGCCGGCGGCTTTGTGGTGGGCGACGATGTGCATATCACGATCGATGTGGAGCTGGTTCGCAAGGGATAGTGCCCAGTGAGCCGCGATGCGAAGCATGCGGTCAATCTCGCAAAGGCATGCTGCTTCGACCACTTTACGAACATTGACCGCATGCTGGGCATGGCGGCTCATTCGGATCGAACGAATCGACCGCGTGAAGGTTGGTCGGGCCGAACGAATCGACTGTGCGAAGGTCGGGCGGGAACGAGTCAACCGTGCGAACGTTGGCTCGGCGCGGGAACGAATCGGGCGCGTGAGAGTCGGCGCATCGGCCGGTTGAGGGCGCGGGAACAAATACGGGATGGCGGGTGTCTAATCGCCAATGCTCGAAGCCCGCGGGCTGACGAAACGATATACGACCGTCACGGCGATCGACGATGTCAGCTTTACGGTCAAGCCCTATGAGGTGCTCGGGTATCTGGGACCGAACGGGTCCGGGAAAAGCACCACGGTCAACATCCTCACCGGTCTGCTCGAGCCGACCCGCGGTGAGGTTTTGTTTAACGGGCGCTCTCTTCAAAGTCAGTGGATCGAATATAAACGGCGGCTTGGGTACGTGCCCGAGTCGCCGCATCTCTATCCGCACTTGACTGGGCGCGAATATCTGCAACTGGTCGGGCGTTTGCGCGGCCTGGCTAAGAAGACGCTGGATCAGAAAATCGACGATCTGTTGCAGCTATTCTCACTGGGCGCGAGCCGGCATTCGCCTATCGCCTCCTACTCGAAGGGCATGCGCCAGAAGGTGCTGATATCGGCCGCGCTGCTGCATAATCCCGACATTTTGATTTTCGATGAGCCGCTTTCAGGGCTCGACGTGACCAGCGCGCTGGTGTTCCGGAACCTGGTGAAATCTTTGGCGCGGGAAGGGAAGATCATTCTCTATAGCTCACACGTGCTGGAGGTGGTTGAGAAGATTTGCACGGAAGTGATGATTTTGCGTAAAGGCCGCGTGGTGGCGAATGATTCGGTTTCGAATCTGCGGTCGCTAATGCAGCTCGGGTCGCTGGAGGATATTTTCTCGGAGCTGGTGCTGGAACAGGATATCGAGACGACGGCCAGCGCCATCGTCGACGTGATGAAATCCGCGTGAACGATCAATTCAGACCACTGGTCCGTCACTTCTTCGGGCGATTCTTCGACAACGAATTCGTCGCGCAGAATACCGACATGCAGGTCACGGTGACCAAGCTACTCGCGCTGCTGGCATCGCCGGGATTGCTGCTCCCGTTATTCCGGTGGACGACGTATCTGCGAACCGACGGAGCGCCGGAGTCGGCGCGAATGGCGGTGTTGTGGTTCGACCGGTGCTTTCTGATGTCCTTCGCGATCCTGGTGATGGGCGGGGTGACGGTGCTCGAATGGGATGCGCTGTTTCCGGACCGGCGGGATTACGCGTCGCTGATCCCGCTGCCGATTCGGGCTCGAACGATGTTTCTGGCCAAGGTGAGCGCCCTGATTCTGTTCCTGCTGGGATTCACGGCCGCGGTGAGCTTCGCGTCTACGATTTTGTTCCCGATCATTTCGTATCGGTATCACGGGTTTCCCTATCGCGATCCTTTTATGTTGACGGTGGCAGGATTCGCGGGGATCGCGGGGACGGCGGCGGCGCAAGGCCTTTCGGTGCTGGCGGCCAGCGCGTTCATTTTCTTGTCGCTGGTCGCGCTCGAAGGAATCCTGCTGAATGTGTTAAGCGAGCGGCTGTTCCGCAAGGCTTCGGTGTATGTCCAGTGCGGAATGGTGTTCGCGTTGCTGTCTCTGTTCTTTCTGTTCCCGAATATCGCGGGAGAAATCCCGGCGTTGAAGGCTCGGAACGCGACCGTGCTGTACACATTTCCTCCGGCGTGGTTTTTGGGATTGAATGAAGTGCTACTCGGGTCCAGGGATGCGGTTTTTCTAACACTTGCGCGATGGGCGGAGGTAGCGGTGGGCGCGACGGCGGCGATTTCCGCGGTCGCATATGCGGTAGCTTACCGGCGGCATGTGAAGCGGACGCTGGAATCGATGGAGGGGAGCGAGGGAAATCGCACGGCATTTGACGATTGGGTGGCGCGGGTGGCGGACTGGCTGGCGCCGCATCCCATTCAGCGGGCTACGGTGGCGTTCATCGGGAAAACCATGAGCCGGAGCGCCAAGCATCGGATTTTTCTCGCCGCCTATGCGGGCGCGGGGTGCGCATTCGTGTTGCAGGGGCTGGTGGCGTCGAGGATCCGGCAGGCTTGGCTGTCCGTGCCGCTGGTGCTAGGATTCTTCGTCCTGAGCGGGATGCGATATATCTTCACGATCCCGATGGAGTTGCCGGCGAACTGGATTTTTCGGGTTTCCGAAACCGAGGAACGGGGGCGGGCGCTGGAGGGAGCCCGGAAGGCGATGATCTGGTTCGGGGTGGCTCCGCTGTTTCTGGCGATGGCTCCGCTGTATTTCTTGCTATGGCCGCCGGCGGTGGCTTTTGCGCATTTGGTGTTCAGCATCACGCTTTCGTTACTGCTGGTGGAAGCGCTGCTGTTCGAGTTTTGGAAGATACCGTTCACCTGTTCGTATCCGCCGGGGAAAGCCAACGTCACGCTGCTGTGGATTTTCTATTGGGTCGGATTCACGACTTACGCGTATTCGATGGCGACGCTGGAAGCGTGGATGGTGCTGCGGCCCTCGCGGCTTATCGGCTTTTACGCAATCGCGGCAGGGTTGTGGGGATGGTTCCAATGGCAAAGACGGCGTTGGGATCAGGTAGGGTTCACGCTGGTGTTCGAAGACGCGGCCGATCCGGCGGTGCGCACGCTCGGATTGAGTGAATTGGCGTGGGTGCGCAAGGCTCCGCCTCAGCAGCGCCTGGCGAAGAAGATTTAAAAGATCAAAGACGAAATTTGCGGATCCGCACTGCCCGATAACGAGGACAGCAACGGGCCGGGTTTGTTTCGTCAGTCCCCTTTTTGCGGTGTTCGCTGTTAGAAGGTTGTCGTTAGGAAGAGTAGCGGGCGGTGATTGACATTTGCATGCCGTATTTGGGGCGGAGGGTGATTTGAGCCTTGGTTTCGACTCGGTGGCCTGGGACCAGGGTTAGCTTCCAGCGTTGGGCTAACGTCGCCAGCAGGAGGACGCCTTCCATCCAGGCGAAGCGTTCCCCGATGCAGACTCGGGTGCCGCCGCCGAAGGGGAAATAGGAAAATTTGGGGCGCGACGCGACGGCTTCGGGGAGAAAACGGTCCGGGTTGAAGGATTCGGGGTCGGGGAAGAAGCGCGGGTCGCGATGGACGACGTAGGGGCTCATCAGGATGATGGATCGCGGGGGGATGGTGTACCCTGCGATGTCGAAAGTCTCGATGTTGCGGCGCCCGATGCCCCAGGCGGGCGGGTAGAGGCGCATGGACTCGGCGAAGACCATTTCGACGTACTTGAGCTGCGGGAGATCTTCGAACGTGGGCAGACGGCCTTCTAATGCGCGGTCGATTTCCGAGTGGAATTTGCGCTCGGCTTCGGGATTCTGCGAGAGCAGGTACCAAGTCCAGGCAAGCGCGTTGGCGGTGGTTTCGTGACCGGCTAAGAAGAGCGTGAGGGCCTCGTCGCGAACCTGCTTGTCTGTCATTCTTACAATGTCTTCGGCATTGCCACTTCCCTCGTCTTGGGCGAGCAGCAATTCGGAGAGGAGGTCGCCGGTGTCGACGCCGGTCCTGCGGCGTTCGGCGATAATGCCGTAGATGATTTTATCGAGGACGGCGCGGGCGGATTCGAAGCGGCGCACCGCAGGGAGGGGCAGCTTTTCCAGCCATTCGGAGAAAGGAAGCTGGACCCACTCGAAGAGGCCGAGTACTTCGGTGAGCGCGACTCCGATTTCGTCGGCTTCCGAAGACACGTCGGCGCTGAACAGGGTTCGGGCAACGATGGCGAGTGTCAGGCGAGCCATTTCGCGGGCCATGTCCAGGGTTTCGCCGTGGTGCCAGCGGTCGCGGCAGGCGGCGGCGCAATCGACCATGGATGCGCCGTAGCCGATCAGACGTTCGCGATGGAAGGCGGGTTGGACCAAGCGACGTTGGCGAGTGTGGAACTCTCCTTCACTGGTGAGGAGGCCTTCGCCCAGGAGGACCTTGGCGCGTTCGAGGACCCGGCTCTTCGTGAAGTTGGACTGGCGGGTGACCAGGATGTCCTTGATGTAATCGGGATTGCTGATGACGTAGGCGTTCTGGTTACCGAGCCGCATGTGGGCGAGGTCGCCGTATTTGCGTGCGACGCTGAGTAAAAAATCGGGGGGATTTTTGCGGAATTCGGCGAGGACTCCGATGAAGGGGCGGCCTTTCACGAATGGCGGAGTTGGGGCGGGCGGAGACGCAATCACTTGTTTTGAGTATAACGGGGGGAGGGAATGGAGACGGCTGCGTTTTATTTGGGACGCCCGGTTGGCACGGGCGGGAATGAGCGCTCCTTTTAGCCCCGGCTCATGGGCCGATCACGTTAGTGGCGGCGGGGGGCGCTGTCGTACTCATAGGCTTGCACGATGCTTCGTTCTATGCCGCTTTCTAGATGGGCGGCGGGATTGCTCGAGGCGAACACCTGGTGGAATCGGGTCAGCTTTTCGAGCTTCACGGCGCTGACCAACGGATTCATTCCGGCCAGTACGCACCCGTCCGATTTACAGGCCGACTCGGCCGCTTCAGCGTCCTCATCGGGTGGGACATTACGCAGTTCCATCAACTCGAGAAATGGCTTGCCATCCTCGCCTTTGGCATCGCGAAGAGTGGCCAGCACGGCTCCTGAAACACGGTCCACCGGAGCGCCGCCATACACGAATAGGCGGACCACCATGCTCCTGTAGTAAGCCGGCAGATACAGGAGGTGCGGGCGCAAGTTGCCATTCGGTTCGCGCTGATAGGCGACCAGGTAATACTGCTCCAAGGGGCGATCCCGCGCGTATTCGAAGTACGCTCCGAATAACCCGGTCACGCGGCTGTCGGAATCTTCGAGCACCATTTGATGACTGATCAACACATAGCGACTGTGCCATTTTTCGAGGATCGCCGCGGCCTCGGCTTCCTTCTGTGCTAGCAGAAATTCGGCGGCGTCCTCGGCATGTAGTTGGGTCGGATTCGACACCGGTACGCGACGGCCTACGGCGGTAATCCAGTAACCGAAATCCCACCACGACATCACGCTGTATGACGCGTCGCGATACGGGGCTCGGTAGCGGGCATAGTAGTAATCGGCGTCGCCGAACGGCTCCGGGGTGGATGCGCGCAGCCATTGGAGGGCTTCCCGCCAATCCGAATTGATCGCGGGCTGCCAAGTTTCTTCGTCGAGCGCGTACCAGACGTTGGGAGCCAGCACTCCGGCGATCAGCGTGGCTGCGATTACGGGGCGCAGGACGGGTTTCGTTTTCAGCATCGCGTCGGCGACGTATCCTGAAAACAGTGCGGCCGCGATGGCGAAATAGTAGGCCATTCTGAGTTGACCCGCGGCCATCGCCATGGTCGCCAAGCCGAAAAAGAAAATCAAGTCGCGGCGCCAATCGGGACGGCGCACGGCGAGTTCGCCCAACACGACGACGCCGATCAGCGACAGCACCAGCGATCCGCCGAATTGCCGCCACGCCCATAGAAAGGAGAAGTGTCCGTCTCGATAGACCAGCGATTGCAGCTCCACCACTGCTCCGGTTTTTCCGGTGAATCCGGGCGCCAGGCGAAACAAGACGTCGCGCAGTTCCCTGGGCGCCAGCACGGCCGCGATCACTATTGCGGCGATGAGTCCCAGGAAGAACATCGTTCGAGTGGCGTGGCGGGAAGTCCAGCCGAGGATCGGTAGAGCTATCAGCCCGATTCCGAGGGCGGCGATCGAGTATCCCATCCAGTAGACGCGATAAAACGGTGCGACTATCGCGAGGGCGATTCCGAAGGCGAGCAGGAGCGGGCGCAACTCCAGCTTCGACCGGATCAATTCGTAGGCGGCCCAGATGACGATCAGCGCCACCAGCCAGGCTCCGCCGACGAAGGTCAATAGATATGCGCCGAGGACCACGCCGGTTGCCAGGGGGCGGGCGCGCACGATGGTCCAAAGGAGAAGCGCGGCGAGAAGGCTCTCCGCCACGTGATGATCGGTGTATCCGACGCTGCTCACTTTCAGGAAATGTCCCGGGAGTGTGGCCAATACCGCTGCCGCGAACAGGCCGGCGCGCGCATTGAACACATCGCGCCCCAGCAGATAGACCACCGGGACGATCAGCATCCCTAGAATTGCGGGATACCAGGCGGCAATGGTGTGTAATAGCGCTTCGGATGGATGTCCCAGGCCCGCGATCATTGCGATCAGGGCTAACACCCAGTCGAACAGCGGACCGGCTGCTGCCGGCCGCAGAGGACCTGGGGAGATGTACGGGTCGGCGGTGATGGCCCAGGGGAAGTGGCGGATCAGGTTGTCGGCCATGCGCACGTGAAACCACGCATCGGTTTCTGAGAAATTCACGAAGCCGGGTTGAAATACAGCGGCGAACGGGCCGGTTCGCAGATACAGCGACACCGCGCACAGGGCGCACACGATGGCCGCGCGCAGCTTCATGGCTTGAAAAGAAATCGTACGCGCCGGTCTAGAAGGGCAAAGAATCCGAGGGTTGCCAGGACCAGGAGTGGTCCCTCAATCGGCGAGAGGGTGTGGATGGTGTTGGGTCCCCAGGTGGGATCGAAGAACCAGAATCCGGTGGGACGCTTCCGGCTCAGCGCCATCCAGTAGTGCGTGTTGGACGGATCGGAATAGAGCAGCATCCGTCCCGCGGCCAACAGCAGCAAGCCCGCAATCGTGATTCCGAGAATCACCATCACGCCTGGGCGGGTCAGAATTCGCCGCGCGAAATTTTCCTTGGGGCTGGGGATGCAGCGGAGGAATGCCGCGGCTACCAGGACTCCGGCCGCGCCGCCAAGCAGGTCCATGTAAACGTCGTTGAAATCGAAGGGAACGCCCCAGGTGCCGTGCAGGTGCCAATACTGGAAACACTCGTCGAGGCCGCCGGTCAGCACGATCCACGAAATGGATTCCACGGCGCAGCCGGTCAACGCGAGCAGGGCCATGCCTTCGGGAACGTACTGCGGATAGTGCACCAGCTCGCTGTTATTTACCGTGAAGATGCGCCACGTCATGCAGACGAGGAGCATGGTCGCGATCCAATATCCGAACAGAATCCGCCCCTCCGGCTGGCGCTTGAAGCTCATCCACACGACCCAGGTAAGCCACGCGCCGCCGCTGATCGCGGAGATCGCCATGAGCAGGTAAAAGTGCGACCGGCCCATACCGAGAATGATATTCGCCACCAGATCCTGAACATTCTGATGTGGAAATGTTACGATCATCGCGTAAGCGGCGATGCCGATCGAGGTCCATACGGGATGACGATGCAGGCTTGCCAGAAACTTAGAGAGAAGCGGCACGTTGCGACGGTCCATTATGCCACAGGTGATCTTGCTGGCCCTCTTTGCGGGCGTGTTAATGGGGCAGCCGAAGGTGTATATATGCCGGCGCGCCGCTTTAGCTCCCACGATTGATGGAAACCTGGATGACCCGGCTTGGCGGAAAGCCAAATGGACCGATGACTTCATCGACATCGAAGGCTCGGATCGCCCGCGGCCGCGTTTTCGGACTCGCGCCAAGCTTACCTGGGACGACACGAATCTCTATATCGCGGCCGAGGTCGAAGAGCCGAATGTGTGGGCGACCTTGACCGAGCACGATTCGGTGATCTTCCACGACAACGATTTCGAAGTGTTCCTCGATCCCGGCGGGCATGGATTGAACTATTTCGAGTTCGAAATTAACGCGCTGAATACGGGATGGGATCTGAAGCTCGACAAGCCGTACAAAGACGGCGGGCATGCCGATAACGGGTGGGAGATTCCGGGGCTTCAGACGGCGGTTCACGTGAACGGGACTCTGAATAATCCGAAAGATCGGGATCAGGGGTGGACGGTGGAAATCGCGATGCCGTGGAAGGCTTTCGGGCGGGGCGCTCCCGCGAAGAACGAAGAATGGCGCATCAATTTTTCCAGGGTGGAATGGCCGCGCGAGAATCCACCCGCAGGGACGAAGGAAGATAACTGGGTCTGGTCGCCGCAGGGAGTGATCGATATGCATGTTCCGGAGCGGTGGGGGCGTGTGCGATTCCGCTAGAGCGGCTACTTCGGTTCAGAGATCTCTTTCATGATCTCCGCGAGCGCATGCCGGAACTCGATCGGCGTGGCTACGTCGAACAGATGCGGATGCAGCGGATCGAGTGTGCGCTCCAGCGAATCGGCGCGATACCAGGGAGGCGGCGGAGGGGGCATCTCGATCACCGCCGGCACGTCACTATTGCGATTAATCACAGGAACGTTGATCACGGTGCCGCCGCGCCGGGAATCCGTCATCCAAGCGGTGGGGGGCAGGCTGCATCGGACATAGAACACACGCGTCCCCAGTGCGGGTGTGGCTTGGATGGGCTCGAAATTCTCTCCGTTAGGCGAGCTCTTTCGGTCGCTTAAGATAATGACCACGTGCTCAGTGCCGGGAATTGCCTGTTCCACACGCTTGCTGATTTCGGAGACGAAAAACTGCGCGCCCGCCATATCAACGTCGAGCGAATGCGCATTGACCATTTGCCGGTTGTCCTTCGGTAACGCGCCCAGAAAGGCGTTCGGGCCGAGCCTGCCAACAACTTTCTGCGTCTTCACGGTGCGATTTTCGAGATCGAGGTCAGTGGCCGTTATCGATCCGTCCGGGATCGCGATTTGGGAAGCCACCATGAACCGCGCGCCGATGCCGGTCTCCGCGTCGACCGGTGTATTGATCATCAGGTCGATTTGCAGCGGATTTCCTGTTTTCAACGGCAGGCGTAGCGGATCGCGCCAGGCGAGCTCACCGCTCTCCGCCACTGGGGCGCCGCTCCAGAGGCCGGGCAGCGGATCGTTATGAATCCCCGGAACGTGCAGCTTTATCCGCCGTAGATTGTGTTCCTTCGATTCGGTGTCATAGATCGCCGCCGCAATTTCGTAATCGCCGGGCACGACGCATAAACTCAGACTCCATTTCCAGCCGGCGGAATCGTTTGCGTCTTTGGGGACAACCAGGGGAAGGTGAGTCCGGTAGCGACGATTTTGACGATCGCGAACTTCAATCAAGAGCACCATCGGGCCGGAATATTGCCACTTCGCGGCGGTGCCGGCGTCGACCGCGGCGGCGACGGAGGTCAGCAGGCGTTGGAATTCGGTGAGCGCGGGTGGGTCGACGCTGAGCGACCAGTCGATCTTCGCGCCGTGTCCTCCCTTCAGCCAATTGTCGAAGGGGATGCCGTCGAACGCCGGATCCGGCTGAGCGGTTTGCCCTAGGACTGCGACCCCGACGAGAAGAAACACCGGCCAAATCCGCCACATCTCAGGCCGAACAGATTATATCGAAATTGACCGGCGTTAAGCGGCTAAACTCAATCTCAGGTGCGCATTTTTATCTCCGCCGGTGAGCCTTCGGGGGATCTCTACGCCTCTCGCGTAGTCGAGGCGCTGCGCCGCCGGTTTCCGGATGCGGAATTCTTCGGGTGCGCTGGGCCCCGGATGCAGGGCGCGGGAGTGCGGGCGGTGGTCGATACACGGTCCATTTCGGTGGCGGGATTGGTGGAAGTGGTGGCGCATATCCCTCGGATCTATGGGGAATTCCGCAAACTGGTCCGGGCAGCCGCTGCGACTCGGCCGGATATTGCCGTCCTTACGGATTCGCCAGATTTTCACTTGCGCCTGGCTAGGAAGCTGCGACGGATGGGGGTGCCGGTGGTGTATCTGATCGCTCCCCAGGCGTGGGCCTGGAGGCAGGGGAGGGTTCGAACGATGCGGGCCAATATCCAGCGGCTGCTGTGCATTTTTCCATTCGAGGAGGCTTTTTTTCGAAAACACGGGGTCGCGGCGACGTATATCGGCCATCCTTTGGCTCGAATGGTGCTGCCGGAGCTGTCACGGGCCGACTTTTGCCACAAATTCAACCTTCCGGAGAACCGGCGCATCGTGGTTTTGCTGCCGGGCAGCCGGCAAGGCGAGGTGGAACGGCACACGCCGGCGCTGCTCGATGCCGCCCGGCGGATCGCGAAAAGCACCCCGGTCACGTTCGTCCTGGCCTTGCCGCCGGGGTTTGACATTGAAAGCTCAAGAGAAAACTCAAAATTTTGGGAACCCATCCGCGATTCGTCCATCCAAGTGATAGAAGGGTCAACCTGGGATGCGCTTGCTCATTCGGAGCTCGCTTTGGCTGCAAGCGGGACCGTTACCATCGAGGCCGCCTTGCTGGGCGTGCCCATGGTGACCTTTTACCGTGTAAACGCGTTAAGTTGGATACTGGGAAGATGGCTGGTTCGGGCTCCGTTCCTGTCCATGGTGAACCTGGTGGCGGAGAAGAAAATCGTACCTGAGTTGATCCAGAGCGAGATGACCGGGGAGCGAATCGCGGCCGAAGCCACGCGCCTGTTGAACGACGATGCCGCCCGGAATAGGATGCGCGAGGATCTGGCGGAGGTCGCCCGGCGGCTGGCCAGTTCGCGCGACCCGATGGAGACCGCAGCCGAGTGGATTGAGAAGGTGTGGAGTGAAAGTAAACAGACCGTTCACGTTCATTAACGCAGCGCTTGTGATCGCCTTGACCGCGTCCGCACAGGACCGCGGCCAGCGCGCGCGCATCGACGTCCAGAGCTATCTGATCGACGCGCAGATCGACCCCGCGGCGCAGACCATCCTGGCCACGGCGCTGGTGCGCTTCGTTCCGCTCGACGATACCAATACCCTTACTTTCGAGCTGAACAATGCGCTGAGCCTGACCAAGGTGCTGGACGAAGATGGACGGCAAGTGCCCGCGTCGCGTACCCAGGCTGATATGAGCGTTCGGCTGAACCTGCCGCAGATGCTTCAGAAGGGCAAGCCTGCGGCGCTGACCTTCATTTACGACGGAAAGATCACGGGGAACGAAGAATCGCCGGTGTTCGGTATTAAATTCGCGGCGATCCACCCCGATTTCGCGTATTTCATGTACCCGGCGCGGTGGTTTCCGGTCAACGATTACTCCACGGACAGATTCAGCTCGGATCTGAAAGTCACCGTTCCGAAGGGCTACCGGGTGGTGGCGAGCGGCATCGATTCTTCGGAAAAAGCTCCAGACGGCCAGACGGCCACGCGATTCAAATATACCCAGGCGTCTTTCCCAGGGAGCTTCGCGGTGGTCAAGGGCGACCCCAAGCCGATTAATTCCGGCGGAATCACGAATTATTTCTATCTTCGCGATACCGCTGAAATGGCCCAGCCTTACGGCGATGAGATCGCCAAGGCAATGACGTTTTTCTCGGGAATTTACGGCTCGCCCATCAAGAAGGATATGACCGTGGTGGAGACCGAAGACGGGACGCCAAACGGCTACGCGGCTCCCGGGCTGCTTTTCTTTTCTCCCAAGGGGATCGGGAAGCAGGTGAATCTTCAACTGGTGGCGAATCAGGTGGCTCGGCAGTGGTGGGGACTTCTAGTTTCGGCGACGACCCGCAATCATACCTGGATCGAAAACGGGCTGGCCCGGTACAGCGAGTTTCTTTACGCGCAGCAGGCCAGCGGGAACAGCGCGTTTGAAACTCAGGTCCATAGCACCTACGTGGAAGCCCTGACCGTAGATCAACCGCCGCTGATTCAATCCGGGCGCCTGGAGGATTATTCGCCCGAGTTCTGGGCGGCCACGGCGGGAAAGGGCGCGGCCGTGCTCAACATGCTTCGAGGCGTGATCGGCGACGACAATTTCATGAAGCTGCTGAAGGCGGTTCCGGATAATTTTGCGTTCAAATCCATCAATACCGACGATTTCCGGGCATTAGCGGAGAAGATTTCGGGCGAGGAGCTGGCCTGGTTCTTCACAGAATGGATCGAGTCGAGCGGCGCGCCCGAGTTCAAGATGGAATACACGGTTTTCCGCACGCAGAAAGGCTTCCGCGTGATGGGAAAAGTCACGCAGGATCTGGATCTGTTCCGCATGCCGGTGGATATGCAGGTTCAGACGGAAGGCAATCCGGAGACCAAGAAAATTGAGATCGTCGGGACTTCATCCGAGTTCGCCATCGAGACTTTCGGCAAACCTAAGACGGTGGCTCTCGATCCCGATAATAAGGTTCTACATTGGGACAACTCGACGCGCGTCGAGGTGGCGATCAAGCGGGGCGAGCAATATATGGAAGTCGGCGAATATTCTGAGGCGCTGAAGGAATATCAGAAGGCTTTGGAAGTGACGCGCAATAGCTCGCTCGCGCATTACCGGGTAGGGGAGCTGTTCTTTCAGCAGCAGAACTGGCAGCCGGCGGCGAACGAATTTCGCGAGTCTTTGAGCGGCGATTTGAGTCCCAAGTGGACCGAAGTTTGGGCGCACATTTTCCTGGGAAAGATTTTCGACATCAGCGATCAGAGGGATCGCGCGGTGAATGAATACCGTCTGGCTCTGCGGACCAAGGATAATTCCTTTGGCGCGCTGGAGGAAGCCGGTAAGTACATCAATACCAAGTTTCAACGTCCGCGCATGTCGAATTAAGCGCTCGCGCTGGTTCCCGTTTCCGGGCGGCTCCATAAATGCTGCGGTTCACGGAGGGTCCATCCATTTCGTCGCTCGTGTAAGATCTCGAAAGAGGAAAGTGGCGCGATGATGAGAACGGAATTGCTGCGACTGAATGGAACTGTGGAGCGCGATCCCGCCATCGATCGGTGGATGAAGGAGCATGCAGGTGAATTGGGAGCCATCGCGCATCGCTGGTTTGAGATGATGCGAAAATGCGGGGATGAAGTCCGGGAGGTTTTACATGACGGCTGCCCGGTTGCATGTTTGGGAGATGCGCCTTTCGGATACGTCAATGTATTCACGTCGCACGTAAACGTAGGGTTTTTTCAGGGCGCATCGCTGCCGGATCCGGCCCGTTTGTTGCAAGGCACCGGCAAGTTCATGCGCCATGTGAAGCTGAGACCGGGAACGGCCACAGACGCCGCAGCCCTAAGCACGCTTATTAGTACGGCGTACTCGGATATGAAGGTGCGCGTCGAAAACGGCTAGCTCATGTAAAGGCCTCGAGCGGCGAATTCCACACCACTCCGTAATCGCTCCGCCGCGCCAATCAACCTTGCGCAGGCCGATTCGGGCCCCACTGAGCCGCCATGCGCAGCATGCGGTCGATGTTCGTAAAGCAGTCGAAGCCGGATGCGTTTGCCAGACTGACCGCATGCTGCGCATGGCGGCTCAGTGGGCCGCTCCACATCGATCGTGATATTCACATTACCCTACTCGCTTCTGAGGGCAACCACGGGATTTATTCGGATCGCGCGCCTCGCCGGCACCGCAATCGCGATTACGGCAATTGCGGCCAGCGTCAGCGACACGCCTGCCAGAATCGACGGATCGGCAGGCCGCACCCCATATAAGAGAGCCTGAAGATAGCGAGTGAATCCCGCCAGCAGCGCGAAGCCAATGGCGAGGCCTGTCACGACTGGCACGCCCGCCTGCCTGGCGATCAGCGAAACCACGTTGCGGGGCCGCGCGCCGATCGCCATGCGAATCCCAATCTCCTTCGTGCGCTGCGCAACAAACTGCGCCAGGAGGCCGAATAGGCCCACCGCCGCAAGCAGGAGCGCCACCGAAGCGAAGACACCAATCACGATCGCACGAAATCGCGGATATTTCAGATTCAATCCGAGCACATCCTGCATGCTCGCGACTCTGCCCATGGGAACCCCCGGATCGATCGCTGCAACCGTCTGAGGGAACGTTCCTGCGCTGAGACCCGAGCTGCGCACCAGCAATATCGCGGAGTTGACCGGTTCCTGCTGCTGCGCCAGCGGCCGATACAGGGTTGGCTGTCCGTGCCAGCTCATCTCGTGAAGGAGTTCAGCCCGCTTCTCATCCGCGACCGTACCGACTACGGTGACCCATTCGGCGGGTTTAAGTCCGACGACGCGCACCCGCGCTCCGATCGGATTCTGGTTTCCGAAGTATTCGCGGACCAAGGCCTGGTTGACCACGCCAACCGGTTCCGAGCCGGGGCGATCATGTTCGTCGAAGATGCGCCCGCCCAGGACAGCGATCTTCATCACGCGAAAATATTCCGGGCTCACCTGATTGAGACCCGTGTCGTAGATGTCTTTGCGGGCGCCCCCATCGACGTCGAATTTGTAGTTTCCAAGCCCGTAGGGAGGCGGCTGGGTAGCGGCCGCCGCGCCTTCAACGCCGGGCAGCGCATTCAACCGGCGGCGCAGTTCATCCCAAAACGCGACGCGGCGTTCCGGCGCGGCATAACGATCCGTTGGCAGGATCACATCGCCGATGGTCAGATGCTCCGGTTCGAAGCCGAGCGGCGCTCCGGCCATCTTGAACATGCTCTGGATCAGCAAAGCTCCCACGGCGAGCAGCGCGACCGATAGCGCCATTTCGACGGCGATCAGCCATCGGCTGGTTTTGCCGGAAGCGCCGGTAGCGCCTCTTCCCGCAGAGCTAAGCCTGACATTCACATCCTTGATGGACGCGGTGAACGCCGGCGCAATGCCGAAGATCACCGAGGTCGCGATGGAAAGCGCGGCGGTGAAGGCGAGCACCGGCAGGTTCAGAGCGATGTCCGCTCCAACCGGAAGCTCGATGGGATTCGCGTATTTGAAATAGCGAAGCGCGCCATAACCGATCCAAACCCCGACGGTTCCGCCGATCGCGGCCAGGAGCAGTCCTTCGGTGAGCAATTGCCGCACGAGCCGGAATCGTCCTGATCCAAGCGCCGCGCGGATGGCCAACTCGCGTTCGCGGATTGCAAGCCGCCCCAGCATCAGGTTGGCGACGTTCACGCACGCGATCAGCAACACGGCTCCCACGGCGGCCAACAGGACCCAAAGCGTCGCCCGCAGGTTGCGGCCCGCGAGAAATAGAAACTCCTCCTGAAGCGGATCGACCACGGGAGTGGAATCCTGTTCCCAGTCGCCTCGATGAATCGATTGATGCAAAGACGCCAGCTCCGGCTGGGCCTGCGCGCGGGTAATTCCTCGCTTCAAGCGTCCGATACCCACCATCAGGAGTTTGCCGCTCAACTGCGGATGATCCGGTGTAAGCAACATCCAGACTTCCGTCTGTCGAGGATAAACTTCGAAAGAATCCGGCATGACGCCGCGAACCGTGCATACCCGATTCCGAAGCGTCAGGGATTGCCCGCTGATGCGCGGATCCCCGCCCAGAGTTCCACGCCAGAACGCGGCGCTCAACACAACCGAGCATCCATTTTGCAGGTCGTCATTGCTGAACGTGCGCCCGAGCGCTGGCGCGATGCCGAGTATGCCGAAGAAATCCGCGGTTACCAGGTTTACGACGACGTTCCGTGCGGCTCCGCGCCCGGTCAGAACGGTGCCGGCAGTCCCCCAGCCGATGCCTGCAAACCGTTCGAAGCTTTGCGATCCGGCGGTGTATTCTTTGACATCGGCGTAACTTGAAAAACCCTTCACGAGCTGTGGAGCCTTCAGATTGCGATCGAGCACCATCACGAGCCGATCCGCTTCAGAATAGGGCAGCGGACGTAAGAGAACACCGTCGACGATGCTGAACACCGCGGTGTTGGCTCCGATCCCAAGCGCCAGCGTCAGGACCGCGATTGCCGCAAATCCCGGCGACTGAGTTAGCATTCTCCATGCATACCGGAGATCGCTGATCATCGTCAGCCATTCTTTCATAGTCGGAACGCAAGCGCTGCTAAACCAAGCAGTCGGCCACAGCCCTAGTTTCATGGCTCAACTGCTTTTGTCAGCCCGCAAAGCAGATACAGTTGCCATCCGGATCGAGCACGATAAAGGCCGACCCTCCCCAAGGTTCCTTCCTGAGAGGATGGGCAAAATCCACTCCCGCAGCTTTGTATTCCGTGAACAGACTTTTGATGTTGTCGACGTCGACAAAGGCGGACAATAGTCCGTCCTCTCGTTCGCGTAATTCGGGAGTGATGACTGGATCGTGGACGAAGCGGAGGTGCAGCCGAGCGGCTCCTCGACTTACCGAAGCATAAAACGGCGGATGGCCGTGCAGGAAATCGATCGCAAAGCCGAGCTTATCGCGAAAGAAAGCGGCCGAGGCTTGCACATTCGAGACGAACACCACAGGCAGAGCTCCCTTTAGCACCGGAACCGCAGGCAACGCTTGAGACTGTTCCGCCATGGTGGAAAATCCGGATTTGAGCGCCGCCCAGCTCGCATAGCCCGATTCCAGCGCAATAATCTCCTGCGCCTCACTGAGCGGGAACTCTAACGCCAGTGCCTCCACATCGGTCAAGGTCCGGTAGCGAGGCAGGTTTCGGATCCGCCCGCCGACGGAATAATTGCCTGCACGGTGCCAACGGACCAGTAGCTTTGCCTGTTTCCTAAGATTGTCGAAGTTTGCCAATACACACCTCCAGTGGATTTCTGTAGGCGGGCTTTGCCCTTTCGGCGATGCTCTCACCGTTGCGCCCTACTGTGTACTTCCTAATGATGAAATCCCATGCAGGCTGGTGTCAAACGGCCGATTATCGGGCAGGCATCTCTGCCGGGCGCCGATCTTATTCGCCACAGAATGTCTCTTGACCGTGCCAGACGGGTTCAACCGCCGCACGGCATGTAAGTGAATTTCGACGGCTCGCGGCCGGCGGCAGAACAGGTCCAGAAGCTTGGCTCCCCAGTTTGACCGGACGAACCCGTCTCCGGGAGAATTATTACCGCCTCTATATATAAGGAGAACGGTAATTATCGGCACCCTCTCGGCGCCTCCGTGGCTCTTCGGCCATGTGGTCTTGGTTCGTAAGTTACTGCGACGATTCGGGAACCCCGTGATTCGTGACCGCATGCGTGCGGGTGAACTCGCACGGAATCTGCGAATTAAGACGAAGAAAAGGACGCTCAGGGAGTCTGAAAGTACATCTCGGGACGTGCAAGGGAGCTCTAAAGCGCACAAAAGGGAGTGCTTTCCGCATCCCCTGGAAACCCGCTTCCAGTTCCCGGCCGCCACCACCAAGGCATATCTCGACCGCCATTGGGGAAACCGACCTTCGCCGGTCATTGGCCAATTTACACGTGTTTGAGATATTCGGAGATAAATCTTTGGGTAGCACATTAACAGAACATATTCTGGTGGGTATACTCGTCTTGAAATCAGCGCTCTCTTCCCAGCCAAGCCGCGTAAGTGGACGGGGGCGGCTCCATCCGTGGAAAGGGCCGGTCCGTGTCGAAGGCGGACCTAAAAAGTAGGCAACTCCCAGTTACCAACCCAATGCCCGCGGTGTGCATCAAACCGAACCGGTTCACGGCCAATGAATTTTGCCGATCCGACGGGTTGGGCGCCGGTGAACACCGGCGCGCATCTTGAGGCATTCGCTCAATGAAAGGAATTATGAATCTGTAGAACGCGACAAGAGTACCGGAGGGGCAGAGCCTTGTTCATCGGTACTCCTCAGGGGTTCAATCACTTTCACCAGCTTGTCGAGAACGCTCAAGCGCGGCCCGACTGGAAAACCTTTCAGTTCACCACGGCCGAAGGCGGTAACGTGTCGCCGGAAGAACTCGAAAGCGCTACGAAGGATCTGGATGAAAGGACATTCCGCCAAGAGTTCCTAGCGACTTTCGAAACTCTGGGAATCGGCCGCGCTTATTATGCCTTCGACCGAGCGCTCAATGTTGGTAACCCTCGTTTCGTGGCCGGTATCGCTGGCGTGGGCAATTGATTTCAACATGAATCCGCTTTGCTCGGTGCTCCTGCAAGCTCGTAACGGCCGGATATTGATTTTGGAGGAAATGATTTTGCCGGACTCGAATACGCTGGCGGCCTGCGAGGAATTCCTCAGCCGGACCCAAAAGTGGCAAAACGGATTTCCCATGGATATCTATGTTTATGGCGACGCCACCGGGGAGCAGCGTAAGACGTACGCCTCACGTACCGATTGGCAGATTGTCAAAGACTTTCTCGGTTTCGTCACACGGACCGATATCGTCCGCACTTCCAAGTACCCAGTTCCAATCCGGCAGTCAAAGATCGTGTAAACTGCGTCAACGCCGTGTTACGCAACCATGCCGGCGAGCGGCGGATGCTGATCGATGAAAGCTGCAAGCACCTGATTCAAGATTTTGAGCAGGTTTCATGGAAAGCTGATCCGCAGGGCAACTCGCTGGCCAACCTGAATAAATCGGACCCGATGCGGACGCACATGAGTGACGCGGTCGGTTACTACGTTGCACTAGAGTTCCCGATGCGACCGATCCGGGGCGAACGACCAGGTCCGGCGCTTTTCTGACGTTGGATACGATGGTTGGAAAATCGGAGTGCCTCGGAATGTAACGGTGAGGCGCTCCGAAACTCGGACGGCTTAACCCGGCATTGAACAGAAAGGCATGCAAATGTTACTCTCCAGTCATGCAGATCGAACAGATTGTTGCTTTGCTCATGGCGGAGCGGAATCGGCTGGATGCAGCGATTCAAGCCCTACGAGGACCCTCAAAACGTCGTGGCCGTCCGCCGGCCCGGACAGCAGTAGCGGCGACTCTTGATCGTCATTCCGCTTTGGAAGCAGCTCCGGAAGCGCGGGGCAAGCGAAAGCACAAGCTCAGCGCCGCAGCGCGAAAGGCGATGGCAGAAGCAGCGAAACGGCGCTGGGCGGCCATAAAGGCCGGCAAGGCGCCTAATCCCTTTGCGAGGGCGAAAAGGAAGACCGCGAAGAACCGGTAGCAAGCGAATAAATACGCGAACGTTGGCAAACGAAATAATCCACTGAATGGGTTTCCCACCTCAGCGAGTCATGTTGCTAATGTCTTGCTGCGCTAGCGCACCGAGCGCTTTCGAGACGCAAACTCTGCTTGTCAATCTTGTAAACAATAAGTGTCTTCGCCTTTAGTGCAAACGTCATGGGTCAGCCCGACTCTCATTCAAGTAGCGGACTCTGCCATGCTGGCGTGGGCCATCCACTGCGGGGTTGTCGGCTGGCTACTTATTTCGCCCGGTGACCCGTGGTGCAGGGCGGCATTACGGTCATAATCATGCAGCCAGCAATGACGATGGTGAAACGCAGCGCCGATCAGCGTATCAGGCGGGCCTGATTCAGGTCTGCGAAGCGCCGGCGTTTATCGGCGATGCAGCTTTGCTGAAAGAACGACTGCCCTGGCGCGATGGTGGTTCCGACAACCCCGACGACCAGGAAGACGAGACCTGTGGTGAGCCCCAGCCGGAATGGCGGGAACGAAAGTATTTCTCAGAATCGCGCCAGTTGTAGTATAGTTCGCTCCCGAAGGCGATAGCATCCCGTGAGCACCAGTAGGTTGACGGCGCATGCCGCCAGCAGGCACACGACTCCCGGGAAAGGAGGACGCACGACTTGAGCGAACCAAAGCCCAAGGCGCAGCGGACCGCGGAACACTAGAAAAAATACGGACATCGCAGCGAAAATCCTTGGTAAACTTCATTTTGAGCCACATCATCGCGGCCGCCATCCTCATCCCTTCGGGTATTACATGAAACTCACCGCCACGGCCTCCCTGGTTCTTCTGACGTGTTATCTCATTACTGTCTTCCATGGCCGGCAGCAAGTGTACATTTATGACCGCGAAAACGTTCTCGGCACCTCGTTCGAGTTCAAAGCCATCGCGGCATCCGAAACCGATGCAGACCGGGCAATGAATGCCGCTTTGGCGGAAATTGACCGCGAGGCGAAAATCCTAAGCTCCTACGATCCGGCAAGCGAATTTAGCGACTGGTTTCGAACCTTGGATCAGCCGATCCCGGTCTCGCCTCAATTCTACGAAGTACTCAATCTCTGGGATCAGTGGCGCCGGCGGACCAATGGGGCGTTGGATGCAGCGGCCGCGGCCGTGATCCAGATTTGGAAAACCGCGGCCGCCCAAGATCGCGAACCCAGCCAGAGTGAGCTTTCCGCCGCGGTGGCGGAAGTCCGAAAGGTGCATTGGAGACTCGACCCCGTTAAACACACCGCTACCCATATGGATTATGTCCCTCTGGTGCTTAATTCTTTCACCAAGAGCTATATCGTTGGCCATGCCGCAGATGCAGCCCTGGGTGCGTCCCAGGTTAGCGGAGTGGTCGTAAATGTCGGCGGCGATCTGGTGGTGCGCGGCGCGTGGACTGAACCGGTCAACGTCGCCGACCCGTTGTCGGCCGCTGAAAACGCCAATCCGATCGCTCGTGTGTTGGTTCGGGATCGCGCCGTCGCCACCAGCGGCTCGTATCGGCGGGGCGTGGAGATCGGAGGTCTTCATTATTCACATATCGTGGATCCGCGTGTCGGACGGACTGCGGAGGGCATCCTCAGTTCGACCGTGGTGGCGCCCAACCCGGTTGTGGCGGGGGCTCTGGCGACGTCATTTTCAGTGATGAGTCCAGAAGAAAGCCAACGGCTGGCTGCCGAATTCCCGGATATCGAATACCTGATCGTCAAGAAAAACGGTAAGCGCGTGGCGAGCCCTGGTTGGCAGCGCCTCGAAGCGCCGCGGCGCGAATCGGATTTGAGGAACCTCGTTCGCACCGTTTACGCAGCGGAGCAGACTTGGAACAAGGCATTCGAACTGAGTATCACGCTCCAGATTGCTCGGATCGACGATATGCGAGCCCGCCCTCCTTACGTTGCCGTCTGGATTGAAGACGCCAAGAGATACCCCGTCCGGATGATCGGCCTTTGGTATCGGAAACCCCGGTACCTGGAGGACATGCACGCTTGGATTAGGCAGGAGCGACTTCGGTCCTCAGCCGAGGGTACAGAGCTTCCTGCATCGGTGACCGGCGCAACGCGTTCGGCGGGAGTCTACACGCTCAGATGGGATGGTAAGGACAATCTCGGTAGATACGTTCTCGCCGGAAAGTATAGTGTTGTGATTGAAGCTGCGCGGGAACACGGAACGTATCAGCTCATGCGCCGGGAACTAGACTTCAACGGAACTCCTCAGCAGGTTCATCTTCCGGGAAATGCAGAAATCTCGTCTGCAGCCCTCGATTACCACCAGATCGAGGGCCATTGACTCTCCCGGACGCAGGGACTTTCCTACGACAGTTCGCTTCCGCTGGAAACTGTAAATGAAACGGAAAATTGCGACGCTTTCGCGCTGGTTGCACATCTATCTCTCGATGGCCAGCTTCACCATACTGTTGTTCTTCGCCGTGACCGGTCTGACGCTGAACCATGCGGATTGGTTTGGCTATCAGCAAACTACAGCGCAGGTTGAGGGAGGGGTCGAGACCGGGTGGGTTCTGCCTGGCCGGGAACCCGCGAAGTTTGATCTAGTCGAGTACTTTCGTGCCCGCGAAGGAATAAAGGGTGCCATCTCCGATTTTCGTGTGGATGAATCGGAATGCGATATCTCGTTCAAAGGACCCGGATACGCTGCAGATGCGGTCATTGATCGGACTTCCGGCAAGTATCGGTTGACGATAACACACATGGGTCTGGCATCAGTTCTGAACGACCTCCATAAGGGTCGCGATACCGGTCATGCATGGGGGAAGATGATCGATCTTTCCGCAGTGCTGATGATTGCCGTGTCCCTTACCGGCATAGTCCTGATTCTTTTCCTCTACAAGCGCCGTCTTTCTGGATTGGTGGTCTTAGGCGCAGGCGCGGCTACATTTATCCTTATCTACAAGTTCTTGGTGCCGTAATTCGGCGACCTGCACTCGTACCAGCGCGAAGGCATCGGACCATGCCGTGCAGGCGAGATGGGGTTATGATTCTAAACCTGGCAAAGCGGGCATACGACAGTTTTGTCATCGGCTTCCCGAGGGACTGCATTCTCGCAAATGTGGGCGGTCCACACGAGCCGGACGCTCGAACACTTCGATTCCGAGGACGCTCTTTTCAACAAACATGATCCTTGAAGCGAAGAGCGGCCGCTGAACACTGTCTTGGCCCGATGATGCAGCTTGTTTTACGGCGCGCTGGGAATTTGTCCGCTCAGTCTGAAGGCATCACTTCAAGACACTATTCATAACACTCGATGTTAGAGGCCTCCGTCTGCTATAAAGACCACAAGGAAGCGAATGCGAAGTTTAGGCAACCGCGGCGCGGCGGCAGTGTGCCGCCCCAATGCCGAGTCTGTGATCGGTGGCAACCTGTCAGGTGTCGGGGTAGAGTTTCGAGCACTTTTCCCGGCAGCAGCCCGCGAACATCCGGCGAACGCTTCATTGATGCTCCGTTTGGGGGAGACGTGGTATCTTCCGTGCACGTCTAAACAACATGTTTTTTCGTAGCCGCGTTATCCTCGGGCTTGTACTTGCCGCCGTTTCACGCTTGTCGCCTGGCCGAGCAGACCCCCACGCCTGCTCAACCAGAGGACAAAAGAATCTTCTGGATCATTCCAAACTACCGGACTTCTCCAAGTTTACATCCTTACAAAGCACTCACTCCAGAAGAAAAATTCAAGATCGCTACCCAGGATTCTTTCGACCGCGGCACGATCGCTCTAGCCGCGTTTTTTGCGGGTGAGGCGCAGTTGACGAACGCGACTCCGGCGTTCGGGCAAGGTCTAAAAGGCTACTCTCGGTACCTGGGTACGTCCTACGCCGATTTTGTAATCGGGGATATGATGACCGAAGCCGTGTATCCGGTCCTGCTTCACCAGGATCCGCGCTATTTCCGGCGCGGAACGGGCAGCGGGTGGTCGCGCCTTGGAAATGCGGCCGGCCAGATCTTCTGGACTCACACCGATACGGATCACACGCAGTTCAATTTTTCGGAGATCGCCGGAAATGCGACGGCGGTGGCGATTTCGGAATCATACTATCCGAACAACCGCACCGCGACCGACGCCGTCTCCAAGCTTGGCGTTCAACTCGGTGTCGACATGGCGTCGAACATATTAAAAGAATTCTGGCCGGACATAAGCCGAAAGCTTTCACGAAGACACCGCGCCGTGAACAGCGATACGCGATAAGGCAATTGATAGACGTGACCGCCGGTCCGGGCCCATTCAAAAGCGCGTGGCCTCGCGGCGGCGTTCGGCCACCACCCGAGTTCCCATGCGGCTAATTGCCACGGAGATTTTCGCGGGTTTTCTCGAACAACACTGTTGAGTCTCAAGGCATGCCCAACACCACGGGAAGTATCTTCAACTGAGGACCACCAAACAAAAATCCTTTTGTTTCCAATCCGAGCGCCGCAATCCAATAGCTTTGTTCAAAGGCCTCCGTCCTGGTTACTTTCTCTACGCGTTGCGATTGCCGACCAAGTCGGCCAGCAATTCGGGAGCGGCCATGAAAGTGCTACCAAAGTATCCTTGGGTGATTCTTGACACCTGAAGACGTGCCCCTCAGGGCGCAAGTCTTGATCCGGCATCCGTCGTACGAGGCCGATGAAATAGATACCACTCGGGATGCAACGGATTTGCATCACCGCCACCGCTGCGGGTGGCCCTCTTCGCAGATTCATTTCGCGAGGCGAACGGGGTTGGCACGTTTTGCCGGGAATTCGCCGGATTTGCTCTACGCCAAGGGCTTCCTTTTCTGTGCGTGCACGACGGGCCACACAAGCGGGCGATCCGCCATCAGTCGTTGACGACTATAGAATTGAAGAGAAGCAGAGCGGCTTTCGCTCTAGACCGCGACTTGTACTTCGATCCTCTGCTGAGCCGGTACAAGAACTGGGTCATCGCAGTGTTCTTCGCCTCATGAAGGACGATCCTCTGCATCACGTCATGAGCTGCGCGGCTCGAGAGTTCGCCTGTTCGAAGACCTGGTCTACGGTATTCGCCGACTTATATTCGATATTTCAGGCGGGGCTGAAAAAGCCGGATTCTCGTAAAAAGCATTCTTAGTCGCCAGGTGATTCCACGCAAGCTTTGGCGCTTCAGGCAACGCACGCCTCGCGCGTTTCACCTGCATTTATCAGCGATGCTCAAAGGGACTATTTGTCGATAGATGCTTTTGCTGCCTCTTTCGCGAGTAACCTACGAGCCTGAAGATCGCCGTGGTTGGCTTCCTTGGCGGTTTGTGTGGGAGTCTCGGTGGCTTCCTGAAACGCAGCCAGAGTGGCCTGAGCCGCCTTGCTCAGCTGGACACTGTCGGCCTGCGAGGCAGGTGGCGCCGTGGATTGAGTCTGTTTTTGATCGGATGTTGCTGAGGGCTGGGACACGGGTTGGCTTTGCGTAACGCTCGACACAGGATTGATCATTACCGAAATCTCCTTCCGTTTCATATCGCTGAGTTTTGAAGTTTAAGCCAACTTTATCTGGTTGCAGCGGTCCCGACTGCCAATTCATGTGGATCGGCCGCAATCAGAGCCGCGCGATGTCAACGAACGGGCATTTTGCGCAAAGAGGAAACCAGCGCCAGCGAGGACGGGCCCTGACACGATATAGGTGGTGATATCGGAGTTCTTCGCGCACGAAATGTTGAGGGACCCTTGACGATTAAGATCATTCAAGCAGATCCGTTATCGATATTCGCTCTACCTATGGTTTGACCACTAATTCGGATTCAGATAAGTTATTCTTCTGCATCCGCCATGGCGCACGAACAAACAGACCGATTGGAACTGCTGCAAGGAACCCTGGAGATGATGGTCCTTCGTACTTTGCTGCTGGGGCCATCGAACGGTTACCAGATCGCCAAGACTATTGAACAGATGTCGGCCGATGTCCTTCAAGTCGATCACGGTTCGCTTTACCCGGCCCTTCATCGACTTGAAAAGAAAGGTTGGTTGGCTGCAAAGTGGGACACGTCCGCAACCAATCGCGGGGCCAAGTTTTATCGGCTCACACCTGTCGGCCGCAAGCAGCTTGTGAGCGAACATTCGAAGTGGAAGCGGCTTGCCACGGCGATTGCTCGTGTGATGCGGCCTGCGTGAGTTGGTTCATGAAGGGTCCGACGTCCTGGTGGTCTTCGAGTAAAGGTCGGCAGGAAGACGACGTTGAAGCGGAGCTCAAATATCACACTGAAATGTTGGCCCAGGAGGAGCTCGACGAAGGAGCGACTCCGCCGGACGCCAGGATGGCCGCGCAGCGCAAACTCGGCAATACAACGCTGGTCAGAGAGGATATTTACCGCATGAACCATTCCGTCTTTCTCGAGAGTGTGTGGCAGGATCTCGGCTACGCCGTCCGGACGCTGCGGTCGAGCCCGGCGTTCTCCGCAGCGGCGATCCTCACCCTGGCGCTGGGCGTCGGGGCGAGTACCGCAATCTTTAGTGTGGCGGATGCAGTGCTGCTCCGCCCGCTCCCTTATGCGGACAGGGACCGGCTGGTATATGCCTGCGCGGATCTGAAGACTCGCAATGTCTCGGATCATTTGTGGTCCGCCCCGAACTATGTCGACTTGAAAGACGGCGCCAGGTCCGCATTGGAGGAGGTGGCGGCTGTGGTGACCGCTCGTACCAGTTTTCCGCATGACGACGGGACGCCGGAAGAAGCCGTTGTCGCTCAAGTGACGCCGAATTTCTTTCGACTCCTGGGTAGACACGTCGTGCTGGGGCGGGAATTTATCGAAAGCGACGGATTGCCGCAGCCGGACATTGCCGATGGTGGTACGCTTTCACCCGACCAGCGGCTGCCGACCTACGCGATCGCGAGCCACGAGTTTTTTAAGCGGACTTTCCAGGGGAATCCCGCTGCGCTAGGGCGGCCGATCTCGAAAAACGGTCCGGTGCTGGTCGGCGTTCTCGAACCGGGCGTTGAGTTGCTCTTCCGCCCCGACAAGAATGTCGAGCGCCATCCTGATCTTTGGATGGCTATGCGCCTTCCCTACGGGGAGAAGTTTCGCCAGGGTCTTTATTTGCGTGTGATCGGAAGGCTCAGGCCTGGAGTAACGCTACAGCGCGCGCAGGCTCGGGCGGACGCCGTGGCGCGGCGGATCTGGGAAATCGATCCGGCCTTCCGCGGCGCTGGACTGCAATTCCGATTGGAGCCGATGCAATCCTACCTGGTGGCTTCGGTTCGTCCGGCGATCCTGGCGTTGATCGGAGCCGTGGTCTTTCTGCTGCTGATCGCGTGCTCGAACGTTGCGAATTTGTTCCTGGTGCGTACGTCGTTGCGCGGCCGGGATCTTGCGGTGCGAACCGCCATGGGTGCGAGCTGGTGGAGGCTGGTCCGGCAGATGCTGGCCGAGGCACTCCTGCTCTCGGCGGCGGGCTCGGCTTTGGGATTCGGGTTGGCATGGCTGGGTGTTCGCGACTTGTTGGCCCTCGCGCCCGCGAATCTGCCGCGTCTCGACGAAGCGCGCATGAATCCCGGTGTTCTAATGTTCAGCATGGGGGCAGGATTGGTCGCGGCGGCATTGTTCGCTTTGGCTCCCGCCTTACGCGCCGCGCGACCGGATGTGGCCCAGGTGTTGCGCGCCAGCGGCCGTAGCAGTGGACTCAGTGGAGGAGCGCCATTGCGTAACGCGGTGGTCGTTGCCGAAGTAGCGCTCTGCTTCGTGCTCCTGGTGGGCTCGGGTCTCATGTTTCGCAGCTTCCTGGCCCTCCAGCGGATCGATCCTGGTTTTGATCCGCGAGGCCTCCTCACGTTTCGAGCCATGGGTGGCAAGCCCACAACTTCGCCTGCGCAACGCGCGGCGATGACGCGGCAGATGCAAGGCGTGCTAGCCGCGATCCCAGGAGTCGAAAGCGCGACGGCGGCCAATATTCTGCCGCTCAGCGGCTTGTTTTTTCCGAATCGCTGGGGCATGGAAGACTCAATGAACGACCCAAGCAAACTTCAGGCCGCAGACCTTCAGGCCGTCCTTCCTGGCTATTTCGAGGCGATGCGCACCCCATTGATTGCGGGACGCACTTT
>CAVPKR010000128.1:0-6274 GCA_963705675.1 Terriglobia bacterium
CGACGAATCGGATACCGATTTACAGGTAAGGCTCGTGATCGTCGATCAGGAACTGGCGGCGAAAGCCTTTCCCGATGGTCGCGCTGTCGGTCAGAGGATCGTGAGCAGGCTGAATGGCCTTAACAACGAGTGGTACGAGATTGTCGGAGTAGTAGGTCATCAGCGGTTGACCTCGCTGTCGGAGCCTGGCCGGGAACAGATATACCGTGCGACGCCGTATGTCTCGGCTTGGGCCGTACGGACGAAGGGCGATCCATCAAAATACGCGGCTGTGGTTCGTGCGGAGATGACGAATTTCGATCGAAGCATGTTGCTAATAGACGTTCAGACCATGGACTCGATCCTGGAGCGCGCGCAGACGGGCACCCGTTTTTCATTACTTCTGATTGGGGCGTTCGCGGGTGTCGCTGTACTGCTCGCGGGCACCGGATTGTATGGCGTACTTTCGACAATGGTGCGGCAGCGCACTGCGGAGATCGGTGTGCGTATGGCGCTCGGAGCCGCACCAGGAGGAATCTTCGGACTTATGATCGGTTATGGTCTGCGGCTCAGCGCGGTCGGCATCGGTACGGGCCTACTTGCGGCACTCGGTCTGACTCAGGCAATGAAGTCGATGTTAGTGGACGTCAAGCCGACAGGCCCCGTCACTTTCAGCACTATGGCGGCATTATTTTTCTTCGTCGCGGTCGTAGCCACTTGGATACCGGCTCGGCGAGCGGCGGCGCTCGATCCCTCGACTGCATTGCGGCAGGAGTAAGACCTGCCCGGATCGCCATCGGAATCGGAATCGTTGAGCGGTCCTACATTGGTGATCTATTTTTGTGCTCGTAATCCATCCTGGCGGGGTGATTTTGGCGAGCTCGCGCGAGTCATGTTGCTAATGTCCTGCTGCGTTAGCGCACCGAGCGCTTTCGAGACGCAAACTCTGGTTGTCTATCTTGTAAGCAATAAGTCGAAGTAGTTCTCGTGCTTGTATACGCCGAGATTGCTTCGCAACCAGTATCACCAAGTGTTCCTCCCAAAATCTAGTCTTAATCCCTGGATGCCTTTCTTGACCGTGGATTTCGGCTTCCGCGGTTCTGCCATAACTGGTCCGTCGGACCGCTCTGAACGGCCGAGAAGTCAAGCGTAAAGAGGAGCCGTTCTGGCTTGCGTTGTTCTCCTGTCAGAGCGTCCATGGAACTGTGGTTAATGGCAGGAGAAAGAACACAAATATGATGGACACAGTTATCATTGCGGCGCTGGACAAACTGCAACAGTTGAACATACCCGCACTGAAGAAGCGATACCGCGAGCTGTTCGGAGAGGAGTCGAAATCCTCGAACAAGCAGTTCCTATATCGCCGCATCGCCTACCGGTTGCAGGCGAACGCGGAGGGGAGATCTGAGTGACCGCGCGCGTCGTCGAGCCGCCGAAATCGCCGACGATCGGGATCTTAGAGTTCGAGCGCCGAAGGAGTTCGTGGCTCGGCCAGGGTCCGATTCCGGACCCGTCGTGCGCACTCGCCGACCGCCGGCACCTTGCTGACCCGACGGGTCGGCGACCGGCAGATCGTGGTCAAGGTGCTTCAAGACGGATTTGAGTACGAATCCCGGCAATACCGTCCACATCAAGAGGTCGTGGCACGCCCGCATCGCGAGGCACATGCCGACCGAAACCACGTCGTCTCCATGGGCTGTGAATCGGAGTTCGGATCTGTGACGTGGAGCCACTTCTACTGGTTCGAACTCTCTCTGCCCGTTCCGGCAGGAAATTGCCGGGAACACCGGCGACCGCCGATATGCGGTTGCCGACGGGTCGGATATAGCGGAACTTGAGTTCACGGTAGGCGCTCGGGTTCACGGTTTGCGCGCTCGCTGCGGCCAGAGTCAGAAGGATGATGAACAGGCGTTTCATGGTTCCGGACCTCGCTCAAAAAGTTTACTCGAGTAGCGAGACAGTTGCATTGACGGTCGGGTTCTGATAGACCTCTCACATGTTCCGACTTCCAGTGTTCGCGGGTTTGCTGATTTCAGCGGTTTCCGTTTTCGCGCAAGACCGGCCAATTGTATTGAGGGCCGGCGCTTGTGCTCGACGGCAAGGGCGGGGTGCAGCATAACGTCGAGATTGTGGTCGGGGGGGCAAGAGTCAGAAGATCGGCCGTCGACTGGCGGCGGCTTACGATCTTCGTAGCGCTACGGTGCTGCCGGGCATGATCGACGCGCATGTCCACATTGCGTGGCATTTCGGACCGGACGGGCGTTATCAGCCGCGCGATCCGTCACCGGTATCGTCGATGGGGTATACGCTGAAAATGCGTACGTGACGTTGATGGGCGGTTTCACCACGGTGCAGAGCGTGGGCAGCCAGATCGACGGGGACGCCAGGACGGCGATTAATCGCGGAGTTCTGCCGGGCACGCGGATACTGACCTCGCTGCGGGCGATTCAGAATCCACGGATGACGCCCGATGAAATTCGGGAAGCGGTGCGCAAGATGGCTGCCGACAGGTCCGACGTGATCAAGATTTTCGCGTCGAAGAGTTTCGCGACGGCGGCGGAGCGACGCTGACCGATGAGCAGATTCAGGCGGCTGCGGAGAGGCGAAGGCTCAGCACTTCGGGCAGTGGTCCACGTGTATGGTCCTGATACGATCAAGGCGGTTTCGGCGGCTGGATGCCGTCGGTGGAGCACGGGTCGCTGGCGAATCGAGAGGCGCTGCAATTCGTCGCGGAGCACGGAACCTATTTCGATCCGAACATCGGACTGGTGGCGCAGAATTACCTGGCTCACAAAGCGAACTTCCTGGGGATCGGAAATTACACCGAGGAAGGGATGGCCGCGGTGGAGAAAGGGATTCCGGAAGCCCTGAAGGTGTTCAAGATGGCGCTGGAGATCAAGGGGATGAAGATTATTTACGGGACCGATGCGGTGGCGGGGGCCCACGGGCATAACGTGGAGGAGCTGATCTTACCGGGTGCAGAAGGGCGGGATGGATCCGAAGGCGGCGATCACTTCGGCCACGTCGGTGACGGCGGAGTCGCTGAACATGGGGGATAGGATGGGGAGTCTGGCTCCGGGGATGGAAGCGGATATTATCGCGGTGGAAGGCGATCCTTTGAAAGATATCGAGGCGATGCGCCGGGTGGTGTTCGTGATGAAGGGCGGCAAGGTTTTCAAGAGTGTACCAGCGGCGGCGGTCAAATAGACACACTACGGCTGTACGATCGATTATGAAGCGTCGCTGACGGCCGGGGCTTCGGACTTATCGCCGTGCGTACCGGCCGTCAATAATTCGAGCGGAATCTGGCGGTGGTTCTCATGGATGAGGAGTGCTGGATGGCATCCTCAACTTCACCGTTTCAATCTTCGCTCTCTGAATCCACAATGGGACGGCGAAAAACGCTATCCGCACCCATCTGGAGGTCGGGAAACCGATTCCCCTGTTCTCCCGTCGCCCTTGTGGGGCTCCAGAAGTCCAGTACTACTTCAACGCGACGCTTGTTGGCCAACAAGTTTTCTGATTGAAGGTACGACGGGGTGGTTCGGGGAGGAGTTGGGGTGGAATGGTAAGTGGTGGCGGGGAAGGGGGAAATCGGCGGGAGGATGTCGGTGACGGGCACCTGGGGTTATTGCGGGGTGCGAGTGGATTTGGGGTCTACGTCGTCTTTCCAGAGCTCGACGCCCAGGTGAGGGTCGGCGCCAAGTTTTAGCAGCAGGCCGCCGGTGTCTTTGCGGGCTATGAAGGTGCCGGCGATGTAGATGCCTTGGGTGATGAAGTAAGGAGTCCAGCCGCGGCGGTTGCGGACATCCAGTCTGGCGCCGTGCTCGAACAGGAATTGGATCAGAAGGTTGCTGCCCATGTAGGCGGCGCCGTGCATGGCGGTCAGGCCGTCGGCATTGGCGGCGTTGACATCGTTGCCGAGCTCGACGGCGAGTTTCACGGCTTCGAGGGCGGCGAGCTGGATGGGCATAGTGGTGTCGCGGAACCAGCGGCGGCCGTAGCGGTCTTGTCCTTCGATGAAATCGACTCCGGCGGCGGCCATCAGGGGCGTGGTTTTATCCCGGGACGCCATCGAGAGGATCGGCGTGGGCGGCGATCAGGAGGCGCATGGCGGCCGCATCGCCGTAGTCGGCGGCGAGCCAGAACGGGGTCGCGCCGATCATACTGACGGGCATTCCGGTCAGCGCGTTGAGACCGCGGGAGAGCAGCGGCATGGGCCTTTCGAGGCGGGCGTTGGGGTCGGCGCCTTTAGCTAGGAGAAGCTTGACCAGGTCCGGCATGGCCTGCTGAATCGCCGAGTGCAGGGGCGTGCGCCGGCGCCGTGCTGGTTCACGTCGGCTCCACTGTTCGATCAGGAATTTCGCCATGTCCTGGTGGGCGCTGTCGATGGCCATCAGCAGAGCTCCGGCTTCGGTGTTGGGTTTGAAGAGACGGCGGGCGTTGGTGTCGCCTCCGATGCCGTCGGGAGCGGTTTCGTTCACGTCGGCTCCGGCGGCGAGCAACATTTTCGCGATGGGAAGATTGCCTTGCTGGACGGCGAACAGGAAGGCGGTGAAACGGTTTTTCGAACGAGCTTTGACGTCGGCGTGATTGGCGATGAGTTCGCGGACGACTGCCTCATGATTTTCCGCGACGGCGAGCATCAGGGCGGCCTGGCCGCGCGAGTTTTCCTTGGCATTGACGTTGGCGTCATGCGCCAGAAGGACTTCACTACGTCGACATTGCCGGAATGCGCGGCGGTCATGAGCGGGGTTTCGCCGGTGGAGCGGGCGAGGTTGGGGTCGGCGGAATGTTCGATGAGCTTCGCCACCATGGCGGCGCTGCCGTTGAGGCAGGCGAGGGATAAAGGGGTGACTCCATCGTCATCGGCGGCGTTTACCTTGGCACCGGCGGCGATCAGCAGGCCGGTGGTCTTCAGATCGTTCCAGTGGACGGCCCAATGGAGGGCGGTGGCGCCGTCGCCTTGGATGGCGTTGACGTCGACGTGTTGTTCGAGCAGGGCTTGCACCGCGGCGGGATTTTGGGACTTCACGGCGTCGAGGAGGCGGAGGTCGGCGGCGGAGGCGATGGCGGCGGCGAACAGCAATGCGGCGAATCGCGGTTTGACCTTCACTTCCTTAATTTATTACAATTTGGGCCAAACAGATGCGCTGGATGGTGTATGTTCTGGCGGGCTCGGGTTGCCTTCACGCGGGTACGGCGTCGGAGCCATACCGGGCGCTGCTTAATCGATACTGCGTCGGCTGCCACAACGAACGGACCAAGACCGCCGGATTGAAACTGGATTCGGTTGACTTGGACAAAGTTCCAGAAGCTGCAGCGGTGTGGGAAAAAGTCATTTTAAAGCTGCGGAGTCACGCGATGCCTCCGCCGGGGATGCCGCAGCCGGATGCGGCGGCGCGGCGCGATCTGATTGGGTGGCTAGAGGATTCGATCGATCGCGCGGCTTCGGCACATCCGAATCCGGGGCGAACCGGGGTGCATCGGCTGAATCGAGCGGAATATTCCAATGCAATTCGAGATTTGCTGGGGATGGAGATCGACGGGTCCGCGCTGCTGCCTCCCGACGATTCGGGATACGGATTCGACAACATTGCCGATGTGCTTTCCATTTCCCCAGCGCTGACGGAGCGGTACATGTCGGCGGCGCGCAAGATCAGCCGCGCGGCGGTGGGCGACCCTTCGATCCGCCCGGTGACCGAATCGTTCGCGATCAATAAATATGTGAAGCAGGATGACCGGTCAGGCGAAGATCTGCCGTTCGGATCGCGCGGAGGGATGGCGGTTCACTATTATTTTCCGGTCGACGGTGAATATGTCGTCAAGATTTTTCTACTTCGAACCTACGATGGATTTATTCGCGGGGTGGCGGAGCCGCATCCGCTGGAAGTGCGGGTGAACGGCGAAAGAATCAAGCAATTTATCGTCGGCGGGGCGGCTACGGATGTGAATGGCCGGCCTCGGAAGGAAGTTCCGGATCCGGAAGCCGAGGGTCAGGAGATTCACTTCAATGCCAAGGCGGGACCGGGGATCGTGGCGGTGGATTTCGTCAAAGAAGCCTCCGTGCTCGAAGGCATGCTGAGGCCGGTTTACGCGGTGAACAGCTATGAATACGCGGGGGACGTGACGATTCTGCCGGGAGTGGGGAGCATCGATATACGGGGTCCGTATAACGTGAAGGGTCCTGGAAATTCGCCCAGCCGGCAGCGGATTTTCGTCTGCCATCCGGGCTCGGCGGCGGAAGAAGACGGGTGCGCGCGACGGATTCTGTCGAAGCTGGCGCGGCGGGCTT
>CAVPKR010000129.1:0-24492 GCA_963705675.1 Terriglobia bacterium
GCAGCATATGGATTGTGATCCAGCACAAACCTACGAAGCACAGGTTGAAGGTACGCGATTTCCGGCCAGGAACGAAAAGTCCAGACGTCCCAAGTTCCTCGACTATACGATCGTCCAGGGTCAGCGTTGCGATCAGTCCCGTGCCGTTCGCTTGGCCATTTCAACATATCGCGGGATTGCCGCTTCGCTCAGGCTCGGCAGTCTGCTGAGCAAATTCCTCGGCATGTGCTACCAGGTCAAAGCCGGGTTGAAAGAATTTCTCAGTGATACCCTCGCGCCTTCCCGGAATGTGTCCCACTACGCGAAGGCCTGCCTTTTTCGCCTCGTCGACGATTGCCGTGAATGTGGCCAGATCAAGCTTGCTGTAGACCTTGATCAGGTCATAGCCTTCGGCAGCAGCATCGCGGACCACCTTGCGGCCGTCTTCGGGATTCCCGGCGATCCGCGTCAGGCCAACTGGCCAGATAGGCAACTCCATCGATCATCGCGGCGGCAATGATCTTCGGCCCCAGAACGCGGCCGGATCGACCTCCGCGCGCTGTGCCAGCGACTCCGGCATTGCGGAGAGATCAAAGATCTGCAGAACTCCATTTGCGACGTAGGGAAGCAACGCGTCGTCAGTCCGGACCATGCCGTCAGGAAGATTGGGTTGGTTCAGAAAGAGACGCAACAGTCTGTCGTTCTCAAGATGAACGTGAGCGTCGGTCAACCCCGGCATGAGCCACTTACCCTTGCCGTTGATGCGCTGAGCAGTTCGATCGGCGCGAACAATCGCATGGCGCGAGATCGCGTTGATTTTGCCTTCATGAATTACGACCGTTGCGTCTGGAATCGCGACGGCCCTCTGGCGTCATGGGGATGACCGTAACGTGCTCAATGACAAGATCCTGCATTGGCGGCTGGGATCTTCCGAGTTCAGCCGAAGTCATGTAGAGGAAGAGGACGACTGCACCGTGAGTCCACCTTCGGTTCAGTTTCAAAAATGCCTCCTTCAAGCAGCAGGAACATCAAGACAGCCAACCGGCTGTGCCCACGTTCTCGGCTTTATTAGACCATGCCATTCCCCGCCGCTACGTTCACCAGCGTGACATCAAGCGCGACTTAATTCGCTTCGAGCAGGCACAAGGACCTTCGTCCTCACCAACATTCGAAACATCAAGCCATGCGTTATGAGAAGAAGAGGCACGTAGGCAGTCAGGATAAAATAGGCAGCCCCTAACAAGCCTGGCGTTTCTGGGAGTGACATGCGGCTTCCCAGGTAAAAGGCGAAAAGCAGATCCGCGGTTCCAAAGATATTGAAAACCCAGGTCAGCGCTGTCCCAGTACGGCTTCCCAGGGTAGCCAGAGCGAGCAAAGCCAGCGTGGCGGTTATGAGATCGCCGTACGCTACTGGTTGAGCAAATGCGGGAGGCAGGTTTGGAGACACAACTCCCGGCGCCAGAAATGCCAATCCGAGGAACCTGAACCCGTGCAGCAGTAGGAGGGGCTTCAGGTTCTCAGGGTTGGGGCGTTCCCATAGGGCCTGCTATATATAGTGCCATGCGACCGTCCCCCAGGCAGCCAAGCCGAACGCTACACTGATTCCGAACAAAACTGGAGATGGCATCATCGATCCTTTCTTGAGGCGGTTTTTCTGGCGAATGACCGCCTCCAATTCGCTCTTTCCGTTACATCGTATTCCTGGACTCGGTTGGGTTGGTTCATCGATTGGGTTCCTTAGTGCTGCGCCGGTCCACAATCAAGCCAACGAGCGGCATGAGGGGACCAACGGGAATGTACTCGTGATCCATCAGGTTCTCTTTCGACAGCGGCAGCGTGTCCATAACGGCGCGGGCTTCGTCAACGGTCTTGGCGTCGAGAAAAAGATCACGCCTCGGCCGTCGCCCCTTGAGTACCACTGGCGGATCTTGCCGTCGAGATATAGCTTCACTGTGGCCCGGATCTCGGCCGGCATGATGTTCATGATCTGCTGACGCGTCACACCCTGTTTGGCAGTCAGGATGACCATCACTTCAGTGGTCTTAGGGACGGCACGCCGGACGGCGGCTGGGGTGAGGACTGGGTTTGCGCCAGCACAGATGCTGCCGGAAGCATCGTCGTAAGGAGTGGGAAGAGTAGTTTCATGGTTTACCTCGATTCAGAATGTCGGTTCGGTCGGCGACTAGTAGCTCGATACACGGATGTATTCTAGACAGTGGCGGCTGAATGGAACGTGAACGCGTCGTTCAGGTGACGTTCAGCTTCGAGTGCTCTAATAAACTGGTTGAGCAGGATGCGAATTCTTGTCGTTGAGGACGAGGCGTCGCTCGCGACGCAGCTCACCTCGTCCATCGCGGAGGCAGGGTATGCCGTGGATCACGCCGCCGATGGCGAGCGCGCGGATTTTCTGGCGCAAACGGAGATGTACGACGCGATGGTCCTCGATCTGGGACTGCCGAAGATCGACGGCCTCACACTGTTGCGGAACTGGCGCGAGAAAGGCCTCGCCACGCCGGTGCTCGTGCTAACGGCTCGCGGCAGTTGGCACGACAAAGTGCGGGGAATCGACGGCGGCGCGGACGATTACGTGTCAAAACCCTTCCGCATTGAAGAAGTGCTCGCGCGCTTGCGGGCGCTGATACGGCGGGCAAGCGGCCACCTCACGCCGGAGCTTCACGCCGGCGGTGTGGCGCTCGATCCGCGGCAATCGCGTGTCACGCTGGACGGCGCTCCGGTGAAGCTCACGGGCCACGAATTCCGGGTCCTCTCTTACCTGATGCACCATCGCGGACGCGTCGTCTCTCAAGCGGAGCTCACTGAGCACATTTACGCCCAGGATTTCGATCGCGACTCGAACACTGTTGAAGTATTCATCGCGCGTCTACGCCGCAAGCTTGGCGTGTCATTCATTGAAACCGTCCGCGGTCTCGGCTACCGAATCGAATGAAACTCGATTCGCTCAAAGCCCGCATCCTTTTCGGTGCGACCCTCTGGACCATCGGCCACTTCATGATCGTCGCCGTGATCTTCCTCAACCTCACGCAGGAACTCGTCATCCGCATGCCTCACCCCGCGGCCCGGAGATCGGCGGCAACGGCCGTAATCGCGGGGCTGTGCATGTACGCCGGATTTCTGCAAGTCCGGCGAGGTATTTCACCCATCAATCGGCTGCGTAACCGCCTCGCGGCCGTGCACAAAGGCGTTGACGCGCGCGTCGGCGGCGCTTATCCGGCAGAGGTGCAGCCGGTCGTCGATGAGCTGAACGCGCTGCTTGATGAGCGTGAGCGGCGCGTGGCGCGCGCGGTCGCAAAGGCCGGCGATCTTGCGCATGGCCTGAAGACGCCGCTGGCGGTGCTGGCGCACGAAGCGCAGCGGGTGCGAGCGGCAGGACATGAGCAGCTTGCCGCAGAGATAGATCAGCAAACCGATCGCATGCGGCGGCAGATCGACTATCACCTGGCGCGGGCGAGATCGGTGGCCTCTTCGGCGTCTCCAGGCGCACGCGCGTCGATTGCCGCGTCCGCCGAAGGAATTGCTCGCGTGCTCCAGCGCTTGCACTCCGAGCGCGGCATGCTCATCGAGATTGATGCGCCCTCTTCGCCAGTCTTCTCCGGACAGCGGGAGGATCTCGACGAGATGCTCGGGAACCTGCTCGACAATGCGTGCAAGTGGGCTCGCACCCGGGTAAAACTAACCTGCTCCAAAGAAGGCGGCCAGGTCGTGATCCTGGTTGAGGACGATGGACCTGGAATAGAGCCCTCGATGCGAGAGGCGATCATGCAGCGCGGCGTTCGGGCAGACGAAGCGGCACCGGGCTCTGGACTCGGTCTGGCGATTGTTCGTGACATCGCCGAGATTTACAGAGGATCCATTTCGCTTGAGGCATCTCCGATGGGAGGGGCGCTCGCGCGACTGATCCTGCCGGGCCAGGATCTCGTCTCAGTGTGAAGAGAATACATTCTCCCGGCTGGCAGTGTATCCGTGGTTCATCGTTTCGGGCAGCCTGATACGAGCCCAACTCAGGACGTCGAGCCCGCTCCGTCGGAATAAGAGTTGCAAGATTCGCGCTAGTCTCTAGCTTTCAGCTTGATTTCCGCTGTGTCGCCTTTTATTTCTATCATCGTCCCAAAGGGTTTGGACGCATCGGCCAGGCGCTGAAGAATGTAGCCTGCTCTCGCACCTGTCACGGGTGAAGGCAAGCCGCGCGTGTCCAGGAACTGATTGTTGGCGTACTGGTTATGAATATCGGGCTGGCCCTCGCCCACGTTGTTTAAGGCGATCGGCCGGAAGGAAATCGATCGCAGGTTCTTCCCCTGAAATTTGACGTACGCGATAACGCTCTCCCAATTCATCGGTTCATCAATGTAGGTAAGCGTTGGCGTCAAATTATAGATGAAGTTGCCCAAATCATAAAAGATGGGCCGGCCATGATAAATCTCCACTCCGTGTAGCAGAGGCGCGCCATGCATCACAATGATGTCCGCACCCGCATCCACCTCTGCATGCGTCCACTTTTTGAGCCATTCGTTCGGTGCAAGCCGTTCCTGCATACCTTCCGTGAAGATCGTTGAGAATGAGTGATTCCCGAAGACGTGGTTATGCTGGTACACGATTACTAGGTCCGCGTGCCGGCGGGCGTCTCGAATGCTTTGAAGAATGCGCTGCGCGTCCTCCTGATTCGGCGTGTTCCCGGGAGCGCCGGGCAGATCGGCCGTGGCCTCATTTTCATGGCCGCCGGCTTCGATGCGCAGCTCATTCACGCCCGGCCGGCCGGGGGCGGCGCTTCCTCCGGGGTGATCAGGCCGGACGCGCTTGCGATCAGGGCAATCGTGCCCTTCGGGGAATGCAGATAGCCCGGGGCTGCCGCTTCGGTCAAAGTGTTTCCGGTTCCGGCATGAACGATCTTCCGGCTGTCCGCTTCCCGGATCGTGTTCTGAATGCCCGTCGCTTTCAAATCGAATGCATGATTATCGGACAGGGACAATAAGTTAAAACCGAAAGTTGTCAGTGCATCGAGCGCCTCGGGCGGAGTAAGAAATCCCCTCCCCTCGTGGACCGTCTCGCCTCTCTCGGCGACCGTGCCTTCAAGGTTGGTGAAGACCACATCGCCCTTCAGCAGCCCCTGGATCACCGGTACCGCCGCCGGCGCGGTCGTACGGATATCTGACCGGATCATCGACTGCCCAGTCAATGTAATCGTTATTGGAATCGCCTCCGGCTGTTGCGCGGAGACCATCGCGCATACTCCGAACGGAACGGCGAGGCACGCTGCTCTCTTAAAGATGCGCCGAATCTTCAACATGATTGTTTGCTTCTGCCCTCGCCTTTCCAGCTGGTTTGCATCCTTAAAGCTGGCCTGCGCCGCATCGCTCTCAATCAAATATACTCGGATTCGGTGAGCTTCTTCATGCGCGGGGATCTCCGCCGGTAATATGGCACCGCGAGATCCTGGAGCGCTGACGCGGAGCATGACAGCGCACGCTGGATGGATTTCCATTGTCGCCATTGGCGGACGCTGAAGCGGTTCACGCAACGATGACATAGTCAACGGTGACTAAGATGGCGCTGGTATTCGCGGTCCCGGAAGAGCCCTTGATATAACCTGCTCTTTTCACGCCCCTGCAAGGAAACCTGATATGATTCGCGAGTGCCGGTTTCAGGGCTCGTCTTTGTTCTTTTGCTTAGCTCAATCGCTAGCAGAGCTGACGATGGATCATTTCTGTCGGCCGGCCTTGAGGTACATTACCACACGACGGGTTCCGGTACGCCGATAGTATTTCTGAGCGGCGGCCCTGGTCTCGAAGTGGACTACTTGAATCCGATGGCGGATTGTTTTCCTCCTGGTCATACGCGCGTTTTTCTTGAACAGCGCGGAACTGGCCGGTCGCGGCCTAAGACACTGACTACCGAAAACATCTCGCTTCGGCTGGAGGTCGAAGATCTGGAGGCTCTGCGCCTCCATTTAAAGCAGGACCGATTGTTGTTGGCTGGGCATTCATGGGGAGGCATGCTGGCCATGGCCTATGCGGCGGCATATCCGGACCGCGTAGATCGATTGATCCTGGTCGATTCTGGAGGCGCCAACTCGGCAGAAGACGAATGGTTTAGCGACAATATCGAGGCGAGACTGCATCCCGAAGATCGCGAAGCACGTCGGTATTGGCAAGAGGCGGCAAAGCACGGAGCTGATGGTGACGAGGTGGGCATTCAGATCCTGCGCGCGATCGCGCCCGGTTACTTTTATGACCGCGCGAAGGCGCTCGAGTTTGCATCGCAGCTCCAACGGGGGCTTTTCCATTCGGACGTCGCGCGGATTCTTGGCGCCGATGTTGACAAGAATTACGATGTTCGAGTCGGCATTGCGAAACTGAACCGGCCAGTTTTGATCGTTCACGGGCACCAGGACCCGATGGGTGATAAGACCGCTGAGGACCTTCATGGTCTGATAAAGGGGTCGACGCTGCAGTACATCTCGAAATGCGGCCATTTACCCTGGATAGAGCGACAGGAAGAGTTCCGAAAGGTGATCGCGTCGTTTTTCACCACAAAGCAGGGCGAATCTTCGAAGGCCCACTTCGTTCGGCAATGAAAGCGCTCCCGAGAGCTAAGCCGGTCTCAGATTCGTCAAAGGCGCTACGATCCGGCAATGAACGGACCGCATTTCTCGATTGCTCTATCTTCGGAACCCACAACTTCGCCGGATTTCAGGTGCACCACCTGCCTAGAGGCTTGCCGAAATCTGCTTGAAATTGTGTGCTGGGGCAATCTACATTTGTATGTCGTCTTCCGAACTCGATACACTCCGTAGGATATTCACAGGATACGACCGTCATGGAAGTCCCAAAACGATGATGTCCCGCCCTACCACCAGCGCGCGGGGTTTCTACTTAATCGCCACCTGCACTGTGTTCGCGGCGATGCCCGAGGCCGTGAGCTGTAACGCCACCGTTCCCGAACCCCCGAGTGACGCCGGGAGCAGCACGTTCACCTGATCGACGCCGAGGTCGACTCCAGGGCCGGCATACAACACCGGCGTGTTGACTCCGTTCACGGTTACGACGACGTTAGCCAGTCCCGCCGCCTGCACCCCCGTACAGTAGAACGTGAGGTAGACCGTATCGGTGGCCGAGCCCATGTTGATCGGCGCAGCCGAGAACGATCCCTGCGCGTTCGGGGCGAAGGCCGGCTCCACGGTCTGAGTGCCCGTCGAGGACACGCGGACCGCGTAAGCCGCGATCACGGCGTTTCCGTTCATAGTGAAAAGTGCGGGCGCGACAGGGGCGATCACAACGTTGTTTGCAGTCTGGGTTAATCCGGGCGCTGTCACCGTCACTTTAGCCGTTCCGGCGGCGATGCCGGAGGGAACCTGGAACGTCACTTGGCGGGGTGAGACAAAGATCACCGGCGCGATGGTGATGTTCCCCTTAGCATCCTCGATGGAGACCGAAGTTCCATCAAAGGTGGTGGGTAAGGGCCCCAGAATTTCGCCGGCTTCGGGCGCGAGATTCTGACCCACGGCGAAGGCAAGTCCGCCGGGAGCAATCGCAGTCACGCTGGGACTTGCGGCCGAGAGGATCAGAGGAACATTGGGCATCGAGGTCGAGCTCGGCGCGAACGCTATACCGCGCAGGACCTCGCCTGCCGCGGCTGTGCGCAAGGTGGTGAAGGTTTCCGCCGAAGCGCTGGCAGCGGTGGTGTTGGCCAGCGTATCGGTGATGGACACCAGCTTATTCGGGTCGGCGCCCTGGTCGCCATTGGCGCTTACCGTGGAAGTGACGCCGTAAATGGTCACAGTCCCGTTGGCGTTCACCGTTCCTGTGATATTGCGGATACAGTCGGTGGCGGGGTTGAGCGCCGCCGGGTAATTCGGAATCGAGTAGGGTTGGCCCAGGTTCAGGCCGTTCTGAAGTACATAGGCCAGCTTCCATGTGCCGCTTGTCAGGATCCACTTCTGCAAGCCCGCGGTGGTGCTGCCGGTGGCGTCGGCGATCACACCGTCGCCCTCATCGGCCACATACAGGGTGGTGGCGTTGGCGAACCAGATTCCAAATGGATAATCGCTGGTGGCGCCCGCGGTCTTGGCGGAAGCGGTGGGAAATCCCGGCAGCACGGTGATGGGCGCCGTAGCCGCGTTGGCGATGGTTGGCAGGCTGCCCGTAGCCCCCACCTGATACACGGTATCAATACCGTTGCTGCCGCTTCCCTTGGTGACGTACAGCGTGTTGTTGAAGATGGTGAGTCCGCGGAAATTATTATCCTTGCCGGCCTTGTCCACGGTGGTGTAAGCCATGCCCGTGGCGGGATTGATGACCGACGTGATGTTGAAATTTCCGACCTCTGTCGGCACCGTGGTTGCCGCCTGCCCGGGCGTCGCGATTTCGACGCCGGTAGCGGTCGTCACGTTGGCGGGCGTCCCTGCTCCGTTGTTGGAGTTGCCGACCATGTAATATAACCCGTTGGTCAGAATCGCCGCCCGGCCATTGTTGCCGCTATAGGCGTTGGTCGGCGTTACCTGGATCGCTCCATTGGCGCCCACCTGGACGACTGCCCGGAAATAACTGCCTCCGGACGGATTGGTTGGATCGTAGACCTCGGGCGTGTTGGAGTTCGAAACATCCACCGTGTTAGGCGCAGTCACGTAACCCATGAAGGTGATCACGCTTCCGTCCGTCGAAACATTCAGTCCCAGTTCGGATTTGGAGCTGAAGCTAGTGACGACCATGTTGCTGGGGATCGCGAAGCTGTTGAGCGTGGTACCGGACGGAGAGAGCTGGTCGAGAAAGATGGGCGAAGTTACGCCGAAGCTTCCGTCGATCTTATTGTTGTTAAAAATGTTGTTGGCGGTGGTGGTGGACGCATACGAGCCGTTATCGGTGGCCTTGCCCGCGCAGGCGCCGGGCGCCGCGATGTTGGCGCTCGCCGGACAAACCGGCGGCAGTGCCTGGCCCACAACAACCGTGCTCGCGTCGCCGGCGTAGACGCTGCGTGAGAGCACCAAATTCCCTGAGGTGAACCCGGTAAATGTACTCTGACCCGAAATCGTAACGTTGTCAAACCGCCAGTTGCCCGAGTTGTTATTCAAGGGAGTTCCCGAAGCGCCGATACAATCGGCGCCGGTCGAGGCGTTTACCATCTCAATGGCGAACTTGGGATTGTTTGCCGCATTCGGGTCGCTGATGGTCGCGGTCAATCCGGTGAACCAACCCTGCCCGGCGCCCCCGGTGATACTGACGTATGACCCCTTCACCGTATTGGCGGAGGTGGTGTTGTTTATGAGCGCTAATCCCGCATCAGACCCGGTAAGGTTTAGCGGCACATTGTGCCAGGTGGTGCCATCCGTGGTGTACTGAAGTTGCAGGTTTGCCTCACCCTGATTCGTCGCATACCAGTCGAAGCTGACAGTGATGTTGGTGTAGCCCACTGTGCTTGCGGCGAACACGGCGCCCTGCGTCCCGATCGGCGCCAGGCTCGACCAGCCATTCGCTGCCCCGCTACTACCAGCCTGCGCACGGACGCGCCAGATTTGGGAGATATTGGTATTACCGTTCACCCCCGTGTCTCCGGTGGAACCCAAAAGGACGTCGTCGGTGGTTACTCCGATATTTGGAGTCGGGTAAACGTCCATGCCAATCGACTTGGCGGTACCCGCGCCGGTGGATGGAGCCGGGCTGTTTGTAAGCGCTATCGCGCTGTTCTCGAACGTCCAGGCCGTGATGACGTCGGCTCGAACAACCAACACAGAGGCAGCAATTAATGCTGCGATCGATACGAATTTTCTCACGCAGAGTCCCCTTTTACTGGTACAAAAAGAACAGGAAATGTCACGATATCATGCCACGCGTATGCTGGCTAGCAAAATTCGGTTACAGTTCCGTGTAAATCGATTCTCGCCAGGACGTCGGCTCGCATCCGGGGCTGGAGGGCCCGGAAGCATTGAAGGCGGCTCCGGTTCTGCGAATTTCTTGAAGATCCTCTGGCGCGTTGTGGCGCTCAAAGACAGCCTAAGCCAACGAGCCCAGTGTCCAACTCATCTCACAAGGGGTGAATAGCAGTGTTATCGGCTTGTCTTCGTCCCTATCCGTTCATAGCGTAGCGCGACCGATCCATTCGAATAGGACTTGCATTCTGTCAACTTGAAGTCGCGCTGTGGGAATTTGCCGGGGAAGCCGGGGATCCCATCGCCTAACAGTAAGGGGCCAACGCCGATGAAGAGTTCGTCCACCAAGTCCTCTTGCAGGAAACTCCGGGCCAATTCGCCCCCGCCTCCCAGATAGATGTCTTTCCCCGGGCGGCGTTTTAGTTTTCTCACAAAATTTGTTAGAGATCCACTCACCACTTCGAAATCCTCGCGTTTGCCCGGCTTCCATCTCCGGGAAAACACGTAGCTGGCCATGCCCGGCGTATCGGGCACCTCCCCATTCTTGCGCAATTTCGCCACGGCTACCGCGGTCTTGCGGCCCATGATAGTGGTATCGATCTTGGCGAAGAAGTCCGCCATCAATGTTTCACCTTCTTTGTCCAGGACCAGAAAATCGATGGCCCCGTTTCGCCGGGCAATATAGCCGTCGACGCTGATTCCGAACCCTAGGATGACCTTTCGTGGCATACGCGATTGTAAATGGGCGTTCAATCACCGTCAAGATCCCATGTAATTCGCGCGCCCGCACGATCCAGGTTCTATCGGCCCGCCGCGCCGGGAAATAGCCGGTGATAATCGGGCTACTGGACTTTGTCGATCGCCTTGATTTCCCTCTCCACGATCGCTGCCGGAACGGGCGCATACGAGAGAGGTTCAGTCATTTTCTGTCCCTCCGTTAGCATCCAAGAGACGAAATTCTTGATTGCCTTCTTTCGAACGGGATCCGTGATCTTAGACGGAATCAAGAGCCAGGTGAAGCTGGAAACCGGATAGGCCCCTGCACCCTGCGAATTGGTTATGGATACACGGAAGTCGTCTGGCATGGAGACGCTCGATGCGGCGGCCCTAACGCTAGCCAAGGTGGGTTCAACGAACTCGCCTCCGGCATTCTTCACTTTGCCATACGTCATCTTGTGCTGCAAAGCGTAGGCTAACTCCACGTACCCTATGGAATTCGCGGCCTGCCTGATCGCGTCAGATACTCCCTCGTTTCCCTTTCCTCCGATCCCCACGGGCCAGTTCAGCATCGTAGCCTTCCCGATTTTCGTGTCCCACACTTTGCTGATTTTTGTGAGATAGTCTGACCACACGTAAGTAGTACCGCTGTTATCGGAACGATGGACCACGACAATGCCGCGGCTTGGAAGCTTCACGCCTGGATTGACTCTGGTCAACTCCGGGCTATCCCACTTCGTAATCGTGCCAAGGAAGATCTGCGCAAGCACTTCCCCGGTAAAGTTGAGAGAACCCGACACGCCGGGAACGTTGTAAGTGGGCACCACCGCGCCCACGACGGTTGGAAAGTGTAGCGCCTCTGTGCCTCGTTTGTCCCGATAATCTCTCATCTGACCTTCGTTCAGGGGTCCGTCGGTAGCCGCGAAGTCGACTGTTCCTGCCGTCAGTTGCTGTATCCCGCCACCGGACCCGATCGGTTGATAGTTGATCTGCGTGTTCGGGAACTTCTCATGAAATTTTTCGAACCACCTGGAGTAAATCGGGTAGGGAAACGTCGCTCCGGCGGCGTTGATCAGAATCGGTTGCGGCCACGCCGCGCCCATTGACAAAGCGCCCGCAAGAGCAACATTAACCACGATGTTTCGTCGTGTCATTTTTGCCTATCCTTTCGGTTCCTGCATGACCACCGGACTGCCGTTCCGGATGGGCTGGCCAGCGGCTCTCGGACGCTCCAACGAGTCCGGATGCTGGCGGCAAGTCTGTGGTCCACCGGCCGTCGGGATCGGACCCTTCGGACGGCACCGGCCATCGCGCTGAACTGAGGGCATTCAAGATCTGCGCGAGAAGATCTTCTGACGTGATCGGTTTCCTCAGGTATTGGGCCACCCCTAATTCCCGGCACCGTGCGATGTCCCCCTGTTGTTCCGAGGAAGTGAGCATCATGATTGTCGTCAATTGGAAGCGGCCATCCTCGCGAATTCGGCGAACCAGCGTGAAGCCGTCCATCCCTGGCATCTGAGCGTCCACCAGCAAGAGCGGAAACGGCCTGAAGGCGGCTAAGGCTTGTGCCAGCGCGTCGAGCGCGGCAGGTCCGCCGTCGACCCCTGACGGTAGCATTTTCCACCGGCGGAGATGCTGCTCAAGGAGGCGGCGATTCGTCTGATTGTCGTCCACTATCAAAGCGCGCATGTTCTCCAGAGCTTGCGCGGGCCACGGATGTTTTCGGACCGGCTGCTCGGGAACTTGCACCCGGATGGTGAAATGGAATTGGCTGCCATTACCGGGAGTACTCTCCACCCAAATTTTGCCGCCCATCATTTGGACCAGCCGCGCGCAGATGGCCAATCCCAAACCGGTCCCGCCATAGATACGAGTAATCGAGCCGTCGGCTTGCGAGAACGCTTCGAAGATCTTCTTGTGTTGGTCCGGCGCGATCCCAATCCCGGTATCGCGCACCGTAAAATGCAATACGGCTTCGGCCCCCTTACGGTCTTCCAGGCAAGCGCTGACCTCGATCTCGCCTTCTTCGGTGAACTTAATGGCATTGCCCACCAGGTTAAACAGGACCTGCCGCAATCGTGCCGGATCCGCGGCCACCACCTCGGGAGCTCCAGAGGCAACATGCAGGATGACTTCGAGCCCCTTCTGGTGGGCCTTGAGGGCGAGCGGTTTGACGCTCTCGGTCACAATCGCCCGAAGCTCAAATTCGGTTTGATTCAGATCCAGCTTGCCGGCCTCGATTTTCGAAAAGTCCAAGATATCGTTGATGATTACGAGCAGGGAAGTCGCACAGTCCTGAGAAGTCTGCAGATTGTCCCTCTGCTCCTCGTCGAGCGGCGAGTCGAGCACCAGCTCCGTCATGCCGAGGATGCCGTTCATCGGTGTCCGGATTTCATGGCTCATATTGGCTAGGAATTCCGATTTGAGCCGGTTAGCGGTCTCGGCAGCGTCGATGGCCCGGCGCAGCTTGTCATTTAGCGTCTGTAGCGTTTCGAGGTGCCGCTTCCGCTCACGATTCTTCTCGGCCCCTCGAAGTGCAAGCAAGAGCCCGATCAAGAGGACCAGGAGTTCGACGCCCGCACGGTAGCCGGCCCAACGCACGTCCCCCTCCCATTTGAGCGAGTCGTCATCCAATTGCTTTTTCATTTGCCGCACGGTCTCGAAAGCTCGGCGGAATGTGGAATTTCCATCCCGCAGATCCGTTTGAAAAGCTTCCGTCTTGCGATTCTCGAAAATGAGCGCGGCCTCCGTGTCACGGACTTCGAGATAGCGGGTCCACGCGGCCGCGAAATCCTGTGCGAGCCTGCGAAGCGCCGGTCCGATCGGGAGCAACTGAAGTTCGTTGAGCAGACCTTCAGCACGCCGGTCCGCAGCGCGAGACTGCTCGATGAAGGGGTTCTGCGACTCGAAGGTGTTGGAGTTTAGCGCGGCCAAAACAGTACGGCGGCTTTCCTGAATCTCATACTCGATCTCGCCTTCGATGCCGAAGCCACGGACCCCGACGGTATACAAGGCCAGAGCGCTCTTGGCGGCAAAGAGACAATCATCCGCAACCCAAGCAACACTCCCGCAGGTTACAAGGGCGCCCAGCAAGAAGAACCGGTACTGCCGGATCAGATCTCTGATGCTCGTAGCCATGGTTTTGGGGAGGTTGCCGTCCTACTCTATCCTTCGGTTGAAATTTGCCCATTCTTGACGGTCGCTGCCTCCGACTTCCGAAAAGATAGTTCGCTTGGATCTGATCGATCACCGGAGGATTCTCCGCCATAAGATTCAAACTTGAAAGGCCAGTGTCGTGCGAATTCGTAGTGTCCAAGGATTACGCTACGCGTTTCATGCAACTGACATCGTTTCGATATGCGGAAAATATTACGACGTTAGGATCAGCTCGGCAAACTCGCGGCCGGACTTTCGGCGGAAGAAGAGGCGAGAGACGTAATGGAGCAGCCGGGCGCCGCATCCAAATTTCAGGTCAACACCAAGATTCCCACTGTCGTGCAGCCAGCCGACGGCGTCCCGATCGTGATCACTATAGGCAACGGCATTGATACGGTCACTATCGCCATGAAAGCGCAGTGAGGCGAGCACTTTGCGATTGCGCGAATCGGGGGCGGCAGGAGTGCGGCGCTTCCTCTTTGCTGTGGCCTGCCTGTTGCGGCCAGACCAAACCTCACACCAAAAAAGTAACCACCCGATTCGCCACGAACGCCGCTACATAAGCGAACACCGTCATGTAAGCGAACTGCGCCGCCGGCCACTTCCATCCCCCCGTCTCCCGCCGCACCACGGCGATCGTCGACATACACTGCATCGCGAACGCAAAGAAAATCAGCAGCGCCGCCGCGCCCCCCGGAGTCAAGTCCTGCCGCAGCGCCTGCTGCAAATTGGTCGACCGCTCGGTGCTGTCTTCCATTCCGTAAATCGTCCCCAGCGTCGCGATAATCACTTCGCGAGCCGCCAGTGACGTGATCAGCCCCACTCCGATCTTCCAGTTGAACCCCAGCGGCCGTATCGCCGGCTTCACCGCATGCCCGATCTTCCCCGCGATACTCTGCTCGATCGGCGGAGCCTTCCCCCCTACCACCGGCAGATGCCCCAGGACCCAAATCACTACCGCGACCAGAAGAATCACCGTGCCCGCGCGCCGCAGGAATACTTTAGACCGGTCGACTAACCGCAGCGCCAGCGACCGCGCCGTAGGCCAGCGATACGGCGGCATCTCCAGCATGAACCCGCTCCGCCCGCTCTTCAGAATGGTCGACTTCAACAGCTTCGCCGTCAAAATCGCCGCCGCGAATCCGATGATGTAGAGCCCCAGCAGCGCCGCCACCTGCCAGTGGGTCGGGATAAACGCCGCGATCACCAGCGTGTACACCGGCAATCGAGCCGAGCACGTCATGAACGGCGCAATCAGAATCGTCGCGATCCGGTCGCGCTTATTCTCAATCGTCCGCGTCGCCATAATCGCCGGCACCGCGCACGCGTATGCCGATAGCAGCGGAATAAAACTCTTCCCCTGCAGCCCGAAACGCGACATAGTCCGATCCGCAATCAACGCCGCCCGCGCCAGATATCCCGAGTCCTCTAAGATCCCGATAAACAGGAACAGAAACAGGATCTGCGGCAGGAATTGAATCACCGATCCCACCCCGTGCCACACTCCGTCGACGATCAGTGAGCGAAACGCGTTGTCCGGCAGTACCGAGCCGATCCAGTGACCCGAATGAAGAATGGCGGCTTCCATCGCGTCCATAATCGGCTTCGCGCCCGTGAAAATCGTTTCGAAAACGCCGATCACCACCAGCAGAAATATCAGCGGCCCCGCCACCGGATGCAGAAAAACCGCATCCAGCCGACGCGTCCATAAAGGAGGCGCCGGCGCGTGATAATTCGCCTTATTCCCCGCATTCGCAGCCCACGCCCGGCACTTCGGAATGTCCTGGATCACGGGCAGTTCCATCATCGGCTTCTGCACCGCCGCGCCCTGCGTCGTCCCGGCGAGAAACTGAAAAACCTTGTCGACTCCCGCGCCCTTAGCCGCACTCACCAGCGCCACCGGCGAGCCCAGTTGCATCGCCAATTCAGCCGAATCGATCTCGCCCCCGCGCGCGCCCAGATCGTCCGCCATGTTCAGGATCACCAGCGTCGGCAATCCCAACGACAGCACCGGCGCAGCCAATACCAGGTGCCGGCTGAGATTCGTCGAATCGAGAATCAGCAGCACCGCATCCGGCTTGGGGATGTCCTTCATCACGCCGCACAGAACGTCGTGAGTCACCTGCTCGTCTTCGGTCCGCGGATTCAAGCTGTAGACGCCCGGCAGATCTACGACGTAAATCTCGCGATTCCCCTCCAGCTTCACCCGCCCCATGCGATGCTCCACCGTCACTCCCGGGAAATTAGCGACCTTTTGCCGCAGCCCCGTCAGCCGGTTGAAAAGCGTCGATTTGCCGGAGTTCGGCGGTCCCACGATCGCCACAATGTGCCGCCGCGTCCGGGGAGGCGGTGGGGGAAGCATTGCTACGGGACAGCCGTGACAGTCGCCCATGATTTCCTCAGCGCAGAATCATCCGCGCCGCGGTCTCCTTGCGAAGCGCCACTTCGGATCCATCCACCCGAAACACCCGCGGGTCGCCGCCCGGAGCCGAATTGGCGGGCGTAACCGTATGTCCCGGTAAGAAACCGAGCTCCATCAACCGGCGAGCGTCGTCTTCCGGCAAATCCAGCCGGTCCAAAATCCCCGATTCGCCGCGCTTCAGATGCGTCAGGTTTTTGACATTCATTTGCAGATTCAGTCCCATTGGCCAGTAAAGGCCCCAACAAATCCGCTACTCACTTGCATCTAGGAGTATACATCATCTCGGACTCAAATGGTCGGAGATGCTAGTTCGGCCAGTCGATCACCCGTGTTTTTCTCCACCTCGGCGTGCAGGCTGTTCCCGTGCGCGTCCATCGTCACGATAGCGATAAAGTTGTTGACGCGCAGGTGCCACATGGCCTCGGGGATGCCGAACTCGATCAGATTGACGCCCAGCACCTTCTCGATCGACCGCGCATAATACTGCGCCGCGCCACCGATCGCGTTCAGATACACGGCTCCCGATTCCTTCAGCGCGCCCAACGTTTTCTTGCCCATTCCGCCCTTGCCCATCACCGCGCGCACGCCGTAGTTCTTAATAATGTCCGCCTGATACGGCTCCTCGCGGCTACTCGTCGTAGGACCGGCAGCTTTCACGGTCCAGTGTTCGCCTTGCTTCAGCATCACCGGACCGCAGTGATACAGCACGGATCCGCGCATGTCGACCGGCGGCGCGATGCTTCATCAAATGCGCGTGAACCGCATCGCGTCCGGTGAAAACTTCTCCGCTGATCAGCACCACGTCACCCACCTTCAGCGCGCGCACGTCGTCTTCAGAAAGCGGTGGATGCAGCACGATCTCACGGCCCGTCAGCGGAAAGCCTTCACTCTTCGTCATCTTTTCCACCGCGCGCGCCGGATCGCGATAGATCCAGCTCGTGATCGCGCCGTTCGATGCATCGAAGCGCACCCCGAGCCTTCGAAATGCCCAGCACTCATATGCGACCGAAACAAAAAAACTCGCCGGCAGGCGATTCGCCGCAACGATCTTGCACCCGATCAGCGACACGCCGCCGCCGAATCCCATCGCGCCGATGCCCAAGCGATTCGCCTCCTCCATGATCTCGGCTTCCAGCTTCTCGAGCTCCGGTACCGGATTCGTGTCGTCCAGAGTCCGCAGAATATATCTTGGCCAGCTCATACCCATGCGCTCGATCGCTGCCGATACACACGCCGACGGCTCCCGGCGCGCAGCCTTGGCCTTGCGCCTGCCAGATGGAATGCAGAATCGCCTTGCGAACGCCTTCCAGGTTCCGGTCCGCGCGCCCCAGCCGGTCCAACTCGAAGGGCAGGGAATACTGGATGTTCTTGTTCTCGCAGCCGCCTCCCTTGAGGATCAGCTTCACTTCGATATCATCCTGCTCCCATTGCTCGAAGTGAATCACCGGGGTCTCCGCGCCCAGGTTATCCCCGCTATTTTTGCCCGTCAGCGAATCCACCGAATTCGGCCGCAGCTTGCCGCGTTTCGTCGCTTCGGCGACCGCTTCGCGAATGGCCTTTTTCAGCGTGATCTGGTTCACTCCCACCGGCGTGTGGACGAAAAACGTCGGCATACCGGTGTCCTGGCAGATCGGACCGGAATCGTCGGCGGCCATATCGATATTCGACGCGATGATGCTCAGCGCCTGCGACGCTTGCGTGCCAGGATTCTCTTCGCCGATGGCGATTCCCATGGCTTCACGCACATCCGGTGGCAGATTGGTCGAAGTTTGCGTGATCAGCTCGACCAGGCTCTCATGAAGAAATTGCATTCATTTGATTCTAACTTGCGCCGTCAGATCGAGCTTTGTGATAGGCTTCGCGCTCGTAAAATCGACCAAAACGCCCGCATCGGTCACTTCTCGCACCACCCCCGGAAAATCGTCGTCGCCCACGTGAACCGACACAGCCTGACCGGCGTGGACATTGACCTTAGGCAGTATTACTTGCCAGGAAGTGAGCTCCGTCGCGACCTGAACCAAGTCCTTCATGCCTGGATCGACCGCGTCGCCCGGATTGCCTTTGTGAGACACCACCACTCCGTCGCTAGGTGAATGGATATCGCCGGAGGTCAGCGCCGCCTTGGCCTTTTCGAGGGCCTGCGTTTTTTCGACGACTCCAGTGTTAGCGGCGTCCAGAGAGTGTGTAACCGCTTCAACCTTATCCGCTGCGCGCTTCGCGTTGGCATCCACTCGCTCCAGCGCAGATTTTGCATCCTGGTAATCCTTCTCGGCCTTCTCGAATGCCAGCCGCGGAGTCGCGCCCGCGTCCCATAGGCCTTTCTGGCGCGTATAGGTTTTCTCGGTCACGTCGACGTCGTTGTGGGCGCGAGTCTGGTCCGCTTCGGCGCGCGATACCTCCAGTTTCGCGGCCAGCAATTCGCCCTTCTGAATTTCGATCAGTGACGCCGATTGATCCAGATCGCTCTGCGCCTTCTGAATAGCGGCCTCCAACTGGGGGCTGCGAATGCGGCCAAGCAATTGGTCCTTATAGACCTCCTGGCCCGGCTCGACGAACCAGGTTTCGAGAACTCCCTCGATCGGCGGAGCCACCGCGGCAACGTTGCGCGGCTCCACGCGTCCAATCAGAGTGATTTCCGCGGGCGCAACCGGAGCCGGCGCGGGCTTTGGAACCGCTTTGTGAGACCGCCGCGCCAGAATGATTCCGCCGGCGGCCAGTACCAATACCAGTCCGCCGGCGATCAGCCAATTCCGTTTCACGACTTCATCATATTACTCACGCGCGGCGACTCCTTTGCGAAGCGCCGGAAATGAAATCCTCGGCGAGAATGATGTGCTCGGCGCATTCCTGCACGCTCCAGACCGCGGGGCGGGCTTGAACTTCCATTGCGCGTCGGTCAGCCCGTTGATGCTGGCGAGCATATTTTTCTTCGTCAGCTCCAACTGCTCCGTCAGAAAGGAGCGCTCGGAGTCACTCATAGTACCCGGACCTGCCGCGAACATCGTAGCCGGCAAAACTGACAGTACGATCCATTTTTCATGCGTAGATCCCCTCTATCTGACAATTTTTGCACACTCGATCAAACCACTATAGTGCAGAAACGTTTCGGGCAAATTTTTCCATTGAAACACGATTAGGAAGGAACGGCTCCATATGCATACGAGCCTCTGGTGAACGATATGCAGCCAAAACCACCATGCAGCGAACGGGAAAGATTAGCCGAGCAGTACCGGACGGCCTCGAAGATCTATAAAGATGCCACGGCCTCACTCGCCGCAGTGAGCCCGGATCAATTCGAGGAGACGTACCAGCACGCCGAGGGCGTGCGAATGATTTTTGAGCGGGCTCGAGCCGACCTGGAGGAGCACATTCAGCAGCACGGGTGCGAAGCTCCGGACCAAATCGCGGAGTGAGAAAATGGGGCCATGGCGCTCCAATTTACAACTTCCTACTTAAAGGATTCGCTCGAAGTTTTCCGGCAATATAAGAAGCTGGCCGAGGGCGCGATCGCTCAGGTCACCGACCAGCAGTTGTACGCCTCGCTCGACGCGGAAAATAATTCCATCGCGATCGTCGTGAAGCACATGGCCGGCAATATGCGTTCGCGATGGACCGATTTCCTCACCGCCGACGGCGAGAAACCGGATCGCAATCGAGACTCCGAGTTCGTCGAGCCCCCAGCCGATCCCTCGGCCCTGATGAAGTTGTGGGAAGAAGGCTGGGGCCGCCTGTTCGCCGCTTTGGAGCCCCTAACCGACGCGGACCTCAATCGCACCATCACCATTCGCGGCGAAGCCCACTCCGTGACCCAGGCGATCAACCGGCAGATCGCGCACTACTCCTATCACGTGGGGCAAATCGTGATGCTCGCGAAACACTTTTCCGGCGACCGTTGGAGAGCCCTTACCGTGCCCCGCAACAAGTCCGCCGATTTCAACCGCAGAGTCGCGGCCGGCGAAGTCAGCCAGCGGTAACGGATGCACGGACCCCGTGCACCCGCTCGCTTGAAAGTGATCTAGAACGTAAACCGAGCGCTGACTTGCAAGCGCCGCGCCTGCGTCCCGTCGGGGAATCCACCGTCGCCCGATCCCACTCCGAAGGCGGTCGGCGTATATGTCAAGATCCCTTTCGCCTCGGTATAGGCTTGCGTCGTCAAGCTGGTCGGAGACCAGTTATTAGCGATATTAAACGCCTCGAAGTTGAGACTCAGCCGCATGGCTTCGCGTGGCAGCGGGATATGCTTCGTTAAGCGGAAATTCTCCACCTGGATCCAAGGCGTATACAGGCTGTTCACGGGCAGGAACGGCACCCGGAAATTCCCGTTGAATCCATCGAGAGCCGACGCGCTGTAGAGCATCCCCGTCACCGGAGTATCGTTCAAATGGATGGTCGGGCTGCCCGTGGGTCGCCCGCTGGCGATCGTCGTAATGCTCGAAAGCTGCCAGTTGTTCACTACGTACTTCGCGAACGCGCCGCCCGAATGTATGAACTCAGGCGCCCATACAAAGGTGTAAACGAAGCGCTGCCGTTGGTCGAGCGAGCCGCTCCCTTTGTCGAACGTATACTGCCCGTTGTAGGTCCACAGCGAATCGCTGAACCCGAAGATCGCGTTAGTCGCCGCGCCCTGCCCATCGTCGATTTCATGCGACCAGGTATAGGATGCGGACGATTGGAATCCGTGGCTGAAGCGCTTGTCGAACGCCACCACCAGCCCGTTATACCAGCTGCTGACCCCGTTGGTTTCCTCGTAGATCGCGCCGAAATTCGGATTCGGCCGCGCACCCGTGTAGACCTGGGTAGTGTAAGTGCCCACCTGCTGCCCGGTAGCATTGTCGATCGTGTAAGTGAACGGCGCGCCCAACGCGGGAGCGTTGATATCCTGCGTACCATACAGATTCACTCCGCGGCTGAAGATCCCCGAGACCGTCAGCACCATGTCTTTAGCGATCTGCCGTTCCACAGCGATGGTCGCCTGTTCCGAATACGGCGTCTTCAGATGTGGCGACAAAACATCCAGCGTGGATGCGCCCCCCACGATGCTGGTCAGCGGAGCGGCCAGAGCATTGGGAAATACCGGCCCCTGGGCGATCAACCCCGCATTGCTCAGATTGTCCGAGATCTGATAAATCCCGTTGCCGGTGTAAACATCGTCGAGCATGCCGCCGATCAGCCGCGCGAAGAATGTCCCGGCGCCGCCGCGGATGACGGTCTTGTCGTTGATCCGGTATGAAATTCCGATGCGCGGCATCAGATCCACCGCGCCGGTATGCAGCGGAGCTCCGGTCAGCGGATACAGCGGATTTGCGGCCGGCGGCGGAGGCGCGAAAGTATGCTCATATCGCGCGCCCAGGTTCACCGTCAGCCGATCGTTGACTTTCCACTGGTCCTGGATATAAAAACCTACGTCTTTGATCGCGAAATTCACGGCCGGGTTGCCGAAAGTCTGGCTGAATGCCGAGTAGTTCCTCGCCCCCGTAGTATTTCCGCTGTAATCGAGCGCGAAAGACGTCACCGTCGGGTACGTGTACGACCCGTACCGGTTGCTCAGATAGTTCACATCGTCCTGTACGTGCTCGATGCTCACGCCGAATTTCAGCAGGTGCTTGCCCTTCGACCAGCTTAGATCGTCGGCGAATTCGTTGCGGACTTCAAGCGGCTCCACGCGGGGAAGGTACGTCGCCGGTCCAAGCTGGACGCCTGCCACGGAGACGTCGAGATAGCCGAGCCCGCCGCCCAGCTCCGCCTGGTCGAAGCCATCCGCCTGCCGGTCCGTGTCCAGGCCGTAGCGGAACAAGTTTACCCATCGCCCGTTCGGAACGTAAGTCCAGGTGGCTTTTCCATTGCGTACCGTCACTGAATCGTCGCCGTTGCCGGTGATCCCCGCGCCGGTAGTCGAGGAAAGTCCCGTCTGGATGCCGTTCGGCGATTTCCAGCGCAGAAAATTGAAGCTGGTGCTGAACGTGTTCTTGTCGTTGAAGTGATAATCCAGGCGGCCGAAATACAGATCGTTCGACGCGGTGCGCGGAATCTGCCCGTAGAAGCGCGGCAGCAGCCCGTTAATGGCCGCGCACTGGGCGGCCGTCGCCGTGCAGCCAACCCATACCTGGTTGACCTGGTCCACGAACCCGACCTTCACCTGGCTGTCCACGAAGGGAAATTCCGGCGCGTGATATCGGCGCTCAGAAAGTAAAACAGCTTGTTCTTGACAATCGCGCCGCCCACCGTGCCGCCGGTCTGGATTCGGTGCTCGGTCGGATTGAACGCGGAATAAGGATCGTGAGCGTCGAATCCGGTGCTGCGCAGGAAATAGAACGCGCTCCCATGAATTCCGTTGGTGCCGCTCTTGGTCACCGTGTTCACCACGCCACCCATGGCGCGGCCGTATTCGGCGGAGAAATTCGTCGAGACCACTTCAAACTCCTGCACCGCGTCGGCTGAGACTTGCGACTGGATGCGGGTGCGGCCGGCATTCTCATCATAAAATTGCTCGGTGTTGTCGTTACCGTCGAGCAGGAAGGAATTGTTGCCGGCGACTCCACGAAAACTGAGCAGTCCGAAGGTAGCGTCATTGGTCACGCCGGCGGTGTTCAGCACGAACGAGTCGACGCGCCGCCCGTTGATCGGAAGCTCCATAATGTCGCGAGTGTTCACCACCTGCGAAACATCGGTCTTGGTATCTTCCAGCATCTGCGCGGCCGCGTTCACTTCCACCGATGTGGTGGTCTGGCCCACCGCCATCGCGATGGACAGGTTCAGATTCTGGCCCACTTGGAGCGTCAGGTCTTTCGCCTCATAAGTGGCAAAGCCGGCCGCGGTGACGGTCACTTTGTATCCCGACCCCGGCAGCAGCGCGGGAGCGGCAAAGGCGCCGGAATCGTTAGTTTCCAGGTTGCGGACCACGCCGCGAAGATCGCTCGAGATGACTACTTTGGCCTTGGGGACGGCAGCGCCGCTCGAATCCTTAACCTCGCCTCAATTCCCGCCAAGCCGCCCGACGCCTGCCCGAAACACGAGGCGGCGGCGATCGCAAACAGAGATAGCGCATAACCAAAACGCATAGAGACCCTCCTAAAGATTGATTGGTTTAGTCTACCAAATCGGTGTGTCGATTACATGAAAAAGGCTTGCCCAAGGGGGCCCATTAGATCACGTCCAGCCTGCCGCGCAACGGCCTGGTTTATTACTGGACATCAATAGATAATTGCTTCACAATCTGGGACATGAGCGCACATTTTGCCGGATTGGTCCTACTCGTTGCGGTAGTCGCGTCCGGTCAGACCATCGAAGGTACCTGGCAAGGAACCCTAAATGCCGGAGCCTTGAAGCTGCGGCTGGCGATTCACATCCTACGCAACAGCAAGGGCGCGCTGGTGACCAAGCTGGACAGTCTCGATCAGGGGATAAACGGGATCCCGGTAAGAGAAACGAAGTTCACATCCGGCAAGCTTTACCTCGACGTTCCGGACATACGCGCGACGTACGACGGCATGCTGGATGGCGATCAGATTACCGGCTCCTTCACCCAGGGTGCCTCGATTCCGCTGGTCTTCAAGCGGGTCGACAAAATTGAGACGCTCAACCGGCCGCAGAACCCGCAGCCGCCATTCCCGTATGAATCGGCGGATGTCGCGTATGAGAATCGAGCCGCCGGAGTGAAGCTCGCGGGCACCTCTGACCACCCCGCGCGGGGACGGCCCCTTCGCGGCGGCGATTCTGATTACGGGTTCGGGTCCACACGATCGGGATGAGACGCTGATGGGGCATAAGCCCTTCTGGGTGCTCGCGGACTATCTGACGCGGAGAGGCATCGCGGTTCTGCGCGTCGACGATCGGGGAGTGGGCAAATCCACCGGCAATTCGGTCCAGACGACAATCGGCGAAATGGCCGGCGACGTTTTGACCGGAGTGGAGTTCCTGAAAGCGCGCAAGAAAATCGACCCCAAAAGAATCGGCGTGATCGGACACAGCGAAGGAGGAATCATCGGCCCCATAGCCGCCTCTCGATCGTCCGACGTCGCGTTTGTCGTGCTGCTGGCTGGGACCGGTGTCACCGGCGAGCAAGTCCTGTACGTACAAAGCGAGCTGATTGTCAGGGGCAGTGGAGGAAGCGACATCGCGGTGGCCAAGAATCGCGCCGGGCAGGAGATGTTGTTCAACGCTCTGCGCGGCGAACAAGACGAGAAAGATCCGAAAGTAGTCCTGGAGAAGCTCCGTGCCGCCTGGACCCGGATGAAGGCGGAAATGAGTCCCGCCGATCGCGCCGAGATGACGGCGGATGTGGACAAAATGATAGAAGGGCAGTTGAGGAGTGTGAATACTCCGGAAATGCGGTCGTTTCTGT
>CAVPKR010000130.1:0-33928 GCA_963705675.1 Terriglobia bacterium
CCTGGGCTGGCACGCGATTCTATTTCGAGAAAATTCGCGACCGCAACGTGTGGGATTTTCCATTGTTGAACGTGGCCTCCGCGATGAAGATATCTGGCGGCGTCATCGAGACCATTCGCATCGCGGTAAACGCCGCCGCTGCCCGTCCCCTTCGATTAAGGGCCGTGGAGGATGCTGTTCGCGGGAAGCCGGCGACTGCCGCGACGGGTGAGATGGCGGGAAAATTGGCCGTGGAGGGCGCGGTTCCGCTCCAGTTCAACGCCTATAAGATCCCGTTGATGAGAAACCTCGTAAAACGGGCAATCGGGGGAGTAGAGGAGGCAAAGTGGGCATCCTGAAGTCGATTACGGAATGGGCGACAAGTCCCTGGGGGCAGAACGTTCCGATCCACATCGCCTGGTTCTTGATTTGGGTTTTCGGCCTTGCCGGTCTGCTATTCCTCATTGTGCACGCAATTTACGTGCGGTATTTCGCCAAAGCGGAAGAATTCGCGGGCGATGTTCCTCCCGCGCTCGCGGCCTCTGTGCCTCAGCAGGTCCCGAGGCACTCCTTGGTAGCGCGTTTGTTTCACTGGATCATGGCAGCCTCGATGTTCACGCTGCTGTTCACCGCCTTCCTGCCGAAAGTCGGGGTGCAGTTCGATTGGGTCACCTACCATTGGATCGCAGGAATCGTCTTAACTGCCTCGATTCTCTTTCATATCATCCATGCGTCTGTGTGGCTAGACTTCTGGGCTATCTGGCCCGATAGAGACGACCTTCAGGACGCCTGGAAAAGAGTACAAAGATTCTTCGGCAAGCCCGCCCCGCCGCCGCGGAAATTCGCCAAGTACCCTTTAGAGAACAAGCTCTACCACGGTGCGATCATGGCGACTGGCTTATCTGCCATTGGAACCGGCGTCTTCATGTTGTTTCGGGTAAAGACAAGCATCCTGCCACGGAATCCATACCTCTTCGGCGACATGACGTGGGGCCTGATGTATGTGCTTCACGGGCTAGCCGGGGTGGGGCTCATCGCCCTGGTTATGGTCCATGTCTACTTCGCGGTTCGCCCCGAAAAGCTGGACATCACAAAGTCGATGATTTTCGGCTCGATGAGGCGCGACTTCTATTTGAAGCATTATGATCCGCAGAGGTGGCCGGTGGAAGAGACCATTCAAAGGGACGGGAACGCATGACCGGGGATGTTTGGAATCGCTTTGAAGCCATCGAGGAATGCTATGAGTTCATGCTGGGCTACGCCGCGCAAGGCCTGCCCAGTGACAAAGGTACTGAGACCGGCACACAACTCCGGGAATTTCTGAATCGCGCTGCCGATGCGCTTAGCGGACTTGCGGAAAGTTGCGCGGCCGCAACGCGCCAGGAATTCGGAGCGTTCCTCGCGGTGCTGGACCGCGACGCTCGGGATTCGCTTGCCGGAATAGAATTAGTCCTTGCGCAGCCCGTCATCAGCTCTCAATTGATCGACAACCTCAATGCTTCGATGCATCTGCGGGCGCTGCTCACCGACATTTTTTTGGCCGGCGAGGTTCTGAGAATTCAAGAGGCCGAATCAGCGCCGGCTACCGCACAGCTCCAGCAGTGATGAGAGTCGTCAGAGTGGGAGCCGTCTGTACTTTTTTCAGCATCCCCTCCATGCGGACACGGATGATATCCTTAAACTCGCATGCGCCTACCGATTTCCCCTAAAACACCCCGAATCTCACGCCCGTTTTATCGTGGGCCATGGCTAATCATGGCTGCCCTGGCGATACTCGCCGTCCTCCCGCAGCTTGACGCCCAATCGAAACCGAAAGCCGCCGCGAAAATCACTACTCCCGCGCCGCCCGCCTTCGGCAATGCCGATTCGATCACGCAGGATGAGCTCAAAACCTTTCTCTATTTTCTAGCGTCAGACCAACTCGAGGGCCGCAATCTTCCCTCGCGCGGATTCGACATCGCGGCGCTCTACGTCGCCAGCCATCTTGCCGAATGGGGACTCAGGCCCGGCGGCAGCGCCAGTGACACCAACGGTCCGCTGCAACCATATCTGATGCCCTTCGATCTCGTCACCAAACAGGTGATCGCCGAGTCGGCCAAGGCTTCGATGACCGCACCGCCGGCGGCGGACGTGGCGGCGCGAGCACTGGACCCGGCGAAAATGCCCGGCCGCGTACCACCGATTTCGAATACTCCAAAGAGTGGACCGTTCCCGCCGGCGGACGCGGCGCTCCGCCGCTCGAACCCTTCGACGCCGAGGGAAAACTGGTCTTCGCCGGAAACGGTTATGTCATCCACAAGACGAATCTTGATCCCTATCAAGGCCTGGATGTTAACGGCAAAATCATTGTGGTTGCCGGGCTTCCCCGTGAGCTTGCCTCGCAGCAGGGTGGCCGTGGAGGCGGCGGGCGTGGACAGAATCCGCTCGGTGAGCCGTGCAAGGATTTCCTCACGCCCGAAGAATACGGCGGCCAGAACGGTGCGGTCGCCGTCATTCACCTCGCCAATTTTCAGCAGCTTGAGGCCATGGAGAATCCTAACGGCCGCCGGCGCTGGTCGCGGCGGAGGCGGACGCGGACTCAACGGCCCCACCTACCAGCCTCCCAAGCTGCGTGCGCCTGAGGCTTGCCGGGCCGTTCCCTCCATCACAGCCGGTTTGTCCATGACCGATGCGATCTTTCAAGGGGAGAAGAAGAGTGGAGCCGATCTTTTCTATGCCGCTGGATCAAACACCAAACCGGATTCCTTTGATCTGAACGCCGCCAAGACGATGAAGCTGCATGTTCCCGTCAAAAGTGAGTCCAGTCACGCTGAAAACGTCGTTGGCATACTTGAAGGCGCGGACCCAGTCAGAAAGAATGAGTACATCGTTATCAGCGCGCATCTCGATCACATCGGTCTGAGCGTGCCGCTCCCCAACGGGCATAACGTGAACAACGGCGCCGATGACGACGGCTCTGGCTCCGTTTCGGTCATGGCGATGGCCCGCGCTTTCGCGGAAGGCGCGGCGAAAGGCATGCGCCCGGCCCGCAGCATCATCTTCCTGTGGAATGCCGGTGAAGAAAAGGGTCTGTGGGGGTCGCAATATTTCGCCGAGTATCCGCCCGTCGATCCCACCAAAATTGTGGCCGACCTGAACATAGATATGATCGGCCGTACCAAGAGCCCCGGCTCCACCGATCCAGATCCCACGCACGTCCTGGTGAACCCCGGCGAGGTGCTGCTCATCGGTCCCAACATCAGCAGCGACGATCTTGAAAAAACCATCGAAACCGTCAATAACGGCTATCAGAAACTGACGCTAAATCATTTTTACGACGCCACGGCCCCGGATGCGACGCACGATAACCTGGGCCCGCAACCCAACGGCCAGCGCGTGTTCTATCGCAGCGACCATTACAACTTCGCCAAAATCGGCGTGCCCATCGCTTTTTTTACCACCGGCCTTCATCCCGATTACCACCGCCCCACCGACACCCCCGACAAGATCGATTACAAGCAGATGCAGATTATCTCGAAGACAGTCACTGCCGTCGCGTGGACGTTGGCGAACGCAGGACGCCCGCCCGGAAATCAAAACCACTCTGCCCGATCAATTGATCAAAGACATGAAAACGGCGAAGGAGCAGGGCTGGGGCAAAGTTACGCCGGTAATGTCCCCGCTGCCCGGTCAACCGTAGCAGGGAGCACAAGGAACACACCAATATGAAGCCAAAGAACACGATCTGCCTCTGGTTCGATAAGGACGCGCAGGAGGCGGCGCGTTTTTACTCGGCCACCTTTCCGGATAGTAAAGTAACCGCTGTTCACGAAGCTCCCGGTGACTTTCCGGGCGGCAAGAAGGGCGATGTGCTGACGGTGCAGTTCACGGTCGTTGGCATTCCCTGTCTCGGTCTCAACGGCGGCCCGGCGTTCAAGCACACCGAGGCCTTTTCCTTCCAGATCGTGACGGAGAATCAGGAAGAGACGGACCGTTACTGGAACGCCATCGTCGGCAATGGCGGCGCGGAAAGTGCGTGCGGTTGGTGCAAGGACCGCTGGGGCCTCTCCTGGCAGATCACCCCGCGCGCGCTAACCGATGCGCTTGCGGCTGGTGGCGGTACGGCAAAGCGCGCCTTCGAGGCGATGATGACGATGAAGAAGATCGACGTCGCCGCCATCGAGGCAGCGCGGCGAGGCTAAGCTAAAACACGTCCTGGATCACGCACCATCCAGAAATCATTCGGCTTTCCGCTGGAGTCGCGAGGAAACAACGGGGCTTTAACAGGCCCCGCTGCCCTCGGACAACGATTTGCGCCGAAGCTTCAGACCTGAGCGTTACGACGCCTGTACAGGTACAACCCGCTCAATGCCACCACTCCGATCATCGCCAAATACAACGACGAAGGCAGTGGCGTCGACGGCAGCGGCGTTGGCGTCGGCGTGGGACTGGGGCCAGTAACCGTCAAAGCGTTGGACGGCGCATTTTCCAGACTGAAGAAGGAAGACCCGCCCACGGCAAGCGCGGGGCTGAAGTTCACCGTCAGTGAATTACCCGTGGAGAAATTTGAGAACGTCATGCCAGGACCGTAATAATCGCCTGGGTCGGTTCCACCTGTTGTCCGGTAGTGCAATAGGCGCTGCTGCCGGTGGTGAAGGTATCGCCTGCTATTCCACCCGCGCCGAACACGCAAACCCCATCGCCTTCAAAATTCGCAATCGCGGATCCTGAGATGGTCAGCTGGGAGAGCGGCGCCGAAGTGTTGTTAACTACGCCGACCAGTGTGTCGTCGCTGCCATCATACGGCTGGGAATTCACGATTTGAACCGATGTACCCGCTGCCGAGATCGTGACGAGGACGTTACATCCGCCTCCGGCCGTAAGATAGGGCTGGTTGTCGCCCTGAAATGTGGAATGGCCTACGGTCGGGCAAGGTGAAACCGCCAAGGCGGCTCCCGACATGCCCAGGAATCCAGCAAGAATTACGACTAAAGTGTGTCTACGAGCAATCATTCATCCTCCAAACGAATTTTGTCGTATGATCTGGCACAGGCCAGACGTTTCTGGCAGTATACCCCAGAATCGTAAGGACTACCACCCTTTTTTTCAATGGCTTATGGTTTTCTGCCCGCCAACAACGGCGGCGAACGAGGAGTTAGTGGCTCGCGTGCTCCATCGAACTGCACTCTCCACGTGAAAACATCGGCCAAATTGAAGAAGCACTGACCGTAAGCCGTCAGAGGACCACATATGGTCATGCTTTGGACCCGAAGGAGCTTGCAATTACGATTAGCCTCAGCGCCGACGAATGGTTTGTGACGTGCCCGTCCCCTGACGGGAGTAAAACGACATGAAACGATTTCTGATTCTCGGCGGACTACTGACGGCGGCCTTCGCGGTTGCGCCGGTAACTTTGATGGCTGACGACCATCATGGCGAAAAGCGCTATTACGATCGGGAGCATCACGATTACCACTATTGGAACGACGGTGAGGATCGTGAATACCGCTCTTACTTGGTGGAGCGACACGAAGCGTATGTTCCCTTTGTGCGGGTAAACCGTCGCCATCGGGAGGAGTATTTCAGGTACCGCCATGACCACGGGTTCAAGATTGAGATTCGGTAGCTCGCCGGGTATGGCTTTTACCGGATGGTAGCTTGAACGCGGCCGTCGATGTTTTGTCGTGCGTTTTGAGTCACCCAATCATGGAATGAATCGCGTTTCGAGCGCCCTCGCTTTGATCGGCATGCGGCTGCCGCGAAAACTTGCAGTCCCGCCGCATAAAGAGTGATCATACTCCCATGCGTTGGGAAGCCCCGTCAGGTCTTCCAGCAGGGAGATCGATAATTGACCAAGATACTCGGGCTTTTCCTGATGGTCGCCGCACTGGGCGCTCAACCGTCGTTCGATGCAGCCCTCAAAAACCTGAAGTTTCGTGAAATCGGACCCGCCATCATGGGAGGACGCGTCGACGACGTCGCCGTGGTAGAAAGGGACCCTCGAATCGTCTACGTCGGTCTTGCCGGCGGAGGGCTCTGGAAGACCACCAACGCGTTTACCACCTGGCATCCGATTTTCGATGGCGAAGCAGTATCTTCGATAGGCGCGGTAGCGGTGGCGCCCTCCGATCCCGCCGTCGTTTGGGCCGGCACGGGAGAAGCCAATAATCGGCAAAGTTCCTCGTGGGGCAACGGAGTTTACCGCTCGCTCGATGCCGGAGTCACCTGGCAGCACATGGGCCTGGCCGATACGCATCACATCGGCCGCATCGTCATTCATCCCCACAACCCAAGTATTGTATACGTCGCCGCGGCCGGACACTTGTGGGGACCGAATCATGAGCGCGGAGTTTTCAAAACCACGGACGCCGGCAAGACCTGGACGCAAGTACTCCGGATCAACGACGACACCGGCGCGAACGATATCGCGATCGATCCCGAAAGCCCGGAGATACTCTACGCTTCGGCGTATCAGCACCGCCGCACCGCCGCCGGATACAACGGCGGTGGACCCGACGGCGGCATCTACAAAACCACCGATGGAGGAACAACCTGGACCAAACTCACCAACGGTCTGCCCCATGGCGATACCGGCCGCATCGCGTTGGATATCTATCGCCGCAATCCGAACATCGTGTATGCGTTAGTGGAGAACGCGCAAGGCGGCGTCTTCCGCAGCGAGGATAAAGGCGCCACCTGGGTGAATATGGGTGCGACCAATCCTCGGCCGTCCTACTTCAGCCAGCTTCGCATCGACCCCAATAACGACCTGCGGATTTGGCTCGGAGGCACCAGCATCATGGCCTCCGACGACGGCGGCAAGACTTTTCGCAACGCGACTCTGGGCACCGGGGGAGGCGTCTACGGCTCCCATCATGAGGATTACCACGCGATTTGGATCGATCCGGCGAACTCCGCGCATATGATTGCCGGCAACGACGGCGGTCCTCTGGCGAGTTGGGATGGGGGCAAGAACTGGTCGATTTTTCCGACGGCGGCGATCGGCCAGCTGTACAGCGTCTCCTATGATTTCAAGCGCCCCTACACCGTCTGCGGAGGCTTTCAGGACAACGATAGCTGGTGCGGCCCCAGCGCGACGTTTGTCATTCGTGGAATGAGCAACGACGAGTGGATGAAGATCGGCGGAGGCGACGGCATGTGGTCCCACATCGACCCTAAAGATCCCGACACCGTCTTTGCAGGCTCCCAGGACGGCAGCCTGATACGCCGCGATCTGCGCAGCCAGCAATCGAAGAGCATTCGTCCGCGGGAAGAAACCGAAACCGAGCCGCGCTATCGTTTTCAGTGGACCGCACCGTTCCTGATTTCACAGTTCGACAATAAGGTCCTCTATTTTGGCGGCAACTATGTTTTCAAATCGATGGATCGAGGCGATAACTGGACCAGGCTGGGCGCGGATCTGACCACCGGCATCGACCGCAATAAAATCCCCATCCTTGGAAAAGTTCCCGGCAAGGAAGTTCTTTCCCTCAATGACGGGGTGACCGCATTCCCCTGCATCGTGGCGCTGGCTGAATCGCCTGTGCGCGCCGGAATATTGTGGGCCGGAACCGACGACGGCAATCTGCAAGTGACGCGCGACGGCGGCCAGTCCTGGAAAAACGTCGCCTCAAATGTGCCCGGAGTTCCTAAAGGAACCTACGTTTCCCGCGTAGTGGCTTCAAAATACGCCGAGGGGACGGCATTCGCCGGGTTCGACGGCCATCGCGGTAACGACTTTGCTCCATATTTATTCATGACCACCGATTTCGGCGAGCACTGGACCGACATCTCCACCGGTCTGCCCCACAACAACGGGACCGTCCACGCCTTCGCCGAGCATTTCCGCAATCAGAATCTTTTGTTCGCGGGAACCGAATACGGGCTGTTCGTTTCTTTTGATCGGGGCAGGCGCTGGCAGGAATTGAAGAACAATCTTCCCAGGGTGCCGGTGTTCGATATTCAGATCCACCCGCGCGACAACGATCTGATTCTCGCCACCCACGGCCGGTCGATCTGGATCCTCGACGACATCACCAGCCTGGAGCAAACGACGGAACCGGTGCTCACACAGGATATTCACCTGTTCGACGTTCGTCCCGCGGTCGAGTGGCACATGATGGACAGCAAGACCTTCGTCGGCCACACCTTTTTTATCGCCTCCAATCCGCCGCCCGGAGCGTTGATCGACTACTATCTCAAAACCAAGCCCGAGCGCCGCAGCGATTTGAAGATATCGATTCTAGATAAGGACGCCAAGGTCGTTCGCGAATTGAGAGACGTCCCGGCTGAGCCCGGCCTTAACCGCGCCGCCTGGGATCTGCGCAGTGAGGCGGCATTCGAGCCCGCCGCCGGAGGTCGCGGCGGAGGGGCAGGCGGCGGCGGACGCGGTGGAGGAGGCCGCGGCGTTTTGGTGGAGCCAGGGGAGTACACCGTTCGCGTCGCGCTCGGCTCAACCCAGATGACGAAAAATGTTCTGGTCGAACAAGACCTGCGAGTGAACCTTTCTGCGCAGGACAGCGCGCAGAGGCGGCAAGCGATCACAGAGCTATTCGGCATGGCCAAGGAATCCGACGACAGCCAGAGAAAGTTCACGGCGCTGCGCACGGCCCTGACGGATATCCGAAAGACGCATCTTCCGGACAGCGTACAGAAAGCCGTCGAAGATCTGGATCACAAGATGACGTCGATCGAAAAGACTCCACCGGCCGCGGCGGAGGCGTGACCGGAGAATACGTCCCCCAGCCGGTCTCGCAACGGATCGCGGCATTGCTGAGCGCCATCGACGGTTATGCCTTCACCCCCACCAGCGGCCAGCTGGCGGAGATCCCCCGTCTGCGCACTGAGATGACTGAAGTGGACGCGAAAATCAAGCAACTGATTGACGAGGATTTACCGGCGCTTAATAAATTGATGAACGCCGCGGGCGTGCCATACATCTCCGTCGCCGATCAAGCTCCAGCGGCAGGAGGGCGCCGCAGATAGCGCTTCATTCGATGTTCGGGAGTGGAGACCAATTCCCAAAACCGGACATCCTGACGCTCCAGCTTACGTGAATCGCTATGGTCACGGGAGCCGCTGAAATGGCCGCTGGCGTGCAATCATCGCTCCTATGGCCCTGGACTCGATGCGCCGCGCCTTTCGATCGCTCCGCCGCGCGCCTGCACTGACGTTGATTTCCATTTTGACGGTAGCCCTGGGGATCGGAGCCGGTACCGCGCTGTTCAGCGTTGTCAAAGCGGTGTTGCTGAATCCCCTGCCCTATCCGGAGTCGAACCGGCTGGCTTATATCGCGGAGGTAAACGATTCGGGCCGGGAGATGCAGGTTCCTTCGGCGAATTTCGAGGACTGGCAGAGCGGAAACCGGAGTTTCGTTGCGATGGCGGCCTATGGCGAAGGTCCGGTGAACGCGGGCGGCGGCGAATCACCGGAGCGCACCTGGGGCGCGTATGTAACGCCGGATTTCTTTAGCGTAATGGGAATCCAACCTGCGAAGGGCCGCGCTTTCGAACCTGCCGAGCAGAAGTTTCGCGCCGCCGGCGCCGTAATCCTGGGAGACGGGCTGTGGCGCCGCGCCTACGGCGGCGATCCGCAGATTCTAGGCAAGAAGATCAAGTTGATGGGTGACCCGTTCACCGTAATCGGCGTCATGCCGCCGGGTTTCGATTATCCAAATGGCTCGCAGTTGTGGATCGCTGAGGGCGCGTTCTTCGGCAATATCCAGAGCCGGACTTCGCACAACTATCGGGTGGTTGGCAGATTGCGCCGGGCAGTGACCATCGCGCAGGCGCAGGCCGATGTCAGCGCGATTTCGCGGCGTCTGAAGCAGCAATATCCCTCGCCTTTCATGGCGAAAGACGCGGCGGCTGTTACGCTGAACGAACATATCGTAGGCAAGGTGCGGCCGGCGCTGCTGATGCTGTTTGGAGCGGTCGGCTTTCTTCTCTTGATTGTTTGCGTGAATGTCGCCAACCTGCTGATGGTGCGCCTGACTATGCGGACGCGGGAGATTTCGGTGCAGGTGGCGCTGGGCGCGGGACGCTGGCAGTTGCTGCGGCAGCTTCTGGCGGAGAGCGTGGCGCTGGCGGCCACCGGCGGCGCGCTGGGGTTAGTCGCGGCTTACTGGTCGATGGATTTGCTGCGCGTTCTTCTCCCCGCTGATCTTCCCCGCGCCGCTGATATTCGAATCGACAGCGGCGTGATCGCGTTCGCGCTGGCGATTTCCGGCGCAACCGGACTTCTGTTCGGGATGCTTCCGGCGTGGAGGGCATCGCGGCTGAACGTGAACGAAGCCCTGCGCGCGGCGTCGCGGTCGTATAGTGCCGGCGGGCGAGCTCACCGGACTCAGGCCGCGCTGGTCATTTCCGAAGTTTGTCTTTCGCTGGTTCTGGTGGCCGGAGCGGGTCTGCTCGCCAACAGTTTCCTGAGACTGCGATCCGTCGATCCGGGGTTCCGTAGCGATCATGTCCTGGTGGCCGAAGTATCTTTCGAGGTCCCTGCCGGCGGATTTCAGGTACTGTCCGGCAGGTTCGACCAGTTGCTGGCAGCTCTGCGGGCGATTCCGGGCGTGCAATCGGCGGGAATGGTGCATGGATTACCACTCGACAGCCCCAGTCCGGACGGGCACTTCACGATGGAGAGCCGGCCAAGACTCGGGCTCGGCGGATGCCAATTTCAGCGTAGTGAGCCCGGGCTATCTCGCGACGCTACAGATTCCGATTCTGCGCGGCCGCGAGCTGAGCGAAAGCGACACCGCGGAGGCCGCGCCCGTCACAGTCATCAGCGCCGGGATGGCGCGGGTCTTTTTTCCTGGGCAGAACCCGATCGGCCAGCGCATCTGGTTCGACAGCTTTGCGCCGAATAAACAGTGGCTGACGATTGTGGGTATCGCGGCGGATGTTCGGGAAGAAGGGCTGACAAGGCCCCTCAAGCCGGTCGCGTATGTGAGTCATAAGCAAGCGGAGTTGCCGCAGCAACTGCTGGATGAGAACTTCGTTCTGCGGACCACACAGGACCCGGAGAGCATCGTACAGGCCGTTCGCGAGCGACTGCGGGCGGCGGATCGAGGGTCGGTGGTGAAGTTCGCCACGATGGGGCAGGTGCTTGCGCGTTCCGTCGCACGGCAGCGATTTCAGATGCAGGTGCTGGCCGCCTTCGCGGCGCTGGCCCTGGTGCTGGCAGCCGTGGGACTCTATGGCGTCCTATCCTATGTGGTCAGCAGCAACCGCGCGGAGATTGCGGTCCGGATGGCGCTCGGCGCCCAGCCCGGCAGGATTTTCGCCATGGTGACGGGCCGGGCAATGCGTTTGGCGCTGGCCGGAAGCGCGATCGGCCTGGTCGCCTGCCTGGCCGTTCGCCGCGTCCTGGCGAGTCTGCTGTTTGGAATCGGCCCCAGCGACCCAGCCACACTTGGCGAGGCCATCGTTCTATTGCTGGCAGTCGCCTTCCTCGCAAGCTGGTTCCCAGCGCGCCGCGCCATGCGCGTCGATCCGAGTTCAGCCCTGCAAGACTAAAGTAAGAACAGTCGCAGGACCTATGGTCCGGCCTCAGGAACGCGGGGCCCTATTTCACCAACTCGATCCGCTTATCGACCAGACGCACCATACTGACCGCCGTGCAGCCGCAGCGGCAGCGGCCGCCGTGCCGCGCGGATTTGCCCAGCAGGCAACTAACGGAGGAACCGGCAAGTTCTATGAAAAAGGCTCCGTTCGCATCCACTATGAGGATGCCGGGACCGGTTTCCCGCTGCTGCTGCTTCCCGGCGGGGGATTGAATTCGACCATATCCTTCTTCACCGGCAACTCGCCCTTCAATGCCATTAAGGAGTTCAAGGGAGAGATCGCTCGATTGCGGCGGACCTGCGCAACGCCCCCGCCGGCCGTCCACTGGCCCCGTCGAGGTCGATCGGTCGTGGGATCCTACGCCGACGACCAGTTAGGCCTGATGGATCATCTGGGTATCGACAAGTTTATGGTGATGGGTTTCTGCATTGGCGGCCCCTTCATCTGGAATCTCCTGAAGCGCGCGCCCCATCGCGTGGTTGCGGCGGTGCTGGCGCAGCCCGTGGGGTGGTGGGCAAGCCGCTGGCCTTCGGCGAGATAAGATTCGCTTCTTTGCAGCTCTTCGGTGCTCCGGCGGAGCTGTATTTCCGCTCGTTTGCGATCCTCGATATCGATACTCGATCCATACCATTTAACAATCGGGCCGGACTCGTCGCGCTCGGCTACTTTGTGGTGCAGCATCCATCGATATTCGCCGTCTGCCCGCAGGACGCGAGCTCATACAGGAACGGTTCGCCGCTGGCCAGAGACGCGCGCCACTTTTCGACGATTCCTTCGACCTCCTCGGGATGGACGACGGCTATCCAGTTCCAGCCCTCCAAATCCTCTAGCGGCCGGCCTACAAACCTAAGCCATGTCTGATTAACACTGGATTGCTACTCGGAGCGTAGAGCGGCCATGGGCTCGACGCTCGCCGCGCGTGCGGCCGGAATCCAGGAGGCAAGGAGCGCCGCGACACAGAGTAATAGCGTGGCGATGGTGAGCATTCGCGGATCAGACGGGGCGACACCGTAGAGTTGCCGGGTCATCAGATGACCGGCGGCAATGGCGAGTGGGATCCCGAGACCGAGCCCAATCGCGACCTGTGAGAAGGCACTGCGAAGGACCATACGGACTACCATGCTCCGATCCGCGCCGAGCGCCATACGGACCCCGATTTCACCGGTGCGCTGTTCGACCGTATAAGCCATGACTCCGTACAGGCCCACCGCGGCGAGCAAGAGGCCGAGCACGCCGAAAAGCATCGTGAGCGTGGCAATCATATTTTCCCGCTGAAAATCGCCGGCCAAAATCCTTGAGTACGGATCCACCGCGTAGACCACCAAGTCGGGATCGATACTAGCGAGCGCTTTTCGTACCTCGATTTCAAGGCCGGGTGGATTACTCGGGGCCCAGATCACGATGTTGTAGAGGAAGTGCGAGAAAAGATCGCCGGTGTTGAATCGCGCGTCGTCATATTTGACGCTTTGTGTTTCGGGTACCCAGAACATCGGGCGGATGGGATTTTTGTACCCCCAGGTCATGTAACGCATGTCGCGCACGACGCCGACAATTTCGTAGGAGCCGGAGTATTTAATGCGATTCTCACCGAAGTGCTGGCCGATGGGGTTCTGGTGTTCAAAAAAACGGCGCACGAACGCTTCGTTGACCACCGCGATGGGGCGGGTGGCTGGAGTGTCCTGCTCTTCAATCGAGCGCCCCTGCACGATTTTCGCACCCATGGTTTCGAAGAAGCCTGGCATAACGCGCGCCCAGCCGGCACCGGTATCTTCTTTGGGCGCGGGCTCGGGACGGCCGGCGATGCGAACGCCTTCGTTCCAGCTATCGCCGCTCATGGGCGCGTAAAGGACTGGCGCAACCATGCGCACCGTTGGGATACTCAGCAGGCGTTCATCAATGCGCCGGAATAGCTGTTCCATTTGCTCGGGCTTGTGGTTGCCGAGTGTGGGGTTGATGGAAACGAGATACCGGGCATTCGTTTCGAAGCCAAAATTCTGGTGCTCCAGATTGCGCAGGCTCTGGCTAAGAAGAGCGGCGGCTGAAAGCAGGACGAGCGACATCGCCGCCTGCCCGATCACGAGCGATTTTTGTGCAATGGAACCGCCGCCGCGGACGGATCGCTTGCTGCCGCGCATCGCTTCGACAGGATCCACGTGCGAGGTCATCCAGGCAGGCGCGATGCCGAACAGAATGCCGGTCAGGACGGACGTCACAAGAGCGAACAGCAAAACGGGCCACGAGGGAGAGGCATCCACGGGCACGTAATTCGCAGGTCCGCCGCCGTACTGAAACGCGAGATAGAGAATGAGTTTGCTGCCGGCGTAAGCAACACCGATTCCAAGAAATCCTCCGATAACGGCGAGCAGCGTAGACTCGACCAGCGCCTTGCGCACCAGCCTTCCGCGCGAAGCCCCGAGAGCCACGCGCAGGGATGTCTGTGAGCGCTCCTTCAAACCGCGGGCGAGCATCAGATTGGCGAGATTGCAGCAAGCCACCAGCAGCACGCACCCGGCGGCGATGAACAGCAGAGTCAACCCGGCCTCGTATTCATTGCGCATTGCTGCGACGCCGGCGCCTCCAGGAGTCAGATGAAGTGTCTGCTGGCTCCAGGTCTGTCTTTCACCAGGCTCCATGTCGGGTACATGGCTGGCGAGCCAGTCATGGAACTCGACTCGAAGTTTGGCTTCGAGCGATTTGGGATTAACCCCCGGACGCACGCGGCCGAGGATATCGAGCCAGTTGTTGTTGGGCCGCTTCAGGCGTTGGATCTCGCCAGCAAGAAGTGGTTCGGCGGTGACCGGTATCCAGATGTCGGGCATGTCCCCTCCGTTAAGCTTCGCTCCATAAAAGCCCGGCGGAGCAACGCCGATGACCGTGAAGGAATGGCCGTTGATCTGATAGGTGGCGCCCGCAATGGAAGGATCAGAACCGTACTTATCGCTCCAGACGTGATAACTCATGACTGCCACGGGAGGCGCGCCTTCGCGATCATCGTCATCGGTCATCAGGCGGCCGATCCAGGGCTGGACGCCGAGCGTCCGGAAGAAATTTCCGGAAACATATTCGCCATTGCGGGTATCGACAGAGCCCTGCGAGCCGGCGCGGCGGACACCCAACGCCGCATTGCCGGCTTGAAGCGCGGCCAGATCCGCGAACTCGGGCGTGTGCTCGCGGAAATTCTTGAAGGCTTCCCAGGAGAAGAGCGAGAAGTCGCCGTCGTCGCCCTGCGTATAACCGCCCCAGTTACAGCAGCGGACGCTGTCGCCCACGCGCCAGAGCTCTTCGGGCTTGGCGACCGGCAAAGACTTGAGCATCACCTGGTGTACCAGGGTGAAGATGGCGGTTGTGGCGCCGATTCCCAAGGCCAGCGTGAATACTGCGGTCACGGTAAATCCGGGCGCTTTTTTGAGTTGCCGAAACGCTTCGTGTAATCCCGTCATTCGTTCTGCCTGCCCGTCCTCTCGCCGCTACTTGCCCGCTGCCCACGCGCAGGCTTCCGTTCCTAATACGAATGAACAGGCGTACGGTTGGCAAAATGGTCGCGGTACTTCTGCCTTGCAATACTCGGTGGCATCGGTTTGGTTACAAGCGGCTGCCGGGATCCGCTACATATCTGGCCGTCCTTCCCGTGGCCGATTCTGGAAGCGCCTGTGGCATTTCCCTCAGGCATTTCAGCTTCTCGGATTAATCAATTGTTCATTTGTTGGACGGTAAAATAGGAAGTTGAAGTAGACGCATGGGTTCTCTTCGTTCTGGCTCGCTCATTCTTTTCGTTTCCCTCGCAGCGCCCAGCCCCATCGTCTTGCAGGCGCAGGTTGATCGGACCGCCGTGACCGGAGCCGTCACCGATCAGCAGGGCAATCGGGTTCCTGAATGCCGCGTGCGCGCCAGGGAGCGTGCCACCGGTTTCGAGCGCCAGACGGTGACTACGTCTCAGGGCAACTACGAACTGCCGGGCCTTCCTCCCGGAGTTTACTCGGTCCGGTTTCTCAAGGACGGTTTTTCCCCCTTTACGGCGGACGGCGTGGAACAGGTGGTGGGGCAGACCAGAACAGTGAACGCGCGGCTTGAACTGGCGCACGGCCAGCAGCAGACCACCGTGACGGAGCCTCTGGTGCAGCTCGACAAGGTGCACTCGACGATCGGCGCCGCCGTCGAGCTGGCGCAGATCGACCAGCTTCCCATCAACGGCAGAAATTGGGCCACGCTGACCGCGCTCGCGCCGGGCGCCATCGACAACGGCGCCGGCGATCAGAGAACCATTCGCTTCGCGGGGCATGGGTTGGACGATAACAATCTGACGCTCGATGGAGTGGATGCCACGGCTGTCTACAATCAGGAGCAGAGAGAATACATGCGCCTGAATATCCCTCTCGAATCGATCGAGGAGTTTCAGGTCCAGTCGCAGAATTTCGGCGCGAACACACAAAACGGGACCGCGGGCGGCCAGGTGTCCGTCGTTTCCCCCTCCGGCACCAACAGTTTTCACGGCGACCTATTCCAATTCTTCCGCAACAACGTGCTGGACGCCCGCTCGCCGTTTGATGGCGCCTCGCCCGATCCTTTTCTATTGAACCAGTTCGGCGCGGCCTTCGGCGGACCGATCGTGCGCGGCAAGACGTTTTTCCACATCAACTATGAGGGTCTAAGGCAAAGACTGGACGGAACGCAGATCGGGCTGGTGCCGAGTCCGGCCTTCGCGGCGCAAGCAGCCGCCACTTCGCCCGTGTTGCTTCCCCTAATCCAGGCTTATCCGTCAGGAACCTCGCCCACTTCGAATCCCAACGTCTGGAACTATGATGCGCCGGGGAGACAAGTGGACAATGAAGACTCCGGCATGGTCCGGCTGGATCATTACTTCTCGGAAAGCACCACGGGCTTCGTCCGGTTCAACGCGGATGAAGCAGTGGAGAAGATTCCGGCCGGCCAGTTGACCGCCCATCAACTGATCGATACGAAGTTCAACAATGGAGTGGCAGCGCTTTCACACGTTCTTACCGCGGCGCTGATCAATGAAGTGAAGTTCGGGGTCAACCAGACGATTTATCACACGGCGAATTTGTCGCCGGTCCCGTTGGGGGTCGCGGTGTCCGGCTTCAGCTCGCTGACTGGAGCTTCAACCACTGACTATCCATCGAAGACTTTCGATCTCATCGACGACCTCTCCTGGGCTAAAGGCAAACACATTTTCAAATTCGGGTTTGAGACGCGGTGGATTCTGCTCAACCAGGGAACGTCGCAAAGTGGAACACTGACTTACACCTCGACCGGCGCGTTCCTCGGCAACAGCGCGGGCTCAGCTTCTTACACCGCCATTCTCCCTCTGGTACGGCAGCGCAAGACTCAATACTTCGGCTACGCGCAGGACGAATGGAAGGCGACGCCCAACCTCACCATCACCGCCGGGATCCGCTACAACTTCTTCAACGCTCTGCACGCCATCGGCAACGATGACGTTCCGTTCGACTTCGCAACCTGCGGCGGCTATTGCCCGCGCACCGATTCCTTTTTTCATCCCCGCTACGATGATTTCGACCCGCGCGCCGGCATCGCGTGGGCGCACGGAAACACGGTAGTGCGCATCGGCGCAGGAATTTACCACACCGACGGCCAGGAGGACGATCAAAATCTTCCCATTTCGAATACCGTGGACCGCTATTCGTTCAGCAACACCGCGTTCCCAACACTTTCCTATCCTCTGACTCCGTTCCTTCAGTACGCCGAAGCCGGCGGACTGGGTGTAGTTTCGCCGCGCGATCTGGACCGCAACCGAAAAGACGACTACGTTTTCGCCTGGACCGCCTCCATTCAGCGAAAGCTGCCGCTCAACATCATTGGAACCGCGACGTATCTCGGAAACAAGGGGACCGACGTTCTGACCACCACCTACGTGAACTTGGTGAATCCGCAGACCAGAGTTGCCCCATACCCGGCGTTCGGCCCGGTTTCCTGGCGCGGCGACGTGGGGAACAGCACCTTCGAAGGGCTGCAATTGAACGCGCGCAGAGCGTTTCAGAAAGGGTTTCTGCTGTCGGTTAACTACATGTGGTCTCACTCGATTAACGATGGCAGCATCGGTGGCGGGGAGTCCGATACACCGCAGGATTCCTTCTGCCGGGCATGTGATAAAGCGTCGAGCGACGATGACGTTCGCCAGGTATTCAATTTATCCGCTGTGTACCAGTTCCCGTTCGGATTGGGAAAACCGTACGTCAACAGCCCCGGCGTTTTGCGGACGCTGGTCGGATCCTGGACGCTAAGCGCCGTCGGAACCGCGCAGACCGGACTTCCTTTCAACATCACCATCGATCGTTCGAACGCGTCGGTGCCGGGCGACTTCGCGATCAGCGGAGAAGAACGGCCGAATTATGTGGCGGGTGTCCCGCTGACGCCTCCAGGCGGATCTACTGCGCAGAAGTGGATCAACCCGTCCGCGTTTTCGATGCCGCCTCCCGGAACGTTCGGGAATCTGGGCCGCAACGCATTCCGGGCGCCCGCGCATTTCGCAACTGGATCTTGCTTTGGCGAAGGATGTCTCGCTGACGGAACATGTGAAGTTGCGCTTTCGTGCCGACGCATTCAACGTACTAAACCGCGCGCAGTATGGCGCTCCCAATGCAGACGTGTCCCAAGTCAACTTCGGCGCCATCACCACCACGATCAGCAACTACGCGACGGGTCGAGGCACACCGAGGGAATTTCAAATTTCGGCAAAGGTATCGTTTTAGCCCTCTGGCAATCCAACCGCGAGCTGGAGAGGCGGGCTCAACTTCCTGATGCGTCCAGCCGTATGAGAACATCCAAGAATCATGGATCAAATTGCGCCAACGGGAAACGGCTCGCCAGTTTTGGACGCGTTGTATGAACAACTGTTGAGGAAAGGCGTCCAATATTTCCTGCCCTTTAGCCGCCTCGAGATTGTCGGACGAACTCCCGAGTCGACTCCGGAAATCCGGCTCCGTCAGATGACGGAAGGCGGCTTGAACTTCGAATGGCTGGGAAACCGGTACGCGCTTACCAATGGCAGAAAATTCAGCGATCACGAGCAGAGGATGCTTCGAGGCATCGGCAAGTTTCTTTCCAGGCGATACAAGCTTCTGTTGGACAGCGAGATTGCCGCGCGAAATCTGGAGATGTTCGCCGGGCTACCCGAGGATCGCTACGTCTCGGCGTTTCTCGATGGAAGCGTCTTCAAAGACGCCGGGAGCGTCGTTCCCGACCGCATTTCCGAGGCGATCGAAGTGCTGCGAATCAGCGCCCTCAGTTCGTATGAAGACAAACGGATCTCGACCGGCGCCTTGTTGTTCGGATCTCTGCCGGATGCCTGTCACTCGTTGCCGCCGCGCCCGACGGACGCGCTTCGCTATTCGAGCGAGCTGACCTCAATTCGCAGCTTCCACCGCATCTGCGATGGATTACGCACCATCGCCCTCGTCGATAGGAGCGGCCTTATGGTTGAGCTGGTCGATGTGCAGAAATGGGCACAGCCCTTCAGCGAGATCGATCTTCCGGTTCCCAGCGCGCGCCGCTACCGGACGCACAGCCAGGCAACTCTTTGCGGCGGCCATCTGTGCCTGGTACTCACACCCAACGGCGAGATCAAGATTTTCGGCGAAGGCGTTCAATTATTCACCTTTCTCGACGGCCGCTGGCACCTGACTGACGCCGTCTCGAAGTATGAAGCCTGGGAGGCAGCGGTCGGACACAAGGATCTGTCATCGCTTCTGTTCTCCGCGGCGCTCAATCTCGCCGAGCACCGGCGCGGAGGTATGTTCGTGGTGGTCGAGGACCCGCAGAAAGTCCGGCAATTCGTCAGAGGACTCGACCTGCTGGAAAACGACCGGAGTGAGAGGGCAGGCGCCAAAAACCAACTCCATTACTTGTTGCGAAGACAGCTCGCCACCGAGCTTTCGCCCGTGGTCCTCGAAAGCATCGCGCAGATCGATGGCAGCGTCGTCCTCGATCGCAATTCGAACCTGCTTGCGTTCGGTGCGATCCTCCGTCATCGGGCTCCCATGGATCAGGATGAGGAGATCGGAGAAGGAGGCCGTACCGCGGCGGCCATCAGCGCGTCACACTTTGGCGATGTGTTGATGGTGAGCGAAGGCGGCCAGGTTTCGTTCTATCAGAAGGGTCATTGTGTGTGGACGCTATGATTCCGTGGTGCCGCTCACCATTTTCCGTTCCAGGGCCCAGACGGCCTTCTTCCGAAAACAGCCGGCTGTGTGATCATTGACGATTCCAACCGCTTGCATCCAGGCATAAACGATAACCGGGCCAACAAACTTAAAGCCGCGCTTCTTAAGCGTCTTTGAAATTTCCTCTGAGAGCGGACTCTTGACGGGAATCTCGCCCCTGTTCTGAAGCGGCTTTCCCCCAGCCATGCCCCAGACGAAAGCGGAGAAGTCCTCTCCCGCTTCCCGCATCGCGAGATAGGCGAGAGCGCCGCCGATCGTCGCCTCGATCTTCGCGCGCGAACGGATGATGCCGGCGTAATCAAGCAATCGCTTGACATCTCCCTCGCCGAAGCGCGCAATCTTTTCCGGATCGAAGTTCTTGAATGCCTTGCGAAATGCGTCGCGCTTCCGCAGGATGATCGTCCAGGAAAGACCTGCCTGAAAGCCGTCCAACATCAGTTTTTCCCAGAGCGCGCGGCTGTCGTATTCCGGCACCCCCCATTCGGTGTCATGATACGCACGCAGCAGCGGATCGCTCTCCGCCCAGGAGCAGCGGTGCAGCGTATTTGCCGGCTCGCTCATGCGGCTACCCAACCGCGGCGGATGCTTTCTTCAAAGCCGTCGACCCGCCGTTGCTCTCTTAAAACTGCTGCCTTCATCTTCGCCTCCGATGCAAGACTTTGCGCAGTGCACGTGTATCCGCCAGATCCGCCGGCACGCCCCGAGTGACGAGCATTCCCGCCGCCCCCAAGGTTAACATCCAATAGGGGAAAAGATAAGTGCGGCGAGAACGTGTATCCTTAGGAATATCTGTAAGTTCGGAGGACATTATAACCCAAAACATTGAGATTTGTCCGTCCCAGAAGTCGCGATTTTCTAAACTCGCGACCCTCGCTGGCGCTGCCCTGGCGTTGCCCCTTGCGGCGAACGCCGGAATCGTAATCGGCACTCCGGATGTGACGCTTACCGCCAACAGCATCGCGAACCGGACGCCGAGCCATTTCTTCAGCGGCTGAAACAGCGCCTCCATGAATTCGAGAGCATCCAGTTCGATTTTTTGGATCAGGCTCCCGCTACCGCGAAAATCGCCCATCGGCGCTGATCGGCGTCTATCTGCGGCTGAATTGCCTTCTTCAGCATCCGGCTAGAATAACCCGAGCACGGTGAAACGATGGCCGCCTGGAATGCACTACAATTGGGGCATTCGAGATGAAGATTCTCCTTTTGGCCGCGTTTGCTGTTTCGGCTTTCGGTGCGTCCGTGAGCGACAACTTCTACGACGCGATCCGCGCCAACGATCTTTCGCGGCTCCGGGCGATGTTGAAAGAAGGTGCGAGCGCGAACACGCCGGACCCGCGTGGGCTCACCCCCCTGATGTACGCGGCCACCGTCGGCTCGGTCGACGCGATGCGGATTTTGATCGACGCGGGCGCGGATGTGAACGCGAAGAACGGGTTCGAGTCCAACGCGCTGATGTGGTCGGTAACTGAAATAGCGAAGGTCCGGGCGCTGGTGGATCACGGTGCAAACGTGAACGCCACCTCGAAGGCCGGGCGAACGCCGCTGCTGCTGGCGGCCATGTCCGATCACTCCGCTGAAATCGTTCAATTCCTGATCGCGAAAGGAGCCAATGTAAAGGCGGTGGATGGTCCGCATTTCACCGCGCTCAATCTGGCGACGCTCGGCAACGACACCGGCACAATTCGCCGGCTGATCGAGGCCGGCGTGGACGTCAACGCGCCCGGCGGACCTGGGCTGACGCCGCTGATCAACGCGGCGGGCAACGCCAATGCGGCTGCCGTAAAGATGCTGCTGGCTAAGGGCGCCAATGTCAACGCCGCGTCCGCCGATGCACTGCAACAGGTGAAGAATGGGCCCATCGGCCTGGGCAGAATCACGCCCTTGATTCATGCCGCCACCACAGGGTCGGTAGAAGTGATTACGATGCTGCTCGATGCGGGAGCGGACATCAACGCGAAGGACATCCGCGGAATGACGCCGCTGATGCTGGCGGTGGCGACGGATCATAGCAATCCGAAAGCGGTCGCGCTGCTGATTCAGCGGGGCGCAGACGTGAAAGCGCAAAGCCGGCTGGGAGAGACGGCTCTCGATTGGGCCAGGAAATTCGGCGACGCTTCCATGTTGGGCGCGTTGCGAAACGCGGGCGCGACGGAATCGGTAGCGACGCTCAGGCCCGCGGTAGAGTTCGCGCCCGTCGCGCTTCGGCCCGCCGTCGAGCGAAGCATCGCGCTGCTTGAAAAGACCAGCGGACAATTTTTCAAGAACGGCGGCTGCGCGTCGTGCCATCACCAGAACATTACCGATGTCGCGGTGAGCGCCGCGCGTGCGCGGGGTATGGCGGTCAATGAGGCCGCCGTGCTGGATCGGCAGAAGCTGAACCGCGCCTTCTTCGGATCGGCCGGACCATCGCTGCTTGAGCGGATCGACACTCCCGGAACGCCCGATCCGCCCCTGTATGCTTTGGCATCCATGGCGATCAGCGCCTATCCCCCGGATCGCATGACCGACGCTCTTCTGGCCAACGTGGTCGCGCAGCAGCGCAGCGACGGAAGCTGGTTTCTGGCCGGAGCGCGGCCTCCCATTCAAGACGGCAGCTTCTTCCGGACCGCTCTCGGAATCCGCGCCATAAAGGCATACGGTTCGCCCGGCCGCGCCGCGGAGATGAAGGACCGGATCGATCGCGCGACCGCTTGGCTCGAAAAAACCGCGCCCGTGACCACCGAGGATCGAAACATGCAACTGCTGGGGTTGAGTTGGGCCGGCGTCAAGACCGAAGCCGCGGTCGCGAAGATCCTCGCGCAGCAGCGGGAGGACGGAGGATGGGCGCAGCGGCGGGAGCTGGCGAGCGACGCGTACGCGACCGGGCAGGCGCTCTACGCACTAGCTGAGAGCGGGATGTCCACCGGGCAAGCCCCGTATCGCAAGGCGATAGCCTACCTGCTGTCGACGCAGTACGCCGACGGGTCTTGGTACGTGCCTAGCAGGGCTCCCAAATTTCAGCCGTATTTCGATAGCGGTTTTCCCTACGGGCATGACCAATGGATCTCGGCGATGGCCACCGGTTGGGCCACCGCGGCGCTGGCGCTCGCGATTGAGCCGGAGCGCGCGAATCGTTAGGTGCTGCCGTTCCTACTTCTGCTCCGGCGCAGGCCCCTGGGTCGCCGGTGTCGCCTTCGTCGACTGTTTTTGCCGTTCGTTTAGTTCGTCCTTCATTTTGAGCACCGGGACTCCCTCGGTCCACCACGTCGGCGGCTGCCGGTCCATAAGCTCAAAATCGAAGAACTCCTTCATACGGACCGTATAATCTTTCATATTCTCCGGTTTCCGGAGGCTATGATTTTCACCTTTATACTGCAGCATGGCTACCTGCTTACCCAGCCGGCGCAGGGTATTGTAGTATTCGATACCCTGGGTCCAATCGACCGCGCCGTCTTTGTCATTGTGCATCATCACGAACGGCGTGTTCACGTTCTGCGCATGATAAATGGGCGAATTTCTCTGATACGCTTCGAGATTATCCCACGGACCGGACGAGAAGCGGCCCTGGCTGCTCTCGAACGTCGGCTGATTCGTACCTCCCGTGTTCCAGTAAATCGCGTTGTACATCGCGATCATGTCGGTAAGAGGCGCGCGCGCAAACGCCGCGTGAAACACGTTGGTCTGGGTGATCAGGAATGCCGTCTGATACCCTCCCCATGAGCCGCCGTGAACGCCGACGCGCTTCGGATCGACCACACCCGTTGCTTCGGCCACCTTAAGCGCGGGCAAAATGCACCACACCGACGACATGCCCGGATCATTCACCTTGAACACGACATCCGGAGTCAGCACCGCATAGCCATTGCTGGTGTAGAACGCCGTATTGAATCCATTGAACGATGGAACCGAGTAGTTGTTCGCTTCCTGCGACAACTTTTCGTACATATAAACGATGGTCGGATAGCTCTTGCCCGGCTGGTAATTTGCCGGTAGATACAACGCACCTTGCAGTTTGTCGCCTTTATCGCTGGTATAGTCTATGATTTTCACGCCCTTCGACCACAGGAAATTCTTCTGCTGCGGATTCGCGTCGGTAATACGCTGACCGTTCTCAAGCGAAGCGTTGGTCGCGTAGAAATTCGGAAACTCCTGCGTGGTTTCGCGCGTGTATAAGTACACGTCGGCGTGCTTGGCTTTCTCCATGGTCTGGTAATGTGCGTCGTCCCACCGCAGCATCCGGAGACCCGGCTTACCCGGTTCGATCAGGGCGATTCCGGCTTTCTTGGTCCATTCGCCATACGCGCCGATGTAGACTGGCTGCGAAAGGTCGATGCCTTTCTCCTCCGCGTCGAGACGATAAGGAGCGTGATAACGGATCTTCTCAGTCTTGCCGTTCAGCGTCAGATTGACGCCGGCTCCGCCATGCACGGGCGCCTTCCAGATATCCCAGCCATCGGATAACAGCACCGCGCTCGAATCCTTGGTCCATCCGATCGGCCGCTGCGGCGGCTTCACCACATTGTGGTCGTCATCCGCGTTGTGGAACGCCGAGGGAATTTGTTTGCTTATCGGGTAAGACTGTCCGGTTCCCAGATCGAAGGTGTAAAACACCCCGTCGTCGTAATACAGGACATGCGTGCCGTCGGGCGAGGTCTGCTCCACCCAGCGCGCTTTCTTCAGCGCCAGCTTGCGCTCCCCGGTTTGAAGATTGATCGCGTACACGTCTTCGTAGCGTCTGCCGTCCAGATTGCCTTGGCGTTCGTACTCCCGAACGTCGGTTCCTACGGCGTATTTGAACTCGGCCGCGGCGGTCACCTGCCGCACGTTGTCATCCGCCAGACGCAGGAACTTCTTTTCCGCGGGGCGATAAACGCACAGGAAACTGAAATTCCGGTCCTGATTCTCCTGCACTTCCTGCATCGGCGGCAGGCGTTTATCCTTATAATTCCAGATCACCATGTCCGGCTTGTCCGGATCGTCGGCGTTGTTGTTCCTCGACGGCCTGCCTTCGGCGGTCTCCTCGCTCGGTTCGCCTTTCTGCTTCGCGCGGATTTCGCGAATCCCGAACGCCACGGCCGACAGATCCTGCATCCAATACGGATTACGATTCGGGCTTATGGCCATAGCCTGCGGAAACGAGCTGTCCTTCGACGGATCGAACACGAATTTTTCGGGTTTGGGCGCCGAGAAATTACGGAATGCGACCAGCGTGTAAAGTTTTTCTTCCCAAGCTTTGTCATCGACGCCGCGAAGGGTCGCGAGTCCGTCGCCTGCTTCCGTCCAGGTCAATCCTTTATAGTCCGCCTTCGCGCTTTCAAGCGGCACCACCGCGCCGGTCGCCATATTCCGGACGGCGATCCCATTGCCTTCTTTATCCTGCGCCGCAATCAGCCACGCGAGCCAGTTACCCTTCTTGTCGAAAGCGAAATCCGAGACATTCCCCTGATTCATTTCGACGCCGCTCGCCATATCCAGCACGATCAGGTCCGATCCCTGCGTGCGATCCTCGTTGTCGGCGTTGCCTCGACCCCGCCCTGCCGGCGCTGCGGGAGCCGCCGCACCGGTCTGACCTGCTGCCGCCGCCGGGAGCGTGGCCGTCGGCGGGTAACGATGCATGGCGATCGCGCTGGAACGCTCGCCTGAAAATGCGAACCGGCGAACCTTGTCGAACTCCTTCTTGTCGCCAGTCGTGAGATCCAGGAGAACCAGTTTGCTTTGCGCAGGCCGTCTCTGTCTCCCCAGCGCTTTGGTTTGTCTCGCGGTGGGGTAGACCAGAAACGCGGCCCACTTCGAATCCTCGGATATCGCCAGATCGCGCGGCGCGGCTGCGGCGCCTCCCCGGCCTCCGCCGCCGTTTCCATCGGCGCGCGGCACTTCGCCGATCGGAAAGCGCTGCTCTTTCCCGTCCTTCACATTGCGAACCACCACTTCGGAGTCGCCTTCTCCGGGCGTCAGCTTGTAAGCGAACCAGCGGCCGTCGCTCGAAACCACCGGCGTCTGGATTCGCTTCCAAGCCAGGATGTCGGGCAATTGAATGGGGCGCTGCGTTCCATCGTCGGCGCGCGCGGGGCCGGCCATACCGGCGGCGAAAATTGTGGCCAGGAGCAGGAGGCGGATCTTCATAGGGCGGATGCTATCACTTTCTGCGTCGATAAACCAACGTCTTCTTAATAGGTTGAGCTAGGTTGACGGCAAATGATCATTTGTCGATTGATTTAATTGGCATGCCGTTGGAAGGCTCGCGGGGAAGCGAGAAAGCTAAGTCTGTCTTATCGGCATCGATCAGCATTCATCTGAGGCTAAATTGCCTTGTCAGAAGGATTTCCAAAGATCTCGCTAGAAGGTTGGCTGATACCACGCCGGTGTGGGCCCAGCCGCTTGCTCGATCTCAGGAACAAAACTGCAGTCGAGTTCGCGAACCAGCGCGGCTAGATTCTCGACGATTTTCTGCCACTGAAAGGCGTCGCCAATGCGGTATTGCCCGTCGAAAGCGCACGATGACGCCCGCCGATCCACCGGTTGTCGGTCACCATCACGCCGGGAAACGAATGTCCGAACTAGCCAGCCCGATCAATCTATCGCCAAACGCGGGCGCGTGGAAGAGCAGGACCACTGCGCTAAACGGATAGGACCGCGGTACGCCGGCCGCGATTGCCAGGAGTGTGGAGTATTCGGCGGCCTCGCCACTCGCGGAGTTCGTAAGCACGCGCGACTCTGAGGCTCCCACTATACGCGCGCTGAAGGTTTCGAATCGCTTCATTTCCGGATGGCGTTTCAGGACCCTGTCAATGACCCGCCCTTCGCCCATAAGAGTGAAACGGATGGCAGGTTCGGCCTGTCCCGTGTTCCGGAACGCCTGCCGGATGCGGGCAATCAATTCAGCCAGCGGTTCTTTCTTGCCGGCAGCGAGGGAATAGTTCGTGGCAACACGCATGGCTCCCCTAATATCGGATGAAATCGAAATCGCTACAGCCTGGAGAATGCCGGCGATTCGCGCTTCAGCGAAGATCCTGTGACCTGCCTATAATCAAGGCAATGTTGCGTTATTGGCAAACCAATTCGCGCTCATGGCCTCCGAACTCCATCCGAAAATGGATTCGGCCAATCCGGGCCAAAAAGGAACCGCAATGCAACACCTGGGCCACACGCGTAGCCGCTCGGAGCGCGATCATCTGCTCCACACTCCGGATACATTCGTGCGCGCGCCACTGCCGGGGATGCGGAACGCGACGGCCATCGTGCACGCCGGACCCGCCATGGGCGCCGGTTTCACGCAGTATACCGTCGAACTGGAGCGCGCCGGGGACTTCCCCCTGGGACTAGCGCAAAGCTTCGTGTATGTTCTCGATGGCGAGGTTCTTTGGGCGGAAAATCTTCTTACGGCAGGACAGTACGCATGGTCCGCACCAGGCAGCCCCGTCCGCGTCACGGCGCCGGAACAGGCGCGCGTCGCGGTCATCGAAAAGCCTCATTTCGCTTTGAACGGAATCGTGCCGGCCCCCCTGACCGGTGACGAACGGCGCATCCCGGCCAAGCCTCTGCTCGGCGATGAAGCGGTGGAAGTGCGCATCTTACTCCCGGAGGATCCAGCCTTCGATTGCGCCGTGAATACCATGACGTACCAGCCCGGGGCCACTTTGCCGATGGTGGAGATCCATATCATGGAACACGGCCTCCTCATGCTCGAAGGCGAGGGGATTTACCGGCTCGGCGACAACTGGTATCCCGTGAAGGCGGGCGACTTTATCTGGATGGCCCCGTACTGCCCGCAGTGGTTCGGCGCTTTGGGGAAGGTGCCCGCGAAGTACCTTGTCTATAAAAATTGGAACCGGCACCCGCTCGCCGATCTTTAATTCGCCGGCCTTCTGACTCATAATCGAATCATGAACACCAAGCTGACCATTCTCCTTGCCGCAGCCGCCGGTTTCATCGGGGGCGTCCTCTCGCATTTCGTCACGCCCTTTCCGGTCCATGCCCAGGCGACGGCCCAGCAAGAGATCCGAGCTCAAAGGTTTCTCGTGGTCGATAACAACGGGGACGTCCTTGGCGCCTTTGGAGCCGAGGTCAACGGTACGGCGCAGGTCGAGGTGAAAGACCCCACAGGCCATGTCCACTGGTATGCCCGCAGTCCCTATGACCAAAACGGGGCTCCGAAGAAACCCACGCTTTTGCGCTAGCTCTCCTCACCGGGAGTCCATCGCGCCATGGCCCTCGGCCAATTACGGCGGGAAGTTCAGGCGGCGCACCAACGCTTCAAAGCGGGGATCCGAGCGCAAAGGGTCAAACGGAGGCCACACCTTCAACAGGATCAGGAAATCATCGTGTTCCCGGTAACCCCGATCCAACCAGCGGATCGCCTCGGTTTTGTCACCCAGGCTCGCATACACCTCGGCAACCAGGCTCGGCCGTATGAAAACCTTGTCCGCTCTCAGCCGTCGCAGATCGTGGGCAAGCCTGCTACGCGCCTCCGCCGAATTGCCTGCGGCCGCGTAGGCGGCGTCCAGGTCGAATCCCTGTTCAAAACTCTCTTTCTGGAGGTACGGAATCGCCAGATCGGGTCTTCCCTGAGCCCGGTAGACCAGTCCAAGCCCGTAGAGTCCTAACGGGTCGCTGGGGTTGAGTTCCAGGATGCGGCGAAATTGTTCGGTGGCTTTGGGATAGTCGCGCGCCTGGAAATAAACGCGGCCTGCCCGGTACGAGACCACGGGTGAAAGAGGATCGAGCTCTAAGGCTTGCCCAGCCAAGGCTATCGCCTCCGCGTGTTTTCCCATGGTCGATAGGAAGAAAGCGTACTGATAGAGCGCGGCCACGTATCCCGGGTTCAACTCGATCGCGCGCTGGAACTCCCTCGCCGCCCCAGACCAATCCCACTCCAATCCAGCGCAATAGGCCAGAGCATTGTGCCCCTCGGCCACCGAATCATCGAGCGCGATCGCCTTCAGCGCAGCTGCCCTTGCTTCGGGAATTCCCTGCTCTGGCTTCACGTGTCCGAAGCCGACCAGTTCGACGTACGCGTCGGCCAGCCCCGCGTAAGCTTGAGGATAGTTTGGATCCGCCTGAATGCTCTGCCGAAAATAGTCTACGGACTTGAACAGAGCGGTTCGGGTCCTAAGGTTCCAGAAAAAACGGCCGCGCATATACAGGTCCTGGGCCGAGGGAACCACCGATTGGGAACTGGCTAATTGTTTCTCCTCCGCGGGACGAATGGCGACTCGTGCCTCTTCGAGGATGTGCCGGGCCAATTTCCGCTCCAAGTCCGTCATATCTTGCAAGCGCCAGCTGTCGCGATCCGCCCAAAGACGCGTATTGGTGGCCGGATGAATCAGCTCGATGGCGATCTCCACGTGGTCGCCCACGCGCCGGACCGAGCCTTCGACAATGCCGTTCACGTTCAATTCCCGAGCGATTTTCGGCAGCGGCTCCCGGTCTCCCCGGTATCGCATCGCCGTGGTGCGTGAGATCACCTTCAGCGCTCGAACCTTCGAAAGGTCCGTGATCAGTGCCTCCGTTATCCCATCGGCCAGGTAATCCTGCGAGGAATCGCCCGATGCATTGGTCATAGGCAGTACCGCCAGCGAAGTGATTTGGGGAGCCGCCATTCGCGTCCTGAGCCATGGAAATCCGGGGTGAAGGCTAGGGCTGAATGCCAAACCGGCCAACGCCGCCGCCGCTCCGCACGCGAGCGCACCTGCGATGGAGGCCGCTCTGTGCCGGCGGACGAATTTGCCCACCCGATAGAGAAGCGAATCCGGCCGCGCTTCCAAGGGTTCGCGGCGCGTGTAGTGGTCGATGTCCCGGATCATCGCCTCGGCCGAGCCGTATCGGCGTTGCACGTCCCGGTGCATCGCCGTCATGCAAAGCACGTCGAGGTCAGCCCAATCCGATTTCTCCGTGAGAGCGACGCTGGCGCCTGATTCCTCGGGCCGCGCCCCCTTCCGGGCGGCCGCCGACGGTCTTTCCCGCTCTTGTTCGGTGACGAGCTTTTCCATTTCCGCCGGCGTTCGATTCGACAGATCCACCGGCAGCCGTCCCGCCAGCAGTTCGTACAGGATGACGCCGAGCGAATACACGTCGGTTTGGATTCCCACTTTCTCTCCGCGAATTTGCTCCGGAGAAGCGTAAGCCGGGGTCATCAGCCGGAGACCGGTGACCGTCTCCCGATTCGCGTCGCCGAAATTCTCGATTGGCTTGGCGATGCCGAAGTCCAGCAGCCGAATCGTTCCATCGTCCTTCACCAGAATGTTGGAGGGTTTCAGATCGCGGTGAATGACGCCATGCTCGTGCGCGTAGAGCACCGCTTCGCAGGCGGCACGGATCAGGCCCAGACGCATTTCCAGCGAACTTCTTCGCTCTTGGCAGTATTGGGTGAGCGGAACGCCCTCGACGTACTCCATGACGAAGAAGGGAGTGCCATCCGGGAAAGCGTCGGCATCGTAGAGCCTCGCAATAAAGGGATGATTGAGCTGCGCCAGAGTGCGCTGCTCGATGGCGAAGCGCTCGCAGCGAGCCGCGAGATCCAGGCGTCGCGAAGTACCTTAATCGCAACCTTGCTTTGGAGGTCCTTCCGCTCAGCCAGATAGACGACGCCCATTCCGCCTTCGCCCAGCACCCGCAAGATCCGGTAAGGGCCGACTCGCTTGAAACGCGATGGATCCGGCGCACCCAGAACCTGTTCCGCAACTTGGCCCACATCCCGGTCGAGCAAAGAGCCGCCGCGTCCGTCCTCGTCGACCATCGACAACACTTCCGGAATCAGCGAGCGATCGTCGGCGCATTCCGCTTCGAGAAACGATCGCTGTTCCGGCGGCGCGAGTTCCACCGCGTGGTGGAACAAACCTTGGATTCGATCCCACCGCGCGCGTTCCATCATTGACGAAAGGTGTGGGCGAGCCAGGCTTTCAGCCGGCCGCCAGTCGCGAAGAATGGTTGCTTCAGACACTCCCAGGGTTTCCGCAATCTTCGGCGGCATTGAAGCCCCCGAAGAATCGGCTTTCAACGATCCACGCCTGATGCTCGGGTTCATGAGTCATCAAACTATTTCCAGCCGCCAGCCGCCGGATTCAAATTGTATCACGAGGCTTCGACCGGCCTTCGTTTCGAGATCGCTCGGGCGGCACACGTCAACACCGATTGAAAACAAGTAGTTAAGTCTGTCTTATCGGTGTTAATCGGCGTCGATCAGCGGCTAACTTGTTTTATTCAACGGATTAACTGCGGTTGGTTTATCCATAACTAACTTGGATTAAGCCAAAAGGCCAACTCGCACAAAAAATCTCGATTCACGCGGTCGTCATCGAATGTCCATCGACTTAAAACCCACGGTGGCTATGCTGTGGTTCTTGCGGTGGGCAAGTAAAACATCCGTGTCTTGGCGGCGGCCCGCCGGTCATAATACTTTCTCTAATCCGTAAGGCATACTGGCCGCTTGGAATCCGGGGAAAAGGGTCCCGCGGTTTAGTCTCGCGCCTGTGATTGGGAACATCTCTGGGGGATTCGAAATGATCAGATCATTAAATCCGCGCTTTATCAGGATTTTATTCGCCACCTCGCTACTGGGCGGGTTGGCCGGCATTACTCTTCATGCGCAGGAGGTTCTTGGCGCCATCACCGGCACTGTTAAGGACTCCTCGGGCGCTGCCGTTCCCGGAGCGACCGTCAAGGTCGTGAACAAAGGGACCAATCTTGAAATTACCGCACGCAGCGACGGAAAGGGCTCTTTTCTAGCGCCAAATCTTCCCGTAGGAATGTATAAAGTCACCTTCACAAAGGAAGGGTTCGAGACTGAAACCCACAGCGAGGTGCTGGTGGAAGGCAGCCGCACCAGTACCGTGGACGGCGCTCTGAAAGTCGGCGCGGTGTCGACTACAGTCGAGGTGGTATCCGGATCGCAGATGAACCAGGTGGACACAACCAACGGCTACGTGGTTAATCAGTTGACCATTGAGAGTACGCCGCTGGGCACGGGAAGCTACACGCAGCTCGCGATTCTCGCGCCGGGCGTTCATGCCGATTTCCTCGGTGGAGGCGGCGCCAACACCGGGTTGGGGAACCAAGCGATCTATTCGAACGGCCAGCGTGCCACCAGCAACAGCTTCTCGGTAAACGGCGTAAACACGAACAACCTTTTCAATGGAAACTCGACCAGCCAGGTGGGTGAAAACCGCTTCGTATTGAACACTGGCGAGACGTTCGGAACGGGAAATATTCAAACCAGCACGTCGGTGTACGACGCGATTGGCCAGGCGCTGCCTTCGCCAGCCCCGGAAACCATTCAGGAGATTGGCGTGAACGCGTCGCAATACGATTCATCGCAAGGGAACAATAGCGGCGCGCACATCAGTGTGATCACGAAATCGGGCACCAACGAAATACACGGCGAAGTCTACGAACATTTCCAGAACAGCGACATGAATGCCGCGCCCTTCTTCTATAACGCCTCCCCGGCTCAGACCACAAAAGTACCGTTCCTGAATCGCAACGCGTTCGGCGCGGTGATCGGCGGACCGATCAAGAAAAATAAGATTTTCTATTTCCTCGCCTACCAGGGCGTCCGAATCGCCGATGGACAGACCGGGCAGGTACACGCCAACGTTCCGATCACCCTGACCAACGATCGCAGCCCGGCCGGAGTTGTCTCGGCGCTGGCAGGCCAGGGCACCACCATCACCGCGAGCCAGATCAATCCGGTGGCGCTGGCTATTCTGCAAGCGAAATTGCCGAATGGAACGTACCTGATTCCGACTCCCAACGTCACCAATCTTGCCACCGCGCATCAGCTCGGCTACGATGCGCTGCAAAATGGCGGGAACACGGAGGCGAGCGTGAATCAAGGCAGCGGCAACATTGACTACATCTTCAGCGACAAGGATCGTTTGGCCGCCAAGTATTACATCCAAAACAACCCGACCACCAATCCCTTTTCCTCGGGCGATCAGGCGTTTGGGTTCCCGCAAACGCTTCAGGCGGCTAGCCAGGTTGTATCGTTGGACAACACCGTGGTCGTATCACCGGCCATCACTTGGCAGCAGCGCGCGGGATTTACCCGGATGCAGGCATATGCCGGCACCAGTAACGGGTTCTCGCCTACCGACTTCGGGATCAGCACGCCGGGCGGCACGCAGTTCCCGGAAATCAAGTTTGGCAAGGCCGACAGCAGCCTCGGTGGCACGTTCACGTTCGGTCCCAACCCCAGCTTCGGAAATGCCGGGATGTTTCAGAATCAATTCGAATACGCGACCACACTGCGCTGGGTTTTAGGGCGCCATTCGCTAAGCTTCGGCGTGGATTGGAACCACACGCAGCTCAACATAGTCAACAACAACACCAACAGCGACATCATCGATTTCACCAGTTTCGCCAGCTTTGTCGAAGGCACGGTCCGTACCGGAACCGCATCCACCGCGTTTCTCGGCTCCGCCAACCGCTATTACCGGTCCGATACCAGTGGAGCTTTTGTCAACGACAATTACAAGGTGTTGAGCAACCTGACGGTGACTCTGGGACTGCGCTGGGACCTGGATGGCGGGCTCAGTGAAAAGAACGGCCGCTTGACTGGGTTTAATTCGTCCCTTTACTCCTACAACGCGGCTACCGACACCATCACCGGCTCCGGACTTGAGGTGGCGGGGAACAATTCGAGCTTCGCGACCGCGGGCGCCAGCAATACGCTGCTTAACCAGCGCCAGTGGGGCTTTGCGCCACGTATCGGCATCGCCTGGAACCCCATCAAGAAGCTGACCATCCGCACGGGATTCGGCATTTACTACGATCGCGGCGAACTGTTCAGCTATCTTCGGCAGGCGCGGGCGGCGGATTCAGCGGGCCGTTTGGTGTGACTCTGTCTCCTCCTTTTGTCAATGAGATCACCGCTAGCTCCGCCTCCACCTTCGCGAACCCCTTCCCATCCGCAGGAGGAACGCTTCCGGGTAACCCGGCGCAGTTCCTGGCGCAGCTTCCGATCTCGCCCAAACCACCAAGCAAGTGAATCCTGCCGGAAATCTCTACGGACCGTTCATTTTCAGCGGCTACGATATCGACGATAAACTCCCGTACACCGAAAACTGGACGTTCGACTTTGCAATACCGGCTAACCAGCAACTGGCTGGTGACTGCGGGATACACGGGAAATCCGGCCAGCGCTTAATGGTACCCGTCACGTCCAACCAGCCCGGAATTGCCACGCCTTCCAATCCAATAAATGGCCCAGGGTGATCCTACAGATTCGCCTTTTAT
>CAVPKR010000131.1:0-28839 GCA_963705675.1 Terriglobia bacterium
TTGTATTCTTCTGCTCGCCGCTTTCCGATTATGTCAGCGGCGAAGTTTTGATCGTCAGCGGAGGGGCCCGGTCATGAAATTCTTGCTGATCCCCGTGCTCGCGGTAACAGCCGCCGCGCAGACTCCGCTTCCCGAGGGAGAAGGAAAGAAGGTGGTCCAGAAAGTCTGCCTTGACTGCCACGGACCGGAGAATTTCACTTCGCTGAAGCTCACCCATGACCAGTGGGATAAAGTCGTCAACGACATGATCGAGAGAGGCGCGCAGGGCACCGAACAGGAGCTCGACCAGGTGGTCGCGTATCTGACCAAGTATTTCGGGAAGGACAAGCCTCAGCGTTAAATGCCCACTTTTAAAGCCCTCATCGCGAATCAGCAGGACGGCAAGTTCACAGCTTCGATTCAGGAGATCGAGCGAGGCCAACTTCCGCCGGGAGAAGTGCTGGTCCGCGTCTCCTATTCGAGTCTCAATTACAAAGACGGTCTGGCAGTCACTGGAAGGCCCGGTGTTATTCGTCGATTCCCCATGGTCCCCGGCCTGGATTTCTCGGGCACGGTGGAAGAATCCAGTTCCGCGAAAATTCGCGTGGGCGACGAAGTAGTAGTCACCGGCTGCGGCACATCCGAGATTTTCTGGGGCGGCTATTCGCAATACGCCCGGCTCGACGATGAGTTTATCGTCCCTGTTCCTAAGGGGATGTCTCTTCAGCAGGCCATGGGCATCGGAACCGCGGGATTCACCGCGATGGAATCGGTGATGGCGCTGGAGCAGCACGGCTTGAAGCCCGGTGGCCGCGAAGTCGTCGTTACCGGAGCCGCCGGAGGCGTCGGCAGCGTGGCCATTGCGATCCTCGCCAACCTCGGCTACAAAGTGGTCGCATCCAGCGGACGGCCTCAACTTCACGATTATCTGAAATCGCTGGGCGCTTCCGAAATCGTCGGCCGGGAGGTCCTTTCGGCCCCCTCGAAACGCCCTTTGGAAACCGAGCGCTGGGCGGCCGCCATCGACAGTGTCGGCGGGGAGACGCTAGCCGGAGTCATTCGGACTTTGCAGATCGGGGGCAGTGTCGCAGCCTGCGGTCTGGCGGGCGGACCGGCTCTGAACACGACAGTCTTTCCGTTTATCCTGCGCGGAGTGAACCTGCTCGGCATCGATTCGGCGAGGGTTCCCAATGCCCGCCGCCGCGAAATCTGGGATCGACTGATGCGCGATCTGCCAATGAATCTGCTGGATAGCATGATTGCAGTAGCCCCGTTCGGCAAGGTTTTCGAACTGGGCGAACAAATCCTGGCAGGCAACGTGCGCGGCCGAGTCGTCATCGACGTGAACGCCTAAGCGCGTGCGTCCGTCTTTACCCATGTGGCGAAGCGGACGATACTTTTTCTTCTTGCCGCAGTCCTGATTGGGGCCTTTGTCGTCGTCTTTGGACCCCTAGGCTTACTTCTGGGTGCATTCGCCGAGCTCTTTGCCGATATCTTCCTCGAAATGATGTTGGAATGTTTCGCCGAAATCATCGGAGTATTCTTCGGCGGCTGGCGATCCAATGAGAGCGTCACATCCGGCCGCATCTACGATGCCTAGCCGCAGATTCTTGCATCCTCGGGGCATATATGGTAATCTCTATAGACAAATAGAGTATGCTTGTAGACGAAGCCTTAACCGACCTGCAAGTTATTGAACAGGAATACGATAACACTGTTCGCCAAGACATCGAGCTGTTTCGGACTCAGGCCCAGGCGTTCCTCGCCGGCCAGTTGAACGACGATCAGTTCCGCCCGCACCGCCTTCGTCGAGGGATCTACGGCCAGCGCCAGCCCGGCGTCCAGATGATCCGCACCAAGGTGCCCGGAGGCCTGCTTACCGCGCGCCAAATGCGCACTTTAGCGCGAGTTTCGGACGATTTTGCAGGTTCGAAGGGTCACATTACCACCCGGCAGAACATGCAGTTCCACTTTGTGCCCTTAGCGCAGGTCCCCGACCTGCTTCACGCACTCGCCGATGTCCGTATGACGACGCGCGAGGCTTGTTACAACACAGTTCGAAACGTTACCGCATGTCCGCTCGCCGGAGTTCATCCAGAGGAGCCGTTCGACGTCCAGCCATACGCGCGCCGCCTCGCTTTCGCGTTCCTGCATAAGGACTTAACCGATAATCTTCCCCGAAAGTTCAAGGTTGCCTTCTCCGGCTGCCCCGATGACTGTATGGCGACGGCGATTAACGATGTGGGCCTCCGCGCCGTGATTCGCGACGGCGTCCAGGGGTTTCGAATGACGGTCGCCGGCGGCCTCGGTCCTCTGCCAACCGAGGCTCGCCTGCTGCATGAATTCATTCCCGCCGAAGATGTGGTTCGCCGCGTCGAAGCCGTCATCCGGATTTTCAACCGCCATGGGAATCGCAACAACAAGAACAAGGCTCGCCTGAAATTCGTGCTCCGCGAGCGCGGATTCGATTGGCTGCGAGATGCGATCGAGGAAGAATATCAGGACATTCTGTTGAACGGCGGCATCCCGATGCCCGCCGAAGTTCCCGAGGGCTTCGGTGGATTCCAACCACAAGCACCACCGCTGGGCACGGCAGCGAGCCTGCCCATCTTCGAATCTTCCACGCCCGAGTTTCGGGAATGGCGCGAGACCAACACGCAGCCCCAGAAACAAGCGGGCTACGCGATCGTCACGGTGAAATGCCCGCAGGGGAACCTGACTGGCAATCAGATGCGCGGCATCGCCGATTTATCGGAACAGGCGGGCGATAGCACCATCCGGTTCACGATGACGCAGAACCTGGTGCTGGCCTACGTTCCAACCGGAGCGTTGCAGCGTGTCTACGGTGCGCTGCGCGAGCTTGGCCTGCACGATTCGCGAGCCGAAGAGATCAGCGACGTGATGACCTGCCCAGGCGCATACAGTTGCAACCTGGCGCTGACGAAAACCATGGGATTGGGCGCGGCGATCGCGGAAGTGGTTCGCAACGACTCAGATCCGCAGGTTCGTCGGCTGCGAATCAACGCGAGCGGCTGTCCCAACTCCTGCGGCCAGCACTGGATTGGCGACATCGGCTTCTATGGCAACGCCCGCAAGATCAACGGCAAGGAAGTCCCGTATTATCTGATGCTTCTAGGGGGAACACAGGAGCAATTCGGAGTTGCCATACAGAGTTTGCCGGCTCGATTGGCGCCCACGGCGGTCACGCGCGTCCTGGAACATTTCAAGCTCAACCGCGAGGCCGGCGAATCGTTCCGGCAATACGTGCTTCGACAAAAGGTGGCGACGTTCCGCGAACTAACCGCAGATCTTGCCAAGCCCGTTGAGCTGTTTCCGGAAATGTATAAGGATTGGGGCGACGAAATCGACTACTCGCTGGAATTAGGCCGCGGCGAGTGCGCGGCCTAAGCCAGCTTAGATTTAGCTTCTCTTCGAGCTGCGGGCTGAAATGGTTCGCACCGGTTCTGACGATGCGCCGCTAGCAGCTGCCATCGCTGGAATGGTGACGGAAGTATCCACCAGGCGAGCCATATCGCTTACCGGAAGCCCTTCGGCTTCTTTGGCGAAACTCAGCGCCTTCGCATTATTATCGAAATCCACCCGGATCCAGTCTCCGCCGCGAACCTGGTCGGTCGCGATCAGGTTCGACATCGGCTGAACCAGCAGGCGCTCGATCGCGCGTTTCAAGTGGCGTGCGCCGTACTTCATATCCGTGCCTTCTTCGAGCAGAAAATCCTTACTCGAGTCGGACAAAGTGAACACAAACGCACGGTCACACGAGGTATTGAAGATTCTCTGTTGGACCAGATTCAGCTCGATGTCCAGAATCTTCTTCAACTGCTCGCTGCCCAGCGGCTGGAACGTCACGATCTTGTCCAGTCGGTTCATGAACTCCGGCGTGAATTTGCTCCGCGCCGCTTCGAGGCCGCTGCGTGCAAGCTTGGCGGTAGTTTTCTCATCGACGTGCCGCCGCGTGCTTGTCGCGCGCCTCACTGCACGCCAAAGCCGAGTTTCGGGCTCATGATGTTGCTCATCTCGGAAGCGCCCAGGTTGCTGGTCATGAAGATCATGGCGCGCGAGAAATCCACTTTGCGGTTGTCGCCCAAGCGTTAGCGTTGCTTTGTCCAGGATGCCGAGCAGCAGGTTCCAGAGAGCGTCCTGACGCCTTCTCGATCTCGTCGAACAGCACGAAACTAAGCTTCATGGTTTCGGTGTGGTACTGATTCAGCACTTCCTGAGAAAGCAGAGGATGGGTTTCGCGATGTCCCAGATATCCCGGAGGCGAGCCGATCAGCTTCGCGATCTCATGGCTGTGCTGAAACTCCGCGCAATCGATTTTGATCACAGCGCGCGGGTTCTTGAGCAAGGCCTCGGCGGTAGCCTCCACGATACGGGTCTTTCCGGAACCGGTAGGCCCCAGGAATAGGAAATTTCCGATCGGGCGGCCCGGCGCGCTCATTCCGGTCAGATTCATCTGGTAGATGTTAACGATCTGTTCGATCGCCTCATCCTGACCGATGATCATTCGACGTAAATTCGTCTCTAGCGACAGAGCCTCTCGGCCCGTTTTCGCTGGATCCAATGGAATGTTTAGCCGTACCATTTTATCTACCGCCTTTCTCGAACCCCTGGGGACCGGCTGTTTGCCTTTCCCCATCCACAAACTCTCAGGCAAGCCAAGTGCCACTTTTTAGATGCTCCCCGTAGCCGTAAGATTCTCTTGCGACAGTTATCTCTTCGGCTTCGCTGGCCGAATTTCTACGCGACTCACTAAGGTTCTTTTTGGCACCTGAAGCAGCATCCGAACTACTTCTGAAACATCCTCGGGCCAAATTTTCCAATCTGAACCATCCGTAGCCTCGTGGCCGTTGAATTCCGTGGCTACACTTCCCGGCATGATTTGACTGACCCGCACGTTCCGATTCCTCTCATCCAGCAGCATCGCCTCGCTGAATCCATTTAGCCCGAACTTCGATGCGTTATACGCTGCCCCGCCTGCAAACGGATTTTTCCCAGCCAAGCTGCCTATATTGACGATGTAGCCACCACCCACGGTTCCAAATCTGAACAAAGCTTCACGACAGCAATAGAACACGCCCGTCAGATTGGTCTCAATCATATACTGCCAATCCTGTATGGACAGCTCCGAGATCGGCCGAAACACGCCGACGCCAGCGTTGTTGACCAGGACATCGAGCCGTCCAAACTCGGCGTCGACAAACTCGAACAACGCTTGTACTTCCGCATAGTTCCTAACATCGGCAGCTTTGCCCTTGACTTTAAACCCGGTTTCTGCCTCTAATTCCGCGGCGGCTAGATCGACGGATTCTTGACGCCGTCCACAAATCGCCACCGCCGCCCCCTGTTCGAGCAGCATTTTCGCGATCGCTCGTCCGATTCCGCGTGTCCCGCCGGTAACGACAGCGACTTGATTCTTAAGAGATTCCATATGCCTCGATGATGCCACGTCCGGCCATTGGCGTAAGATGATAGAAAGTGGTTGAATCCAGCATTTTCTGGCTGCGCGCGGCGGCTTGTCTGAATGGGATCGGACTGCTCCACTCGATTTTCGCCATCGTGTGGCGGAATCAGAAGCTTTATCCGGCGGCGCTGGGAACATTTCGCGTCGCCACCGTGTTGCACGGCGTCGCGCTGGTGGAGCTGGCGATGGCCTATGGCCGCCTTCCGCTCGACAATTTCTTCGAAACCCTCAGCGTGTGTGCCTTTTTGACAGCCCTGGTGTTTCTTTTTGTCGAATGGCGATACCACTTCGCCAGCACTGCCGTCGCTTTATTTCCGTTGGTCTTCATGATGACCCTGGCTGCCTCCACTGAGCAGCCCGCGACTACTTGGCCGAACGTGGGCGTCAAAGATGCCTGGTTGATCTTTCACATCGTGCTGGTGCTGGCGGGATTCGCGGCGCTGGTGCTGACGGCAGTCGCGTCCGTGTTCTACCTGATCCAGGAGCGCCGCCTGAAGCTCAAACGCGGCAGCGCCCTGCTGGAGCGATTGCCGCCTCTCGCGACGCTCGATAATTTGATCTCCGTATCCATGGGACTTGGCTTCGTGCTCCTTACGCTCGGCGTGATTTTCGCGATCACCTGGGCATCCATGGAACACGCGCGCTGGATTTCCAATCCCAGCGTTGAGTTTTCGTTATTCACTTGGCTGCTATGCCTGGTCATGATTTTCCTTCGAACCTCTGCCGGATGGCGGGGGCGCAAGGCGGCGGTGATGGCGATTGCGGTGCTCGGCTGCGCGGCGCTGACTTGGGCGGCGCAAGTGGGGCTAAGGCCAGGCTCTCGAAAAATGAAGCTCTTCATCACAGGTTTGAATCACCGCACCGCTCCGGTGGATGTCCGGGAGCGCCTGGGATTTGAAGAGACCAGCCTTGCGCAGGCTCTGGGAAATCTGAAACAGCGCCCCGGCCTGCTCGAGGGGATGATTCTGTCGACCTGCAATCGCGTCGAAATCACCGTGGCCGCCGATGAGCAAGCCGACGCCGAAACCGCCGTAGAACATTTTTTCGCGGAATCGCGTTCCGTCGACCGGTCCTGGATGTCCCCCTATCTGTATCGCCACGACGGCCCCGACGCGATCCGCCACCTGTTCCGCGTCGCCTCCAGCCTGGATTCCATGATCGTAGGAGAGCCGCAAATCCTGGGTCAGATGAAAACCGCCTACGCACGCGCCAAGGAGTGCGGCGCCCTCAGCGGCTATCTCGACCTGGTCATGACGCGAGCCTTCAACGTCGCGAAACGCGTACGATCAGAGACCGACTTGGGCCAGAGCGCGGTCTCGGTGAGCTACGCCGCGGTCGAGCTGGCGCGCGAGATTTTCGGATCGCTCGACGGCAAGAGCGTGATTGTTGTGGGCGCCGGCAAAATGGCTGAATCGGCCGCCCGCCACCTTCGCCGCGCGGGAGTTTCAGAGATCTTGGTGACCAATCGCACCCGCTCGCGCGCCGAAGCGATGGCGGAAGAATTTCAGGGCCGGGCGGTCGATTATGAACGCTTCTTCGAATCGCTGGCCGATGTCGACATCCTGATCGCCTCTAGCGGAGCTCCCCATTACATTCTGAACCGCGATCAGATGCGCGGCGTCATGAGCGGCGCCGCAATCGACCGATGTTTCTGATCGACATCGCGGTCCCCCGCAACATCGAGCCCGCCGTGAACGAGTTGGACAGCGTATTCCTTTACGACATCGACGATCTGTCGAGAGTGGTCGAGACCAACGTGAAAGGCCGCCTGGAAGTGGCCGTGCAAGCCGAAGACATCATTCGGGAAGAAGTGGACCGGATGATCGTGCGCCTGAAAGCCCGCGAAGTGACGCCGACGATCGTGAATCTGCAGGATCAGCTGGAGGCCCTGCGCGCCGGGGAAGTGGACCGCATGAGAAACAAGCTCGGCCCGTTGACGCATGAACAGGAAGACGCGATTCAAGCCATCACGCGCGGGATCGTCAACAAGATCGCGCACGGCCCCATCACGGAGCTGCGGCGCCAGGCGGCCGACCCCAGCGGCATTCACATGATCAGCCTGATCCGCAACTATTTCGGTTAGGGGAAGGCTGATGCTGATCATCGGCTCGCGCGGTTCTCAACTGGCTTTGTGGCAGGCCCGCCACATCGCGGCGTGTCTCGCCGAAATGGGGGCTAAGACGCGCATCGAGATTATAAGAACCACCGGCGATAAGATTACCGATGTGCCGTTGGCTAGAGTCGGCGGCAAGGGCCTGTTTACGAAAGAAATCGAAGACGCGCTGCTCGACGGCTCGATCGATATCGCGGTTCATAGTTTGAAAGACATACCCTCAGAGCTGCCCGAGGGCCTGATCCTGGCTGCGATTCCGGAGCGCGAGGATCCACGTGACGCTCTGATCGGCCGTCCCCTGAACGGGTTGGCGGCGCAGTTCGAGGATCGGGACCAGTTCCTTGCGCCGTTCATCGCAGATTCTGGCGCTGAAGCCCGGCGTGAGCATTGAGATGCTTCGTGGCAACGTCGATACCCGCCTGCGCAAGCTCGACGAAGGACAGTACGATGCGATCATCCTCGCGGCTGCGGGCTTGCGCCGGCTCGGTTGGCAGGATCGCATCCAAGAAATGATTCCCGTCGGGATTATGTGTCCGGCAGTGGGTCAGGGTGCGCTCGCGATTGAAACCCGTCACGACGGCGGCGAAGGCGAGTGCTTGGTTTCAAAGCTCGACCACGAGGCCAGCCGCCTCGCGGTAACGGCGGAGCGCGCCATGCTCGCGACGCTTGGCGGAGGCTGCCAAGTGCCCGTCGGCGGCTATGCTCATATCGAAAACGGCGAGCTTTATCTGCGCGCGATCGTCGCCTCCCCGGATGGATCGCGTGTCATCGGCGGCGTGGGCCGCGGCTATGATCCGGTGCGGATGGGAGAAGATCTTGGCCGCGAGCTTCTCGATAAAGGCGCGCGCGAGATTCTCGCCGCCGTCTACGCGCAATGAAGGTTTACCTGATCGGCGCGGGTCCCGGCGATCCCGGCCTTATCACCGTGAAGGGGCGCAAAATACTGGAGCGGGCAGACTCGATTCTTTACGATCATCTCGCCAATGACCGGCTGCTCGACTTGGCGCCGCCAGCGGCAGAGCGCGTCTACGTCGGCAAAAAGCGCTCCGTTCACGAATTTTCGCAGGAAGAAATTTCCCAGATGCTGATCGACCGCGCTCGTCGCGGTCTGACCGTGGTTCGGCTGAAGGGCGGCGATCCGTTTATTTCGGACGCGGAGGGGAAGAGATCGAAGCGCTTTCCGCAGCCGGTATTCCCTTCGAAATTGTGCCTGGCGTGACAACTCCCTTGGGGATTGCCGCCTACACCGGGGTCCCGTTGACCCATCGGGAACATACCTCGGCCGTGACCTTCGTGACGGGTCACAACGTCGAGGCGATCGATTGGTCGAAGGTCGGGGCCGCGGAAACTGTGGTGCTTTTCATGGGGTTAGTAAATTTTCCAGCGATCGCGCGGGAGATGATCAGCGCGGCCGTTCTGGAGAGACCCCGGCAATGGCTGTTCGCTGGGCCACGCGGCCGGATCAGCAGACCATCACCGGCACGCTCGAGGATCTAGCTGGGAAACTTAGCATCGCGGGAATGAAACCTCCCGCGACCATCGTGATCGGCCAGGTCGTTGCGCTGCGTGAAAAATTCAGCTGGTATGAAAAATTGCCGCTGTTCGGCCAGCGTATCGTCGTCACCCGAGATCGCCGGCAAGCGGCCGAGCTCGCCGAGCCCATTGAAGCTCTTGGCGGCGAAGCTGTGCTGCTCCCCACCATCGAGATTCGGGAGGCCGCCGATCCCGTGCCGCTCGATCAAGCCATCGCTCGCCTGGATTCTTACGACTGGCTGATCTTCACCAGCGTGAACGGCGTGAGATATTTCGTGGACCGCCTGGATCGTTCCGCTGTCGACTTTCGGTCTCTGAAGGCAAAGATCTGCGCCATCGGACCCGCCACGCGTGCCGCGGTCGAGGCCCTGCATCTCAAGGTCGACAAAATGCCGGACGAGTACGTCGCCGAAAGCCTGGTGAAAGCTTTTGCCTCCGAGGATCTGAACTTTTGCAGGATTCTTCTGCCGCGCGCCGCCGTGGCTCGCGATCTGGTCCCCGCTGAGCTTAAGCGCCGCGGTGCAACTGTAGATGTGGTCGAGGCGTATCGCACGGTGATTCCCGAAGATGCTGTCTCGCGCGCGCAACAGGTTCTTTCACAGACGCCCCACTGGATCACGTTCACCAGCTCGTCTACTGTAAAGCATTTCCTCGAAATCGCCGGCGGTGCGGACGCTCTGCGCGGAATGAAGCTTGCTTCTATTGGACCCATCACGTCCAAAACCATTCGCGATCATGGGCTTGAGGTGAGCGTCGAAGCCAACCCACACACTGTGCCCGGCCTGATCGACGCGCTGATCCGGCCAGGGCGCGGAACAGTCCTCGGGCACTAATCCGCAAGCGTAGGAAATTATCGGTCGCGCCGCGTAAGGACGAATTGTTCAACCGCGATCCTGGCGCTTTGGTAGGCCGGCACGGCGCTAAGTTCCCGCGAAGACCTGGCGGCCGTCGAGATAGGTTCCTACTATTTCGATTCTTCCAGCGTTGACGCGAAATCGCAGCAGGTCCGCACGCTCGCCATTGCGAATCCCGCGCTGTCTCGATACTACGCGACCCACGCGGGCAGGATTAATTGTCGCCATCGTGATCGCTTCCAGCAGGCTCACGCCCGCGGTCCGCATCACGTTTTCAACCGCGTGATCCATCCGCAAGCTCGATCCGGCCAGCCGCGTCCCGCCGGCCAACACCACGCGGCCGTCTTCCTTCAATTCCACCGCGACTTCGCCCAACTCATAGTGGCCCGGAGCGCCCATCGCCGGCATCACCGCGTCGGTGACCAGAACACTTCGCTCGATCCCCTTCGCGCGAAGTGCCGTTCGCAAAAAAGAATCCGGCAGATGGATCCCGTCGACGATAAAACTCGCCGCCAGCCGATCCTCGGCAAGTTGGTCCCATATATAGTTCCAGCGCGGCAGAACCTGGTGTGCCGCATTGCCCAAGTGCGTCGAAAGGGTCGCCCCCGCGCTGACCGCGTCCCGGATCTGCTCGCGGGATGCGGCAGTGTGGCCGATGCTGGCGGCCACTCCTTCGCGCGCCAGCGTTTCGATATACCGTGGAGCCTCCGGCCATTCAGGCGACAGCGTCACCAGCCGAATATTTCCGTGCGCCGCATCCTGCCAACGTCGATACTCCTCGACATCAGGCGGCCGCACCCATCGAACGGGATGCGCGCCGCGTGGACCATCTTCAGCCGAAATATGCGGGCCTTCGACATGAAACGCTTCCACCGCCGCCCCATCTTCCAGCGATTCCCGGGCTGCCGCTAAATTTCGCAGCGCTGTCAGCATCGTGTCAGGATCGCCCGTAATCACGGTTGGGAAAAACCGCGTTACACCGGTCGAAAACATCACCCGGATCGACCGCGCGATTTCTTCATGCGAGGCTGCGGGCGAGTTATAGTCGACTCCCGCGAATCCGTTCACCTGAAGGTCGACAAATCCAGGACAGAGGAACGCGTCCTCGGCCGAATCGAGCACCGGGTCCACGTGTTGGATTACCGAATCGAATTCCACCTCGATATGTTCCCCGGTGGCGACGTTGTAGCCGCTACATTTGTTGCGGGTCATGGTTTTTGCACAGCATACTCACAAGCGGGGCTCTCTATCTCCGCACAATCGCACGGGGAAAGACTTGTTGAAAACCGCGAGAATGCTCTAGCGGCTCGCCCCGAGTCCTGCTACAAATGACTAAGATTTCTGCGCGGAACTGGGCTAGCGTGTCAGTCTCGGGGGAGGTGGCCGCAGGCTCAGTTCTCGCGCAGGGACTCTAGTTGCAAATTACTTCGAGGCCCCCACCGGCTGCGCCACTGGCGTCAGCCAGCCGAAGCGATCCGGCGTCCGACCCTCCACGATCGCGAAGAACTCCCGTTGCAGCCTTTCGGTGATCGGGCCTCGTTTGCCGGCCCCGATCGTGATCCGGTCCACGGAACGGATCGGCGTAATCTCGACGGCGGTGCCGCAGAAGAACAGCTCATCGGCGATGTACAGCATCTCGCGCGGGATCAAGCCCTCGGTCACCGGAATATCCATATCGCGAGCCAGTTGCAGCACGGTATCGCGCGTGATCCCGGGCAGTACGCTCGCGCCCAGCGGAGGCGTTACGATCTTGCCGTCGCGAATCACGAAAATATTCTCGCCCGAGCCCTCGCTGACATATCCCGATGAATCGAGCGCGATCCCTTCGTTATATCCATTCGCGCCCGCTTCCATGCGGATCAACTGCGAGTTCATATAATTCCCGCCAGCCTTGGAGAGGGCCGGCAGAGTGTTCGGAGCCATGCGCGTCCAGCTCGACACGCATACGTCCACGCCCAGTTCCAGCGATTCGGCGCCCAGATACTTGCCCCACGTCCAGCAGGCGATGTACGTTTCGATGGGATTGTCTGCCGTCGGCATCACGCCGAGGTTTCCGTAGCCGCGGATCACCAGCGGACGGATATAGCAGGATTCCATCTTGTTGATTCGAATCAGCTCGCCCATCGCGTCGCAAAGCTGATCGATCGAATGGGGAATGTCGATGCGATAGATCTTGGCGGAATCGTGAAGCGGCGGGCATGTTCGCGGACCCGGAAAATCGCCGGACCCGCAGGAGTGGAGTAGCAGCGGATTCCCTCGAATACCGAGCTGCCGTAGCTGGTGACGTGCGCGAGCACGTGAATCTTCGCGTCGTCCCAATTGATAAAGCGGCCATTGTGCCAGATCTTTTCGGTGGGGGTGATCATGAGAGAATTATATCGTGGGAACCCCGAGAACGTTTCGTTTTACTGTAATAAGGCGCGCCCGTTGAGTTGGGACGCCGTGCTGTTCGACTTTGATGGCGTCCTGGCCGACACCGAACCCATCCACTATTCCTGCTGGCGCGAAATCCTGGAGCCTTACGGCATTCAACTGCGATGGGATTTCTATCAGAAGCAATGCGTGGGCGTTTCGGACCGCTTGATGATCCATCAACTCGCCTCTGAGCGTACTCCGCCGATCCCCTTCGAAGAGATTTGGCCGGAGTATCTCAGGAAGCAGACCATGTTCCGGGCGCATCTCGAAAGCGATCCGCCGTTCTTGCCGCAGACTCTTCAGATGGTGAAGGACCTTTCGGCTGTCTATAGGTTAGCGGTGGTCTCATCGAGCGGCCGGTCCGAAGTGGAGCCACCCATCGAACGCGCGGGCATTCGACCCTGTTTTCAAGCTTTTGTCTGCGGCAAAGAAGTTCCGAACCTGAAGCCGGCCCCGGATCCCTATCTTCGAGCCGCGGAACTATTGGGCGTCAGCCGACCCTTAGTGATTGAGGATTCTGACGCCGGAGTCGCCAGTGCGACGGCGGCCGGGTTCGACGTCCTGCGCGTCACCAATGCCGCCAACACCGCGGCCGAAGTTCGCGCCAAATTACTCTGATACGGGTACTTGATCCACAATCTGGATCCCGAACGCGTCCAGGCCGACTACTTTTCGAGGATGATTGGTCAGCAGCCGGATGGTCGAGAGCCCCAGATCCGCCAGAATTTGCGCGCCGATCCCGGTTTCATGCTGCGCCGGCGCCTGTCCCTCAACCGCCGGATAATGATGCCGCTTCTCCGATCCAGATTGATGCAGGTACACGAGCACTCCCGCGCCTTCTTCCGCGATCCGCCGCAGGGAGCCGTCGATCATCTGGCGGCAATTACATTGCGTCGACCCGAAGACATCGCCGAAAACGCAGCGCGCGTGCATTCGGACCAGCACGTTCTCGCGTCCTTTGACGTCCCCCAGCACTAGCGCCGTATGAGTCTCTCCGTTGAAGGTGCTTACGTAGTTGATCGTCTTAAAGGACCCGAACTCCGTCTGCAGGCAGCCGCTGCCGGCGCGCTCCACAAAGTGTTCGGTTCCCAGCCGATAGCGAATCAGCTCCGCCACCGAGATCATCTTCATCCCGTGGCGTTCGCAAAACTCGGCAAGCTGCGGAACCCGCGCCATAGACCCGTCCGGATTCATGATTTCGCAGATCACCCCGCCCGGCTCGAACCCAGCCATGCGAGCCAGATCCACTGCTGCTTCGGTCTGGCCGGCGCGTACCAGAACTCCCCCTTCGCGCGCCCGTAGAGGAAATACGTGGCCCGGCCGAGCCAAGTCGCGAGGCTTGGCCGCTGGGTCCATCGCGGTCAGGATGGTGTGCGCCCGATCGGCGGCGGAAATTCCTGTCGATACGCCTTCCGCAGCATCGATGGATTCGCAGAACGCGGTGCCGAATCGCGACGTATTCATGGGCGAGACCAGCGGCAGATGCAGTGCATCGCAGCGCGCCGGAGCCAAGGCAAGACAGATCAGCCCGCGCCCGTGGGTCGCCATGAAATTGATAGCCTCAGGCGTAATCGACTGAGCGGCCATGGTCAGGTCGCCTTCATTCTCGCGATCCTCATCGTCGACCACGATCAACATGCGCCCGGCGCGAAAATCTTCGAGCGCCTCGGGAATAGAAGCGAAGGGCATCTTCTTTCAGGATAACTTAGTCGCCGAATCTGTCATCGATGCAGCCGAATTTATTCGTCCTGAGCCGCCACGCGCAGCATGCGGACACTCTCGCAATCAGAGTGCATCAACGGTTTATGGAAGGCCCAGCCGCTTGTCGAGGTCCGCGGTAACGCTTGGCAGGCGAGCCGGATCGCGCAACAGATTCCCGGTGTTTTCATATAACAGCTCGACCGCCGCTAACGACAGCGCATAAGCCGTTGCTGCATGCGCCGAATCGAGCCTCGACCAGTCCTGACCCAGATTCTCCAAGCGCGGCAAATGTCCTTCTTTCGCCGCTTGCGACAGATTCTGCCGCGTCGCCGCGCTCAGCTTATCGCCCGAGAGCTTCTGCGCCAGCCCTTCCTGAAGCCACGCGGGCCACCGCCCCAGCATCGATAAACATGCGTGCGTAGTCTCATGCGCGAACACCCGCCGCATGGACGCATCCAGCGCGCGCCCGCCCGCCACGGGAACGCGAATGCGGCCGTCGTACTGCCCGCCGTTCCACTCCGCGACGTCCACCGTTTTCCGATACGCCTCCTCGCTCTGCACGATCGCGACGATGCGTTCCTCCGCGCTGCACCCGAGCTCGCTCGATATCCGCGTAAATTCCTGGTCGAGCACCCCCAGCATGTCGCGCGCGGTATCGGGAGAAACAGTGGTATGGTCATAGCGCAGCACCACGCGCATGCCCACCAGCTTGTCGGTGCTCTGGTCGCCCTTAGTCTCTCGCTCGACGCGCCGGTAGATATTCTCGAGGTCGCGATTCGGGGCCAGCGCCAGCGATCCGCGCCAGTATTCGAGCGCCTGTTTGCTGTCGTCCGCCCGCCACGCCGCGATCCCGGCCAACGCCATCAGGTTCGGATCTTTCTTCGTGCGCAGCTCCGCATCCAGAATCTGCAGCGCTTTGGACGGCTGACTGGCCTCGATCAACCGAGTCGCCTCGGCGGCCACGCCCACTCGCCCGGGAGCTCCACGCGCCAGCGCAGGTAGAGCCGCCATCATTTGTGGAGTATCCATCCATGCCGCTTCACGCCGCCCCTGGTCGAATTGCTCCAGCCCGTCGAGCTCGCTAGCGGAGAGATAACCTTCCACGGTTTTCCCTCCATGCTCCACAGCGACTTTATAACAAGGCGTCGCCTCGCCGGAAAGTGCGAACCGGATGGTCACTGGAGCAGCCGATGGCAGTGTGGTGACCACGTCGGAATCCCCCGCGCAGCCGGTGCGAAGCGGAGTCCGATCCTGTTTCACCGTGATCGCAAGCAGCAGCATTAGCAGCGCGCCCATGCTTCGAGCATAGGCCTGCGACCGCGAAAATACCCTCAGGGGAAAGCCCTAAGCGCCGCCTAAGATCCACTCCATCGTCTTATGCGCCAGCCGGTCGAGCGCCCGCACCGCCATGGCGATGTGCTCCTCTTTCGAGTCCTCAATCTTGTTATGACTGATCCCCTTCAACGACTGTACAAACATCATCACGGTGGGAATCCCGGCGCGCGAAACCTCCGCCGCATCGTGCAGCGGACCCGATGGCAGCCCGTGCGCGACTCCCGCGACCTCTTCCACCGCCTCTTCGCATCGCGCGATCAATTTTGGGTGGAATTCAATGGGTTCGATATTCCAGATGCGCGACCATTCCACCGTGCATTTCTCCTCGCTGGCGAACCTCTCGCTCGCCTCGCGAGCCTCCCGGTACATCGTAGCCAGCACGCCCGCGTCCAGATCCCGCTGATCGAGCATGGCCTCGCATCGGCCCACCACCGCCGTCACGATTCCTGGGAAGGTCTTCAGGCTTCCGATCGTGCAAACCGCGTCGGGATGCCGCCCTGCGATCGTGCGAATCTCCAGCGCAAGTTTCGCCGCCGCAGCCAGCGCATCACGACGAGCCTTCATCGGCGTCGACCCGGAATGCGCCTCCTGCCCATGAAACGTAATGGTGTGCCTCTCCACGCCCTTCGTTCCCAAAACCACGCTGAGCGGAAGTTCCATCGCTTCGAGAATCGGACCCTGCTCGATGTGCAGTTCGAGATAGGCGGCCGCGTTCTTCTGCTCCTTCGCGGCATCCGGAAATTTGTCGATCTCGACTCCGCACCTCCGCAGCGCGTCTTCGAGACGAATCCCGTCCTTATCCACCTTCACCCGATCCGCCGGAATCGAATGGGTTCCCGCAAACGCCGACGACCCGAGCAGGCTGCGCCCAAACCGAGCCCCTTCTTCATCCGCAAAATCCACCAGACGAATGGTGACCGGAGGCCTCCCGTTGAATTCGCCCGCAAAGTTTCGCATCACTTCCAGTCCAGCCAAGACGCCGAGACACCCGTCGAGCCAGCCGCCATTCGGCACCGAATCGAGATGGCTGCCGAGGATCAGCGCCTTCTCCGAAGCGCCCGCCAGCGTCACCCACCGATTTCCCGCCGCGTCGAAATGATGCTCCACCGGCAACCCGTCGAGCTTGGTCAGAAACCATTCCCGAGCCTTCATCCAAGTGTCGGTCCAAGCGACCCGCTGCGCGCCATTCTCATCCGCGGTCAGCGTTCGCAGTTCTTTCAATTCGCCGATAGTTCGCTGCGGATCAACGGGCATTTTGCACCAGCGGCAATTCGATAAAACTCACGGTCGGCATGGCGTCGTAAACACGTTGCGTGGCTTTCTTGTAATCCTCCGGCTTCGCCCAGAAAATGTTTTCGACGAACGTCTGCGGATTCCGGTCGTACAGCGGGAACCAGCTCGATTGGATCTGCACCATCAGGCGGTGCCCGGGAAGAAACACATGGTTCGCTGTAGGCAGCGTAATGCGATAGTTCGTCGGCGCGCCTGGCACCAGCGGAGTCGGATGCTCCAGGTCCTGGGCGTATCGCGCACGGAAAATATCAGCCGCGATCATCAGCTGATAGCCCCCCATTTGAGGCTGCGCGGCCACTTCGTCTGGATAAACGTCGATCAGCTTCACCACCCAGTCCGCATCGGTTCCGCTGGTGGAGGCGGTCAAGCTCGCCACCGGCTGCCCGCTGATTTTCACCGGCGCGGTTAGGACGTCGGAGGTGAACGTCAGCACGTCCGGCCGGCCCGAAGCTTCTCTCTGATCGTCCACCAGCCACTGCGCCCAGGTGAGCCCGTTGTCATACCCGATCGGCTGGCTCGGCCGCGAACGGAACGGCACCGGCTTAGCCGGATCGGAAACGTATTCTTCGTACGAGGCTTCGTTCCCGTGCCCCACGGGACGGGTAAAACTCAGCTTCAATCCGGGTGCTAGAAACAAAGGCGTGGGAAGAATCGTGGCATTCTGCCCGCCCGAAGGCCAACGCTCCAATCGCCGCCACTTATTCGACCCGGTCTCAAACGCCGTCACCGGAGCGACATTCGTCTTCGGCGCGTCATCTTTCAAGTAATGATCCAGAAACGGCCGCAGAATTTCCTGGCGGAAGTACAAGCCGGTATCGCTATTAAACTTCAGCGCCCCCAGCGAGCTCGCCTCGCCGATCTCCTGCCCGTGATGCCACGGACCCATCACCAGAAAGACCTTATCGTTAGACTTATCCAGCGGCTTGATCGCCTTATACACCGCGATCGCGCCATAAATATCTTCCTGATCCCACAAGCTGTGGACCAGCATCACCGGGACCTTCAGCGGCTGCGCGGCCAGTACTTTATCCATCGCTTGATCGCGCCAGAAAGCGTCATAGCTCGGATGCGCCAGCAGCTTCCGCCAGAATCCGATCTGTTCCAGGCCGCGCCGCTGCCCCAACTCGCCCGCCGACCCCGCGCGCATGTATGTGTCGTAGTCGTCGAAATTACTGGTAAACCACTTCGCTTCGCCGCCTCGCGTCGCCTCCTGTTCGTAAACGTATGGCATATTCTGCTGCCGGAAAGCCCCGTTATGAAACCAATCGTCGCCCATCCACCCATCCACCATGGGATTCATCGGCACCGAAACCTTCAGCGCGGGATGCGGATTCACCAGCGCCATTAACGGCAGAAACCCGTCGTAGGAAATCCCCAGAATTCCGACCTTGCCGTTGGTTTCGGGAATATTCTTAACCAGCCAGTCTATGGTGTCGTAAGTATCGGTCGAGTGATCCACGGGAGTAGGATTCTGCGGCCCATGCAGCGGCCGGTTCATGACATAGTCGCCCTCCGATCCATACTTCCCGCGCACATCCTGAATCACGCGAATATAGCCTCCCTCGACGATCACGTCGACGGCATTGTCATACCCTTGCAGGATCGGCCCCAGATGCGAGCTCTGCGCGTGAGTCGTAAGCTCGGTCGCATTGTAAGGCGTCCGCGTCAGCAGAATCGGCGCATGACTGGCCCCCTTCGGCACCAGGATCACGGTATGGAGATGCACCCCGTCGCGCATGGCGATCATCACCTCGCGGCGCGTGTAGTCGAAACTATTCGTGGCAGGCTGAAGGTTGGCCGGAGTCTCGCTAGGCAGAGCCGGATAAGTCTGTCCCCAGGCAACACCCATCGATATGGCGAGCAAGAGTCGCTTCATAATCCTTGTATAGTAGCGAGGATTGCCAGGGTAATGCCGATCTGCGATCCTGCTGAATGTGCGGTGCTGCGGTACATCGTCGAAGCTGATCCTGGCTGCGATCGCGCTAGCCATTCGTTGCGAAGCGTGCGTGATCGTTTGCGCACCGATTGATGTCGGGCCAGACTTTCGGGTGAAAGTCGAGAATCCTGGCGGCCCCGTCAAAAGTATTCGGTTGGAGCTCGCCCAGGGCCAGGGCAACACCCAACAGGCTGTCACCGACAACCGCGGCTTCGCTGTGTTTCGCGGGATTCGGCCCGGCTCATACTCTCTTGGCGCGAGTCACCAGGCCGAGATTTCAAGTCAACAGTGTATCGAAGTAAAGCGCAGCAGTCCGAAGGGGATCACCGTGCCGCTAACGTGGCCGAGTAGAGCGCCCATACCTGTGCGCTCCATTAAGGGGGCGCTACACTTTTCGAGGGATCGTCCAGGACAGCCTCAGCTAAGCCGCTCCCTCGACTTGTTGGACGGCATTTCCGGCGTAAGGTTGAAAGGTGCGCAGACCAACGGCAATGGTGAGTTCAATTTCGAAGTCGTCAAGGCAGGTTTTTATTTGCTAAGCATTAACCCATTAGGGCCAGGAGGATCAGACTCGGGACTCATTGCCGTGACGGTCGATCCCGCGTCCCCTAACGACCATTTGGATCTCGATTTAGGCTGGACCGATTGTGGGCTAATGTATTCGGATCGGAGTAAATGTCTGAAAGGCGACTTGAATATGGAGGAGCTTACCGGCCGCGTTGCGGACGTTACCGGTGCAGCCATTCCCGGCGCAGAGATCTTTTTGACGGATCCCGCTAAGACGCTGGTCGAACGGTTCAAGAGCGACACCGACGGGAAATTCGCTTCGCCGCATTCTCTTGCGGGCACCTACGAACTGACAGTCAGCCAGCCAGGCTTCGCGCCGCTGCGCGCCACCTTGCACATCGCGACCAGTACACGGCCTAAACATCCTTCGTCTCTGAACGTACAACTGGGTATCGTCGGAAGCTGTGGCTCGGTCGATGAGCAATAGCTGAATCTAGGCTCTCCGAAGCTCAGAAAGCTTCCGCTATGGTCCCTTACGAAACGCTCGTACTGAAATCCCGAAGATACTCCCGCAGCTCATTACGCACACGCCGGAACAACGCGAGCCGTTCTTCCGTGGAGCCGTCAAGCGCCGCCGGGTCGTCGAAATCGCGATGCAGCCGCTTCGCCCCACTGAGGAATACCGGGCACGACTCCCGGGCGCTATCGCATACCGTGATGACGTAATCGAAGGGTTGCCCGTCAAATTCGGTGACGGACTTTGAGCGGTGCCCGGAAATATCGATTCTCAGTTCGCGCATGACGGCTATCGCTTCGGGCCTTACGGAGCCAGGCTTCGTTCCCGCGCTTTCGACATCGAAACGCTCTCCAGCATCGTGGCGCAGCAGCCCTTCCGCCATCGGGCTGCGCGCGGAATTTCCGGTACAGAGGATAAGCACCCGCTTCTTATCGCTCATTCGGCCTCGACTTGCGAAGAATGGGCGACTACCACGGAGGTCGCATCTTTCGGCAGGGACGGCGCCAGCCAGCGAAACAGGAGCGTCGCCGCCGCTGCTCCCGCCAGTTGAGCCGCAATGAACCCCGGCACATCGGCGGGCCGTATTCCCGCGAAGGTATCGCTGGCCGACCGGGCGAGCGTTACCGCCGGGTTTGCAAACGAAGTGGATGCCGTGAACCAGTACGCGCCTGTAATGTAAGCTCCCACTGCGAAGGGCACGGCCGGCGAACGAAGGCGGGCGCAGCCCCAAATGACCGACAGCAATCCAAACGTCGCTATGAATTCGCTGAAGATTTGCGCGCCGCCTCCCCGAATATGTCGCGACGCGCTGAAGACCGGGTCGCCAAACATCAAGTGTGCCACGGCGACTCCGCTAAACGCTCCGATGAGGTGCGCCGCCACATAGCCCGGGACCTCGCGCCATGGCAATCCGCCCTGGGAGGCGTCGGCCAACGTCACCGCGGGATTGAAATGCGCTCCCGAAATCGGACCGAATGTGAGAATCAGAGCTACCAGCATTGCGCCGGTCGCGAGCGTGTTGGCCAGCAGCGCGATCCCGACGTTTCCGCCGGCCAGCCGTTCCCCCATAATGCCCGAGCCGACGATCGCCGCCAGCAGCAGCGCTGTGCCGACTCCCTCCGAACCTATGCGCCGAGCCGGTGTCCACGAGGTAACCCGGAGCGAGGGTGAAATTGACGTCGTCTTGAAACGAAAATGTCGCGAGATCGCCTCCCGACAGAGACAACTTGAAACAGCCCAAGGATACAGAAAAGCGACAACCATCCGTTTCCATAGTTCGATAATAATAGAATTATGAAAAAGGTGTCAAGGCCACGAATTCCGGTTTGCGGCGGCTGATCAGCCCTACGGCTTCCCGATCTTCGCCTTCACCGCCGCCCACTTCGCCATTACCGCCGTATATGCCGCCTCTTGATCCGCGCACGCTTTCAACTGCAATGACGTCGGAGCCATCTCCGAGGCCTGCATCGGCAACGCCGCGGCCACCATTCGACCCGCCAGGTTCGACAGATTTGCCGGCTCCGGTGGACCCGCGGGAGCCCCGCCTCCGCGGCCTCCTCGACCTCCGCCGTCCTCTCTTGCAGCCTGCACGGGCGCGAGTTCCTCCACCTGTTTCACCAGCGCATCGTTGGCCGCCGATTGTGGACGAGCCTTCAACTTATCCACCATCTCGCGGGCCTCTTTGTAAGCCGCAGCCGCGCTCATCGCGCCCGTCTCCATCTGCGTCGTCAACGTGAAGATCCGCTGCACCTCGGGTGTGATTTTCACGCGAGGGTCCAGCTTGATCGTGATCGGTTGTGTCACCGTCTGGCCACCCGCAATCAACCGGACCGTGTAAGCCCCCGGCGCGACCCAGGGAGAATTAATGCCGGGGTAGGTCCGATGCGGCACCGCTCCATTCGCCCCGCCACCGCCGCCTCTACCGCCGCCGCCCGTTCCAGGAATCGCATCATAGTGCATGTCCCAGGTGAACCGGTGCATGCCCGATGCGGTCTTCAATACTTGCTGGGGCGCCGGCCAATACAGCGGAAGCGCGCAATCGGGAGCCGTCGGATTCGCTTGGCAAATCTTGTTGTACGCCGCTGGGTCCACCGCCGGATCGGGATTCATCACACGGTCTGTGCTCGAATACGTGCGAATCACTTTGCCCGCTGCGTTCAAAAACTCCAGTTTGACGGTGTCCGCGTCGGATGGCAGATAGTAGTCGACGATCGCGCCATTCGGAGGATTCTCACCGGCGAGCATTTCGGGCGGCCACGGCGTAGGATCGTTCGTGCCGAAGCGAATCCGTATTCCGATCTCCGGTTTGAACAGGAAAGCCTTCGACGCCGCCGCAGCCTCGGCCGCTTGCCGCAGCGGAGTCACATCGTCCAGAATCCAGAATCCGCGGCCATGCGTTCCCGCCACCAGATCCGAGCACATGCACGACGCATCGTCCTTCACCTCGATGTCGCGCACTGAAATCGCCGGCATATTCAGCCGCAGCGAATGCCAATGGTCGCCATCGTCGAACGAAACCCACACCTGAGTATCGGTAGCCGCATACAGCAGGCCCTTCTTGCGCGGATCTTCGCGAATCGAATTGGCAGCCGCATATCCCTCGATGCCGCTATCGATCTCCGTCCAAGTCTTCCCGCCATCATGCGTGCGCCACAGGTGCGCCGACATATCGTCCAGCCGAAGTGTGTTCGCAGCCGCGTAAGCCGTCTTTGTGTCGAAATGCCCCGCCTCCATATTGAAGATGCGAGTCCACGGCTTCATCTGCGGCGGAGTTACATTGCTCCACTTCGCCCCGCCGTCGAGAGTCACCTGTAACTGCCCGTCACCGGTCCCCGCCCACAGTACATTAACATCCAGCGGTGAAGGAGCCAGCGCCGTCACCGTCCCCATAGGCGCGGCCTCTGCGCCCGACCCATACTTGCCCGCATTCGCCGGAACCGCCCAAGTCTGCCGAGTCAGATCGCCGCTGATGGGCGTCCACGAATGCCCGCCGTTTACCGTCTTCCACACACCCGACGTCGCGTAGAACAGCACATTCGGGTCCTTAGGCGACCAGTTCAACGGCTGCGTGCGAACCGTGCGTGGAGGCGGCGCGCCCTTTGGCATCTCCACGGCCTCCCCTCCACGACCGCCGCCCGGCGGCCCAACCGCGGCCTTCTGCAAGTGATCCGGTTATAAGACTCACCTTGCCGCCGTAAACCAGATTCGGATCTTTCGGATCGGGCGCAGCCTCGCCATATTCCTCAATCCCTACCGGATGCCAGTCATGGAACGTGATTTCTCCGTCCATGCTGCGGCTTTCCACGCATGCCGAGCCCGAATCCTGCTGCCCGCTGCATAGCCGGTACGGAAACGCGTTGTCCGCCGTCACGTGATACATCGCAGCGGTGGGCTGGTTGTACCAGTTGCTCCACGATTCGCCGCGATTCGCCGACACCACTGCGCCCTGATCGCTGACCAGCAGAATAATATTGGGATGCTCGGGATTAACCCAGCTTTTCTGATAATCGTCGCCGCCCGGCGCTCCGCGTACCGCGGTCCATGTAGCCCGCCATCCTCCGTCCGCCAGAACACCGTCGAGCAGCTATACACGACGTTCTCATTTCGAGGGTCCACCATAATCGTAGGCAGATCGCCGCCGCCGATTCGACCCAATGGCCGCGCATCCGGCGCATGCCGCTGTGATCCGGTCTCCGACACCCGAGGATCGTCCGTCGCTGGAAACCAATGATCCCCTCCGTCGGTCGGCTATCGCCTCCCACAGGTCCCGACGGTGAAAGTCCGGATCCGCGCCGTTGATCTTCACAGCCTCGTCCCACAGCACCGAACTCGTCCCCAGTTTCGGCCTCCAGTGGAACTTGACGAACCGAGTCTCCCCCGCCTCGTTGACCAGGCGGAAGGTGTGGACGCCAAACCCTTCCATCATCCTGAAAGAGCGAGGGATGGCCCGGTCTGACATGACCCACATGATCATGTGCATGGACTCGGGAACGAGCGAGATGAAGTCCCAGAACGTGTCGTGCGCGGAGGCGGCCTGGGGGAACCCGCGGTCCGGCTCGGTCTTGACCGCATGGATGACGTCGGGGAACTTCATGGCATCCTGGATGAAGAAGACCGGGATGTTGTTGCCGACGAGGTCGAAGTTACCCTCGGACGTATAGAACTTGACCGCAAACCCTCTCACGTCACGCGCCAGGTCACCCGACCCGCGTTCCCCTGCGACCGTGGAAAATCTGACGAAGACTGGGGTCTTGACCGCCGGATCGGAGAGGAACGCCGCCTTTGTGACCTTCTTCATCGAGCGGTATGGCTGGAAGTAACCGTGCGCGCCTGCGCCTCTCGCATGGACTATCCTTTCGGGGATCCTTTCGTGGTCGAAGTGCGTGATCTTCTCGCGCAGCACAAAATCTTCCAGCAGGGGCGGGCCCCGATCGCCCACGCGAAGCGAGTTCTGATTGTCCGAGATAGGGAGACCCTGGTTGGTCGTGATCGGGACCTCCCTGGGTCCGCCTGCTGATGCGTCTCGCCGCCCTTGGTCTTCCTGAGTTGAGGCTGAAGCTCCTTCGATCGAGGCTGTTTCTTGGTGGCCACCGGTCGACACTCTCCCTAAATGCCCGGGATGGCGGCAGCAGTCTCCTGCCCCTTATGCAGCCGCCGCTCTTCCGCCGCCGGATGGCGCTCTACCTTGCCGATAGCATAGGTAACTTGTCCGATGGCCTCCCTCGACGCGAGTACTTCTGCGAACAAATTCTTGTCGTTGGCTGTCGGGCCCTTGCGGTTATTAAATTCTAAGGGCAATGTACGTATATAATGGTCCATTGCCACACGTCGTTCGCTCGTCTCGTCGTCATCGAGCATCGTCGGGGGCGTTGCTCGTCTCAATCTGAACCGGCTGAACATCTACGGCGAGCACCTCAGGTCACGGGAGTCGCGATTCTAACCCGCCGAATGTTTCTCGGTGAATCCTCGACGGTCCAGCTGGGAAGAATGACATCGTGCATCCCATTGATGTGGTGGCGGCCCGTCAATCGACCCGATCCACTTTCAAAACCGAACGAGTCGACTATTCTTCGGTGCCGATGGGCATCCGAACGCGGGTAGCTCCTGGTCGCCTTATGGGAGCGCTGGAGCGAACGTGTTGAACCTATACTGCTCATCCGGGTCTCCTCTCCACTTCCTTGTGTAGACGTCGTACGTCTTCACCCCGATCTCGTTCATTTTTGTATCGAACGTGAGGATCGTGATCGTCGCCCCGCCGACCTTGTCGGCGTCGAGGACCGTCGAACTCGAGTCATCTACCCCCCGTCCCGATGGTGCGTCGGGGGCGTCGGTGCAGTCCTGTCTGTCGAACATCAGCTCGTTCCGGCCGCTCACGGGGCTGGGCGTGTTGTAACCCTGGTCCGTCGCAAAATGACCGTTCAGGGTCAGGAAGACGTTGGTCGAATGGGCGTCCATGAGCGACGTGAGACCGCCGACGAAATCAGCGAGCTGCGCCCCCCCATCGGGGGTCGTCGATGCTCCCCCAAGCGTCGATGTAGGCGTGGGGTGCGATTATGACGTGGTGCGCTGCGTACGCGGGGTCGTCGAGGAGGGTGCCGACCCACTCGAGCACGTCTGGGCCGGCGTTCCACTCGACGTTCACCACGAGAAGATCCAACCCGCTCGCCGAGAAGCTAACCGCCGTGTTCATCCCGTCGTGATAGTCCCCCGCCCACCGGACATACTGGAGCGCGTTCACCTGGCTCTCCACCGACGAAGGGTCGAACGCCGCAGCCCACTTGCTCCCGCTCCACCCCGACGAGGCCACGCCCCCCACGAGGTCGTCGTGGTTCCCCGCGCACCACGTATACGGGATCCCATTCTCGAGCAGGATGGACATCGCCTCGCCGGCGTTCACCCACTCCGCCTGCACGTCGCCCGTCTGCACCAGGTCTCCGGTGTGGACGACGAGCCTCCCGTTGTACGCGCTCAGTTCTCGACTATCCAGTTCACCATCATCCGGAAGAGCGCCGGGTTCGACTCCGAGAGGAACTGCGTATCGGTGATCCAGAAGATCGAGAAGCTCGTCGACGGCATCTGGACTGCGGTCGACGAAGCAGTTTCGACGATGGTCGCCGGACTTGTCGACGTAGCGGTCGTCGTCTTTGTCGCGGTAGTCATCATCGTCGCCGTCGAAATAGCGGTTACAGTAGCGGTCTCGGTCTCGATCTGGGGGGCGGGTCGACTACCGTCGGTCAGGACCCTGGCTCCGGCGAAACTTGTCGTCGCGACCGCCGTGACAGCTACGGTGAGGGCCGTCCACTTGAGGAAGCGCCGTCTCGAGAAGACCATTTTTTGTCAGATTTCCCTGGTCGCGCCGATCATTGGCCATCAGGGGCGTTCATCCGATCTGCCAATGGGACCCGCGGCGGTAGGGCGGCACCAGGAGGGTGGTGGGAATGCGGGCCGCCGCCTGGACAAGAAGTGGGACGGACTGCGCGAAAAACCTGGTCCGACGCCCTAGAACCCATAAGGGTTTAGCGGTGGAACTAATACTTAAGAGTAACTACAGTACAGTAATAAGCTCTATACATTTATTCTAGCACCATATTGTGGGCATGTTGGGAACCCAGGCAGGGCGACCATACGTCCCTGATATGGGAGGGTCGATGACCGGTGACTGGGAGAGACCAGGCCCAGCGAGGCTCATCGACGGCCCACCGTCTATCGGTGGGATACCGGCTCGACATGTCCAGATTAACACCCCGTCTAATCGTCCGACATCCGTCTCTCCTGTGCTCGTCCCCGGGATCGACGGCGAGATGCACCTCGGGAGGCTGAGTCGCCGCTTGACGCGCCGATGGCGACCCAGCCGTCGTGTCCGGCGGCGGAGCCATAGCGGTCTGGAGCACGGCAGCGGCAGGGGGATGAGCCCATCGAGGTGGTCGCGCTCCCGACGGCGCGAAGGGTGTGGCGGAAAAAGGGTATTTACCATAAGCCGGGGGATAGGCCCGGGCCGTTTTCTCCCAAAATTCGAGCTGAACCAATGACTCCAACCGAGGAAGGGATCCTCTTCATCGCCGCGACCCGCGCTCGGAATCCTGCTCTCGTACGTCGGTCCCTCCAAGAAGAGCTATCGCATGGTCAGCCTAGTCAATGTCTGGATTGCCGTCCCCGGTATCTTCCTTCTCGTCTACCTCAGCAGAGGACTTTTGATAGAAGACGTCAGTCACCACTCTATTCACGCTCGCGTTCACATCGATCTCGGTGGCGTCGCTCCTGGTCTTGACCCGGAACATGCCGAACGAGCTCAGGGGCTCGGTCGTCCTGAACGGCGCATTCGTCAACGGCATAAACCTACCATTCCCGTTGCTGCAGATACTGCTGGGCAGCTACAGCTACGCCGTCTCGTTCGCGACGACAAATAACCTTGTACAGATCGTGGTCGCAAAGCTGCTTCAAGGACGGTTCAAGACAGGCCAAGGCAGCGGTCTCCGCGGATCTGTCGCAAGGGCGGTCCCCCTCGTCGCTCTCGGGGCCGGGGTGGCCTTGCACTATGGTATCTGGGCCTCTATCTCGACGCAGGCGGCCGTCGATGACGCGAACACGCTCGTGGATTTCTTGATCGCCGTCAATTTCGTCTATTTCGGCTTCAGCCTAGGCAGTTCGATATCGATGCCGGGGTCACAATACAGCTTGCGCTCTCGTCCGTTCCTGACGACCGCGCTCTTCAGGATCGTCGTGGGCCCCCTCCTCGGAATAGCGCTGGCGGTCCCCTTGAGAGGGAACTCCCAGGTCTTCCTCCAGCTCATCTTCGAGGCGATGATGCCTCCGGCGGTCACAAACACCATCTTCGCATCGATCTATGGTTTCGACGTGACCTTTGCGGCCAAGTCCGCGACGATACTTACTCCGATAAACACCGCGGAAGCCCTCGGCGTCTTCTTCCTTTTGCAGGGCTTCGCCTGGACGTGATGATGATGACGGCGCCAACGAGCACGTCACGGTCACCGAGAAGGCTGACCGAGGGTACCCGCTCTCGCACAGTCCTCAACCCGACACCGCTACCTTCCTGCAGCTCACTCGCCTGTGCGCAAGCGGCTGTGCCAGATCAAGAGGGGCCCGGACTTCGACTCGTAGGTCCTATCGGATGGTCCTGTAGATCTGGTGGGTATCGCCAAATCCGAGGGCAGACGCGGACTCCGGCGATGGAGACAGATCGACAACCCGAACAGGTCGTTCCTGGTCCCTTCGGCGGTCGGCGTCATCGTCGCGGTCCATCGCGGCCATGATGAGATCACGAACTTCTCGTCCGTCCGTCCGTCGGTTCCGGGATCTGCGCCATCACCCAATTCTTCTCATTCGTCACCGTCTTCAACAGCGGCTACACAAAGTCCCTCGGCCCCCTGGGCATTGATTGCACTCTGGGTCTGCAGGGAGGTCTGGTTCCTCCTCCCGTCCTTCCTTGGATACGGGTTCATAGTCAGGAGGAGAGGCGCGCGCCGCAGAGATGTCATGGTCCCCTCCCGATGGCGGGCCAACCGTTCACCCTCTACTCCTTGTACGTCGAGCTCGACCAGATCCACCCTCTGTTGGTCTGCATGAGCCCGTACACCCTGAACTACTTGAGGACCACCATTTGCGGCGTGGTGGCGTTCCTATCCATCCGGCCCAGGGCGATGGCTCTGCAATGCGGGTCGGGGTGCATGGTTAAAAAAGTCGGCACGTCAGCGGTCGCACAGATTGGCAGTCGACTGGGGTTCGGTCATCGACGGGGTGGTCCCGAGATAGTCCAGGTCAGGAGAAAGATTCATGGGTTCCCGGAGCTCGCCTTCGAAGAGAACGTGACGTCGGGGCTGGTGGCCAGCTTCTTGGAAGCCAACGGGGTCGAGGCGATCCGCGGGGTTGCGGGCACGGGGGTGGTAGGCCTGCTGTCTGGCCGCGGGGGTGGAGGGGGAAAGGAAAAGGGAACCATCGCGCTGCGGGCGGACATGGACGCGTTGCCTCTGAGCGAGGAGACCGGTGTACCGTACACGTCCCCTCAACCCGGGAGGTCGCATGCGTGCGGGCACGACGGGCACACTGCGGTGCTTCTCGGGACCGCCAAGGTGCTCTCGAGGATGAAGGATCAGCTCAAGACGGACGTGAAGTTCATCTTCCAGCCGGCGGAAGAACAAGGAGGCGGTGCCAAGAAGA
>CAVPKR010000132.1:0-97928 GCA_963705675.1 Terriglobia bacterium
CATGGTCTTCATCACTTCGCGAATGTCGCCGTGGGTTTTTGTGAACGTCTTGGCCATCGGTCCAGCAGCTCCGGCGGAGGATCGTCGGCCACGAACCTTCGCAAGTTTTTTCGAAATAAACTTCGCGGTATTAGGATGATTGGCTGAGATTATCCAGCAAATTTCTCCCGCATCCTCTTTGCCGCCACCGGCTGGTATGGTCACGCCGAGGACCACCTTCTCGCCTTTGTCATGCACCCTGTCGTTGAAAAAAAACCCGCCGCCCTGTTGGGGATTGCGAATGGTCCAGCCGGTAAAACAGCGGGCGACTTCGATGATGTCCTTCTGCGTGTATCCGCCATCCACGCCAAGCGTGTGAAGCTCCATCAGCTCCCGCGCGTAGTTTTCATTCAGGCCACGCCGCGGACGATTGTTATTCGCCCGCCGTGGATTCGCGCTGGGCGCCACGCTCTCCCAATTATCCAGATAGAACAACATCGCGGGACTCGTCGCGGTGGCTTCCAGCAGGTCCCTGAACCGCCCCAGCACATGCGGACGGATCGCGTCCCGCTCATACGCGGTGACCATGAATCGATCCGCGCCTTTATCGAAAAACACGTTGAAGTGGTTGAACCAGAAATCGGTGAGCTCCTCGTCGAGTTGCCGGGTGCTCAAGATCGCCCGATACAGCTTCGCTTCCGCAAGGTCGTAAAAGACCACGCCCTGCGGCTGATTCGCGAGCATCAGTTTTCGCCGCAGCACCGGAGTCGCCGCCGCCATCAGCTGATTCCGCATTTGCGGATTCATGGCGATCACCACGTCGTCCATCTGATCGTCTGCAATCGAGCCGACCAGTTCCCTTTTCTGATCCACGGTCCCGCTCCGCAGCGTCTTGATCTGATCCGCCGTCAACAACTGGTTCAGCGGAACCGCAGCTTCCATAGGAGCATTGTCATCCTCGCCCTTCTTCACCTTGAACCGGCGAGCCAGCCTCTCCACTGCCGCGCGCGCCACAGGATCCTCAGGCAACGGCTGCCGCCCCAACGCCACCGCGCGAATCATTTGCGGATTTGGATAGGCGGACGCCGTCTCCTGCTGCGTCATCCGCAAGGATTCGAGTGGCTCCAGCTTCTTCGCCAACTCCGGATTTTCAGAAATGCGCGCGGGGTGAAGCTGGAGGTCAATCCACTTCTTGAGTCCCATCTTTTGGACAGCCTCGACATCCCCAGGGCGCGGTCCGAACGTCAACCGGTCGAGCGCATGCAGAATCTGATCTTCTTTAGAAAGCTTCTTCTGAAACTGCGAATAATCGACCCTGGGTTCCTTCTTGACGGTACGCGCAGGCAGTGCCAACCCGCAGAATAACGTCAGCGCAACACCCAGGAACTTCCGCATCGGATAAAAGCCTCTATCCTATTAAACGCCTATCCGGGTCAAAAGTTGACTAAAAAGAAAGGCCGGTCTTTAACAGAGCTTCATCTGCGCACAAGTCTTAAGCAGGAAGCCGTCGGTCATTCCCGCAATATAGTCGCAAACCTGCCGGTGGCGGGGCTGATCGGCCGACTCTTCCAGGTAGTTCGCAGGCAACAGAACCGGCATTTCCATGAACCGCTCAAACAGCGCCCGAATCAACCCCGCCGAGTGGCCCCGAGCCTCCACCAAGCCTTCGCTTTGGTAGACCGTTGACCGCAATAGATCCTTTAACTGCTTCGTACCCCCCTCCTGCTCCGCAGGAAACCGAGCCGCCCGTATCGGATGCTCGCGCACGGCGTCGACATCCCGAAGCCCCTGAGACGCCGCCACGGTCCCCTCAATCAGGCCGGATACCAGCCAGTTAACCAGGCCCCGCCCGATCTCGTGCATGCGGACACGTTCCGGCGCGCCCGGGAACTGCATCTCCGCCGTATCTTCCAGCTCACGGAATTTGTCCACCGTCTCGCGAGCCTGTTCAATCGAGACCAGTCCCGCCGAGTACCCATCGTCCAGGTCCGACGTGTTGTATGCAATCTCATCGCACCGGTCGATTAATTGCGCCTCTAGGGGAGGACGCAACCCAGGCAGATACTCATCCATTCCCGGAATTTCCCCGCGTCCAAAATCGCGGGAATGCTTCACGATGCCTTCGCGAACCTCGAATGTCAGATTCAGCCCCGGAAACCGGGCGTAGGGATTCTCGAACGTTTCTACGATCCGCAGGGCATGTAGATTATGTTCGAAGCGCTCCCCGTACCCCTGCATCAGCCGGTCGAGCTCGATTTCCCCCGCATGCCCGAACGGGGGATGCCCGATGTCATGCGCCAGAGCCAGCGCCTCAGTCAGATCCTCGTCTAAGCCCAACACCCCGGCGACGGTTCGAGCGATCTGTGAAACCTCGATGGTGTGGGTTAGTCGATTGCGGAAATGATCGGAGAGCCCCGGCGTGAAGACCTGCGTCTTATTTTCTAGGCGCCGGAACGCGCGTGCATGCACCACTCGATCCCGATCCCGCTGAAACTCATTGCGATACGGATGGGAAAGCTCCGGATAGCGGCGGCCACGACCGCGTTCCACCGGAAATCGAAGATGAGCGAGCGGCACTAATTTTTGGTCGGCGGGGCAGGATTTCCAAGATCGCCGAGCGCCTGTACAGCCGCGCGGCTCACCGCGGTTCGCTCGGTTCGGAGCGGTTCCAGCATTTTGCGGGCTTCATCCGGATTTTTCTTGCCGATCTCCATCGCCAACTGGATCTGCGCTTCTTCCTTCGAAACACTCACCGACGGATTCGCCACCGCTTCACGCAGGGTCTTGACGGCGTCATCGTACTTGCCCTCGGCATCGTACACTTTCGCCAGCGATAACCGGGCCAGCGATGCAAACGGCTTGGGCGCCGAATCCACCAGCGCTCTGAAGCGCTTTTCGGCATCCGCCAGACTGCCCTTTTCGGCCGCATCGGAGGCGAGATAAAACTCCGCGATCGCGCCTTCCTGCGATCCGCTGTGCTTGGTCGCCAGTTCCGTCAGCGCCTTCGAGCGCGCCGAATCTTTTTCAGCCTGCGTCGCATAATGGAGCACTCCGGCTTGCACCGGCGCATTGCCGACGGTCGCATTATCGACCCGCATGGCATCGGCCAGCGCTTGCTCCCGCACACCGGATTCGTAGTGCATATAGAGATAAATCCCGCCCGCGATCAGCAGGACTGCGAGCGCGATAGCCCCATACCGAATCGTCTCGGCACGATGCAGATTCAGAAAATCGAAGCCTTGCCTGACTTCGAGAGCAAACTTATCGGTCTTCAGGTCTTTGCGGGTTTGTCGCTTCACAGAAACTCCAAGGAAAGCATTATTTTAGCACGGTCCCGGTCACGGCCGCGGCCTGTACGGCCACGCACGATCGTATGACCAAATACGGTCAGGAGGTATAGAGAATCGGTGCTACACTGAACTGACCGCCACTCTTTGGCTTCTAGTTGTTTGAGAATTAACTTGACGTCGTCCTCGAACCGTGCGGGCCCCCTGGATAGACGAAGCGAGGAGCAACGCGCGATGGGTTCGGCCGCACCACAACCTCTGGCGGGCGGTTGGCTCGCTGAGAACGGTCCGCGGGAACTGGAGCTCCTGTTCCGAGCGATCGTTCACCATCCTTCAGAGCCCATTCTGATCGCGGATGACGATCGTCATAACCTGGAAGCCAGCTCAGGGGCCGGAAAATTGCTGGGACTTTCGCGTGAAGAGGTGATAGGACGTAGCCTGGATGACTTCATCGAGCCCGGCACCAAGCCAAAAATGTCGGACCTGTGGCAAGCCTTTCTGCAAGAAGGGGAACAGGAAGGGACGCTCCGGCTGGTCGGTCCCGATGGAGTTCTGCGGGAAGTCGAGTACGCTGCCAAGGGTAACGTCCTGCCGGTTCGGCATGTCGTAGTCTTTCGCGACAAGGTATCGGGCGGCATTCCCACCTGGGTAAAGGACTACGCACTTTTCCTATTGAATCCCGACGGCCAGATCGCAGCCTGGTATGCCGGAGCCGAGCGTATCTTCGGTTACACAAATGCTGAGGCAGTAGGCCGGCATTTGAGCGTGCTCTATCCGGCCGATGATACTTTGCTCGACAAGCTGCAGGAAGGGCTCAACCGTTCGTTGTCCGCCGGTCATTTTGGAAACGAGGGCTGGTGCATCAGGAAGGACGGAACGCGATTCTGGGCCAATGTCATCACCATGGCCCTCAAAGACGATGATGGCCAATTGCAAGGCTTCGCCAGAGTCGTTCGCGACTTCAGTGAGCGTCATGAGCGCGACGAAAAGCTGCGTAATACCCGCTCTCGCCTGGTGCCGCTCGCTGAAGAGACTGCGATTGCCGGTATCGTTTCCGGCGAATTCGACCGGATTCCCGAAGCCAATGATACTTTCCTCGAGATGGTGGGGTACAGCCGGGAAGATGTGATGGCCGGACGCCTTCACTGGCCCGATCTGACACCTCCCGAGTACAGCGCGTTGGATGAGCTCGCGCATGAAGAAGGTCTGCGATTCGGCGCCTGCACTCCTTATGAAAAGGAGTTGATCCGCAAGGACGGCATGCGGGTTCCCGTCATTGTAGCCACCGCCGTCTTGAAGCTTTCGCCGTTCCGCTGGATCTCTTTTGTCCAAGACCTGCGCGGCCGCGACCGGCAGGAGAACGCCGAGAACGAATTACTTGAAGTAAAGGACGACTTTCAGGAAATTGTGGGCCGGAGTGCGGCGTTGAAGCGAATTCTGGGCCAAGTGGAGGTGGTCGCTCCTACCAATGCGACCGTGCTGATCCTGGGCGAAACCGGAACCGGGAAGGAACTGGTAGCGCGAGCCGTTCACCGCATGAGTCCCCGCCGCGATCGTCCCTTTATCACTCTGAACTGCGCGGCTATCCCGACTGGGCTTCTGGAAAGTGAGCTGTTCGGCTACGAAAGAGGAGCTTTCACCGGGGCGCTTTCGCAGAAGATCGGGCGTTTTGAGATGGCCCACCGGGGGACCTTGTTTCTGGATGAAGTCGGCGATATCCCGTTGGATTTGCAGCCGAAGCTGCTCCGCGCGCTACAGGAGAAGGCGTTTGAGAGGCTAGGGGGCACCCGGACGATTCCGATCGACGTCCGCCTGGTGGCGGCGACCAATCGCAATCTGACGCAGATGATGGGGGACAAGCTGTTTCGCAGCGACCTCTATTACCGGCTAAAAGTCTTCCCGATTACTACCTCCCCGTTGCGCGATCACCCCGAGGACATCCCGGTATTGGCGCGCCACTTCACACAAAAGTACGCGGGCGAGATGAATAAGCGGATCGATAGGATTCCCGCGGATACGATGCGCGCCTTAGTGAGTTGGCCGTGGCCTGGAAACGTGCGGGAGCTGGAGAACTTCATCGAGAGGTCGGTCATCCTCTCGCAAGGATCGAATCTGCGCGCTCCGTTGGACGAAATTCGCCCGGATGCCAGGGACGCCGCAAGCGGGAGCACGCTGGAGCAGGTAGAAAGAGAACATATTCTTCTCGTGCTTCGCGAAACCGGCGGGGTGATCAGCAAAGCGGCGGCGCGACTTGGAATGCCCCGTACGACTCTGAACGCCTTAATGAGGAAACTCGGCGTTTCTCGAACCGACCTTTGAGGAGTGGAATAAATGAGCCCGCCGGCCTCCGAGACCGGCGGACATCGCGGCGCGAATTATGCCTTACGGCGCCGCCGGGTCGCGGCGAGCAATCCAATCAGGCCCAGGGCGACGGCGCCATACGAGCCAGGTTCCGGCGTTTCGGCCGTCACGGTGCCGGAAAGATCATAAGCTACACTGCCGGGAAGTGTATCGATATAAGAATCCGCCAGCAAAGCGCCGCCTGGATATCCAACCAGGGTTCCCGCGCCGCCGATCAGATCGGCAAATCCGAATTCGGCGAAGCCGGAGTTGTTATAAAACGTGCAACTGGCAGGGCAGCCAGAAAAACTCGTGAAAATATTCGCGTCGCCTTCGAGGGTCAACGCGCCGCCATCCAGGGTCCCCAGCACCGTGTCGATGTCCAGAGTTCCGGTAAAGGTTAAGCCTGTGGAAGCCCCCGCAGGGCCACCGCCCATTATGTTTCCGACAATTGCAGAAACATCAAACATCGTATCGGCTTTGGCAACGGACGGATTGAAGCTCAGCCCGGCCAGCAATATACTCAAACAAAATGATCGCAATTTATTTACCCCTCTTATTAGTTGATTCTTGGTGTCAAAGCAACTGTACGGGATAAATGGCGTCTAAAAACAACAATAAAACCAAAACAAGTTTGGAAGATTAATGGTACTTTCGTGCCGGTGACTATTGCGGCGCGGTAAGCAGGCTATCCAACACGAAAGTGACTGGACCATCGTTAGTGAGCGACACCGCCATGTCGGCCTGGAACACGCCCGTCTCAACCATGGGAACGGATCGCCGCGCAACTTCGACAAAGTATTCATAAAGAGCGCGAGCTTGTTCCGCGGGAGCCGCCATATCGAAGCCAGGACGCCTGCCTTTGCGGCAATCCCCGTAAAGGGTGAACTGAGAAACAATCAAGAGAGCTCCGCCGGTGTCAAGCAGGCTGAGGTTCATTTTGCCGGCTTGGTCTGAAAAGATCCGCAGGTTAAGGATTTTTTCGGCCAGAAACTCGGCGTCAGCCCTCGCGTCCGTCTTGGCGACGCCCAGCAGCACCATCAATCCGTGGCCGATCTCGCCCACCGGCGCTGCGTTCACTTCCACCTTCGCGGTGCTAACGCGTTGTATGACAGCCCGCATGATATCGTTCTACCCTCCTGGTTTACTAAGCCCTTTTCTAAGGTTGTTTCCTGATCGAAACGCTGGTACTTCCGGCATCATAATGACTATGTCAGCATGATATATAGCAAGCAGCGAAAGCGAAGGGCCTTGCCCGGCGGCTACTTCCATCTCGAGGAAGAAAAAACCAAGACCCGGGTTTCGGGGTACGGCCATGGCGATCTGATCAAGCTGAAAGATGAGTACGGGAACACTTGGCGCGGCTCCGCTGAGCGGACCCAAGACAACTCCATTGTGTATCGCTTCCGCGATGGCAAGGGTCGCACGCTGACCGGAGTTTCCGACAACATGGTCGTGATTCTGCGCGACGAAAAAGGCAATACGTGGAAGGGATTTATCGACTAGCCTAGTTGCCGCCCGCGGTTTCGAGCACGATCTGCCAAAGCAACTCCACTCCGTCCTCCAGATTGCGCGGTGAAATGCGCTCGTCATTGCCGTGCTCCCGCCCGTCTGGCGATTCCCTGACGAAAATCGGGACGCCGTACACGGCCATTCCGTGAGAGCGGAGGAAGCTTCCGTCGGTGGAGGCGCGCGCCATGTACGGAACCAGTACGTCGTGCGGATAGACGCGGGACACAGCCCGCTCCATGGCATGGTACAGCGCTGTGGTCATGGAACTGGGTTCCGAGGCGGGCATCTGCTGGCCCGGCGCGGGCGCGATGTCGATCGCAGGATCGTTAACGATCAGGCGGAAACGCGCCATCACTTCCTCCCTCGTTTCGGTCGGCAAGCGGCGTACATCCAGTTGGGCCTCGGCTGAATTCGGAATCACGTTGATCTTGTTGCCGGCGCGCAGCATCGTAGGGACTACGGTGGTGTGAAGTAAAGCATCCAGCTCCGGGTCATGCGCCCGAATCTGCGTGGCGGCGGCCTGTGCGGTGGCAGGATCGTCCAGCTTGCGTCGAATGGGATCCAGCCACGCGTATTCGGGCAGCCGGGCCATTTCGCGCAGGTAACGCCGCGTCGTCGGATTCAGCCGCACCGGCTCATCCGCCCGAGCCAGCTTTTCTACCGCCTCCACCAGGTGCAGAACGGCGTTGTCGGCACGCGGCATGGATCCGTCGGCGGCTGAGCCTTTGGCGGTGAGGATGATTCTGGTGGGAATCTTCTCGGTGGTCTCCACTTGAAATATTTTGGGACCGCCGTCTTTGGTTTCGAGAATGTACCCGCCCTCGCTGATCGCGAATTCGGCGTCGATCCGGTGCTGCGGCTGGGTCATCCACTCGATTCCGGTGGATCCGGCTTCCTCGTCGGCCTCGGCCAGAAGAATCAGATCCCGGCCGAGCTTGATATTGCGGCGCTTGATCTCCACCATGACGGCCAACTCCGCGGCCAGGAGGGATTTGTCGTCCTGGGTGCCGCGGCCATACAGATAACCGTTGCGATTCTCGGCGCTGAAAGGGTCCACGGTCCACTGGCTGCGGTCGGCGGGGACCACGTCGGTGTGGGCCATCAGCAGCAGGGGACGCAGCTTGCCGGTGCCTTTTAGACGCGCCACGAAATTCTGCCGTCGCGGATCGCTCCCGGTCAGCTCACAAGGGATGCCGTGCGCATCGGCGACTTGCTTCAGGTATTCGGCGACGCGATTCTCATTGCCGGGTGGATTCGAAGTGTCCAGGCGCACCAAATCCGTGAGGTACTGCCGGGTGCGATCCCCCAACGGCCGATTGTCGTCGGCGGCCACCCCAATGGCCGCAAAGACACCGATCAAGGCGCAAACACGCCGCATTTAGACAAATGTTATCACGTCGTGCGAATGCGGCACGCGCGGCTGCGAGGGAAACGCCGCGGTTGACCCTAGCGCTTCCCGTGCGAAACACGTCGCGGAAAGAAAACATGATAGGATGCGCCCGTGCCGCTTTCTTCGAGGAGCAATGTAGCCAAGCGACCGGGACTGATGTTCGCATGCGTCAATCTCGGCCTGTTGATGTCGGGCTTGTACTCGCTTGGAAACGGCGTCCCGAGGTCGGTCCTGATCGTTTCCGTTCCGATTTCCTTGATTGGCGTGAACGCTTTGCTTATCTTGATCTACAGGCGAGCCACGTCCGCGGAACGTGATCGATAGAGTCCCCTCGTCTACTTCGCCAGCACCAGCCCGTTGATCATATAGAAAAACGCGACCCCAGTGATCGCCAAAGCCAATCCCGCGCCCACCTGCCAGATTCGTTCTACGACGGCCGATCGTCCCGGCGTTCCGGTGATGAAACCGATCACGAATCCCCCCGCGAGTCCGCCGACGTGGGCCGCCCAGTCTGTCCCCGGGATCAAGCTGAGAACTAATCCGTAAATAGCCCAGCGCATATAGACCTTGCGGACTGCCGCGCCGTAAGAAGATCGTTCCCGGACACCCAGGGCGATCATGCCGCCGATCAATCCGAAGATGGCAGCCGAGGCTCCAATCGAAAGCGCGGGCAGCAGATAGAAGCTGGTCAGAAACCCGGTAACGTTGGCGACCGAATACATCACGATATAGCGGCTCCCCCCATAGGTTTCTTCTACTTGAGCGCCTAGGTCGAACAGGACCCACATGTTCATCAGGATGTGCAGCAAACCGCCATGCAGATACCCGGCGGTCATCAGCCTCCACCACTGTCCCGCCATAATCGCGGGACCATACTTGGCTCCGAAATCGAGTAAGGTCCGCGGATCCAGATCCACTGCGCTTCCCCCCGTGCGCATGCTGTAGAGCACCGTGGCAATGTAAAGACCGGTGTTGATTAGGACAATCAAAACGGTGATGAAGCGCGCGTGGGGAATCAGGCCGCCCAAGGCATCGGAAGGAGTCCGCGACACGTACGGCTTGGGACCCACTTCGGCGTTGCAGTACGGGCAAATCTTGTCGTCGGTTGTAATAAAGGCCCGGCACTGCGGGCACATACGGCGCTTTTCCACTGACTCATTGTAACGGCATGGACGCACCTTCACCTACTATCGCGGGGCTGCTACAATCAAGAGCGCGGTGCGCGATGGCGAAGACCGAGGAACAGCTTCGCGAAGACATTGTCCGGGTTGGAAGGCTTATCTTCGATAAAGGATGGGTCGCTGCCAACGACGGCAATATTACCATTCGTCTGGACGATCGCCGCGTCCTGGCTACCCCTACCGGAATCTGTAAGGGGATGATGCAGCCGGACGACCTGATCGTCTGCGATCTGCAAGGGGAGAAACTTTGCGGCGAGCGCGAACGCACCTCAGAGATGGCCATGCATTTGACCATTTATGGGATGCGCGCCGACGTGCGCAGCATCGTGCATGCGCATCCTCCGGTCGCTACCGGATTCGCGGTGGCGGGTCGCGCGCTGAATCTCGCCCTGCTGCCCGAAGTAGTGATCAGCCTCGGTTCCATCCCTCTGGCCGAATACGGATTGCCTGGTACGCCCGCGTTGACCGAAGGGATGCGTCCGTACATCCCGAAATATGACGCCCTATTGATGGCGAACCACGGGGCCGTCGCGTATGGCGAGGATGTTTTCCAAGCCTTCTTCAAAATGGAAACCATGGAGCATTTCGCGCGCATCACGCTGGTGGCGGAGCTGCTGGGCGGCCCGAAGGTGCTTCCGAAGGCCGAGGTCCAGAAGCTGTTCGATTCGCGCGCCCGTTACCGGGTTACGTCCCGCAACCACTATGAGCCGGGGTCGCCGATGACCGCCGAAGATGTTCCCGACACCAGCGAAAAGATTGAGATCACGCGCGAGCAGCTTCTGTCGATCATCGATGAGGCGCTGAAGGTTCGCGGCGCATTTTGACGGAACATCCAATGAGTGAAGCCTTGGGAATGATCGAAACCCGCGGTTTTGTGGCCATGATCGAGGCGGCGGACGCGATGGCCAAAGCCGGTAATGTGGAGCTGGTCGGCTGGGAAACGATCGGCTCCGGTTACGTCACCGTACTGGTTCGGGGCGATGTTGCCGCCGTGCGCGCCGCTACCGATGCCGGGGCCGCCGCGGCGCGGCGCGTGGGCGAATTGATTGCCGTACACGTAATTCCACACCCCCATCCGAGCCTTGAAGGCGCTCTGCCCATCCGCAAAGCGGCGCCCAAGTAGACGGCTACGAATCACCGGTCGACATGGCTGTGGTCCGCGTGATCGATCGCTTCGACACCCTTGCGAGACCGGCGGCTGGTTCGGAAGACGAACAGATAGCTTGCGAGCACGGCGCCCGCGAGCAGCTTCACAATCTCGACCCCGAAGTGAATCTGTTGCAGCGCTAGGTAACGCGTCATGGGTCCCAGCGCGGTGCTCCCCGGCGGAAAGTCCGTGTCGCGGCCCTGGTAGGTAATCTCAGGATTCAAGCGGTATTGGAACAGGACCAAAACCAGCATCACGCCGCATAGCACCAACGGAGTCACGCGCCGCTGGGTCGCCAGCATCAGGCAACCGAGGAGGATTACAGCGAGCACGGCCTGCGTCTCGATCCACCGGCGTGAAATCTGGCGCGTTTCCTCGGCGGAGGCATGGCGCAACAGTGCGGACATTTGCTCCCACCCTACTTGTTTGGTCATGGCATCCACCTGTGGCAGGGGCATGTTCATTACCAGGCTGGGAGCGCGCAGGTTTTCAAGGGTTACGTAAGCCATGAAAAAACAGCCTGCCATCCAGGCGCCCAATATAAACGTGGAGATACGGCGAGTGTGCACGCCTTATTAGTCTCCCACGGAGCCTACTCCTGCCGCAGGGCGATCGCCGGATCGACGTGAGAAGCTCGCCGTGCCGGGAAATAACTGGCCGCCAGCGCGACGGCGGCAAGCAGCGCGGCGACCGCGAAATACGTCATTGGATCGGTCGCTTTCACTTCGAATAGCAGACTGCTGAGCAGCCTCGTAGCACCCACGGCGCCGGCGAGACCGATCGCCAGTCCGATGCCTGCCAGCGTCATCGCCTGACCGAGAACCAGGCGTAAAACATCGCCCGAGCTCGCTCCCAGCGCCATTCGCAGGCCGATTTCGTTCAACCGCTGCCCGACTACGTAGGCCATCACGCCGTAGACTCCCGCCATCGCAAGACAGACGGCTAGGCCCGCTAGAATGCCTAACAGCAGCGTGCGGAACCTGGGCGCGGCCATTCCCTGAGACAGGGATGCCTCCATGGTGGTGAATTTCACCGGAACGTCCGCCGAATGATCGTGAATTTTCCGGCGCAAGGTTTCCGACAGCGCCAGCGGATCGGCGGAGGTGCGTGCGATGAGGTTAAGTTCCGTCGCATAGCCGGGATGTTGCTGATAGGGCATGAAAATCTCAGGCTCCGGTTTCGAGGCGGGGCCGTACTGGCGTACATCGCCGGCGATGCCTACAATCTTCATGGGTTTCATGGAGTCAAGGCCGCAGAATACGGAGCGTCCAATGGGATCCTGGCCGGGAAACGACTTTTTCGCCAGCGATTCGTTGATGACCGCCACGTAGGCGGCATCGTTTGTATCGGCGTCGCTCAGATCGCGACCTGCTTTCAAAGGGATTCCAAGCGTGTCGAAGGTGCCGGGGCCGATCACGGAGAATACGGCTTGCGGAGCGCGTATAGTCCGTTCGCTAGGCGCCGGCAGGTTGTCGATCCAATAGCCTCCGTCCGAATACACGCCGCCCGGCGTCGCACGCGTCGCGCTGGCGGCCGACACGCCGGGAATGCCACGCACGTCGGCGATCAAGCTGTTGTAGAAGCGCACCGCGCGAAGACGTCCTTCAGCGCCAGGCCGTGGGAAAACTGGTCTCGGCCACCAAGATTTTTTCGGGCTTGAATCCGTTGTCTACGTTAAGAAGCGCCTGAAAGCTGCGCACCAGTAAGCCCGCCCCGGCCAGCAGCACCACCGACAGCGCGATCTCCGCCACCACCAGCGCGTTGCGGATCTTTCCGGCGCTGCCGCCGGTAACAGAGCGCACGCCTCCGCGCTTCAACGCGTCATTCAGGTCCACTTTCGAGGTCTGAATCGCAGGCGCAAGCCCGAACAGAATGCTGGACACGACGGAAATTAAGAGCGTGAAGCCAAGCACCCAGCCATCCGTGCCGGTCTCTGCGAGGCGCGGGATATTGGCGGGCGCGATCGCAACCAGAGCGTCGGCGCCCCAAATCGCCAGGACCAGCCCAGCCACGCCGCCGGCCAAGGATAGCACCATGCTTTCGACAATCAACTGCCTCACAATGCGAGTCCGGCTGGCTCCCACCGCGGCTCGGATCGCGATCTCCCGGGTTCTCGACGTGGATTTTGCAAGCAGCAGATTCGCCATATTCGCGCAGGCGATCAACAGAACGACGCCGACCGCTCCCAGCAGTAGATAGAGCGTAAGCCTGACGTTGCTGACCATCGTGTCCAGCATCCGCTGAACCATCACTCCCTTGCCTTCATTACTCGCCGGATAAGCCTGTTCGATGCGTGCGGCAATGGAACTCATCTGCGCCTGTGCGCTCTCGATGCTTACGCCGGGCTTCAGACGTCCAACGACACGATAGTTGTGTGAGCTGCGGTTCGGGTTTTCGGGGAAGAGCGTGTTGGCGGGATACCAGATGTCGGTCTTGTCGGGAAACTGAAACTCCCCCGGCAGCACACCTACGATCGTCAAAGTAGTGTCGTAGATGCGCAGCGTCTTTCCGATCACGTTCGGATTGCCGCCAAAGACGCGATGCCAATAAGTGGCAGCGATCATCGCCGCCCCGCCGCTGCCCGGCTTCTGTTCCGCGTCGCTAAAAGGACAGGCCGGCCACAGGCGCCACGCCGAACACCTGGAAAAATTCAGGAGTGACTCCGGTCGCTCGCGCGTAATCCGAAGCGGCGCCGACGATGACCGCGGTCTGGTCGCCCTGGTAATATCCCATAGCTTCAAACGCGGAGTTCTGGTCGTGCCAGTCATGATAGTCGGGTCCGGAAACCTGGTTGCTCGTCGTGCCTCGCTTCTTCCAGAAGTTCCGCAGCGTCACGATGCGGCCGGGATCGCTGAAAGCGAGTGGTTTCAGCAGCACGGTATTCACGACGCTGAACACCGCTGTGTTCGCACCGATCCCGAGGGCCATCACCAGCACTGCGAGCAGAGTAAATCCCGGCGTCTTGCGCAGGCTTCGAAGAGCGAACTTCAGGTCCATAGTGTCAATACCTTCAGAGGTGGTGCCGGTTACACCCCTTAAAAACGAGAGGGGGAACGATTCCGTTCCCCCTCGTCGCGTCGTTCAGGTTTAACTCTGGGATCTTGACTTCTTAGTCCCCTTCGAATCGGGGACCTTCAGAATACCATTTTCAACGGCCTTCCAGGCGCTTTACGTGATTCAACCGGTCGGTCGCGTCCTTAGAGCTGGGATTTTCTTTCAAAAAGATCGAGAAATCCTGTTCGGCCAGCGACAGAAGACCCAAGCGCTCTTCCATTTGTCCGATTGCCTGAAGGCCGGAGTGGGACGCGCGCGCTGCGGCGAGTTCCTTTTCGCCGGAATCGCTCAAAACCCGAAACTCCGCCTGACTCGTCCCGGCCGCGGTGCGTACCTCCCAGTAATAAACCGCACCGCGGTCGAGCAACACCGGTACCAGCCAGTGTGAGTCGGCGGCCGCGTCACGATGTGCTACTTCGTGATGCGCTGCGTCGTACAAATAGACCGTGGATTCGCCCGTGGATTCGTCCCATCGAAGAATCGGTTGCCGCTCTTCCACCACTTCGGAGACCGGATATTTAAGCCAGCTGTCGCGGGTCTGCGGCAAGTCGCGAATCCCGTCCGTTTCGAGCGCTGAAGGTACCCCGGCGTGTCCCGCCGTCCTGTGCATCGCCAGCGGGCTTAGGATTGCGACAATCGCCAGGCCTGCCGCGATCATTGCGACTTGCGGCATCCAAAAAAAGGCTCGGATTCGGGAACGGAATGAGTGAACCGGCCTCGCTGGAGGTGGAATGGCGGCTGCCATTGCTTGCGCATATCCCTCATATGCCTTCAACTGCTGAGCGCAGAATCCGCACAAGCCGACGTGGGACATGACCAGTTCGCGCTCGTCCGCATCCATGGAATTTTCCACCCAAGCATCCATCTGCTCATAGGTGATGTGCTCGTCCCGGGCTTCGAGAATCGCAGAAAGCGTGGCAGTCCCCGGCGAAGCGAGTTCCGCCAGTTCGGTCCGGCAGGATTCGCAGGAACCCAGATGTTCGTCGATCGACACCAGATCCGCTGGAAGGAGTTCACGATCGCGATACTTCAGCATCTGTTCGCGGCTGAGATGACGGTTCATCTGTTAGTCTCCTTCCATCGGGTAAAGGCGGAGCATGGGGACAATTTAGCTGCCCTCGGCTTTTTTTTGATCTTTTTTCCCGATCAGCGCTTTGGCCAGGTGGTTTTTCGCTACCATCCTCAAATTAATGACCTTTTGCCCCGATTCGAGCCCCATCACTTGGGCGATCAGCCCGTCGTCGAGCGGCAGAGCGTTCCAGACCGCTGCAAATCGAAGGGACTTGTCGCTCGGCGCGTCCAGATTCAGCTCGCGCGACAGAAGGATGTATTGATCGTCGGTAAACCCAATCATTGCTTCGATTTGAGCGACCGTCGCGATGCCGTTCGAAACGAAAACTGCCACCTCTCCACGATCCGGCCCGTCGTCGCCCGCCTCGCCGCGCGGTTTCTTGCCTTGCGCTCCCTTCATTACCGGCGGATTCAACAGGAACGGAAGCACCCACCGTTTGGGCATAGTTTTTAGCTCGCTCCACAGTCTGGCGAGCATCTCCCGAACGGCCAAGCGAACATCGGGCCGCACCTCTTCGGCAGGCGGGTCCCAGGTTCGGCCGTCTTCGGTCTCGGGAAACGCCATTTCCCTCGATCCCTTAACGCCGAAAAGCACACCAGCGATCGAAACCAGCTCGTCCAGGCGCACCGGGCCGTCCAGATATTCAAGGAGGCCGCTTAATAAGCGGTCCCAGCCGGCTGCGTCGACCTGATAGACCATCTCATTGCGCGGCAGTGCACTGGACCGGATGCGCCGGGGATGGTCCAGCAGCTCGCTTACGCGGCTTCCGGAGGCCATGGGCCGATCCTTCCATCCGGCGGGTCCGCAGATCCAGCCAAGCTGCTCGTCGATCTGCCACATCTCCCAGGCGGGCTGCTTGCGGAAAAAGCGGCTGAGACGGCCTTTCAGATCCGCCCAACCGGGATTGTGGACGCGCCAATAATCGCGGCAGCTATTACGAGCGACGGTAGCCGCATATCCATCGGGATCGTCGATCCGGGAATCGCCGGAAATCGACTTGATCACTTTGAGCGAAGCGTTCTGATAGACGTCCCAGGCCGCCTGATGCTTTTCGCTGGATTGCGCGGAATCCAGCCGGACGCCAAAGCGTCTCTCCACCACCTCGCGCGCCTTCGCGTCCATTCTGGCGAACAGACGGCCCTGCGCATCGGTGAACGGGGCGCTCATCCCGTTTAGGATACGACAGTCCTCAGGCGCGGGCGCGGACGAATTCGTAGCGCTCAAGCGTGGCGGCGAACGTCTCCCTGGGATCGTTACGCAGAACCTTCCCGACACAGCGGAGGCGCACCTCGGCTCGGGAGCCGGCAGCCGGAGGGAACGTGATCAGATACTCGATTGGCTCGCCCACGCCCACCGGTACGGGCGAAGTGAACAGGACCCCGGAAGAGCTGACATTTCTGGTCTCGCCCGAGGGTTTAGACTTCGCTCCAGCGCGGACAAGCTCGAACGGGAGCCGCAGGTCGAAGCGTTGGTTCTTTCGTTGTTCGATCACAGTATTATCGACTCTAAAGCCTGCACCGCCTAAGGTCAAGAGGGTATATCCCTAGGTACAGTGACTTAGAGTCATGGTACCCGCGCGCTCGTCTTCCCAGATCCTCAATACGTTCCAGGGTAAGAATCCGGCCCGTAATCCGATAATGAATCCTCACCTGGACCTCCGCGCGGCGGCCAAGGGACCAGATGGTGGTCAGCTTTTCCCGTTTCATGGCCCGATTCTCCCGGCCAATCGAGCGGATTCAGCTCAGCCGATTGTGCATCGGGCTGAATCCAAAGTGAAACTGACGCGGACGATTTGGGTGAATATGGGAAAATAGAGTTCTTGCTAGACCGCATCACCGTGCACGGGGCACGGCAGCACAACCTGAAGAATATCGACGTCGAGATTCCGCGCAACACCCTTACTGTGATCACGGGGCTGAGCGGGTCGGGAAAGTCGTCGCTCGCCTTCGACACGATTTACGCCGAGGGCCAGCGGCGCTACGTCGAAACGCTGTCGCCCTACGCGCGGCAGTTTCTAGACCAGATGGAACGCCCCGAGGTGGATTCGATCGACGGCCTGAGCCCGGCTATTTCCATCGAGCAGAAAACCACCAACCGGAGCCCCCGGTCCACCGTTGGGACCATTACAGAAATTTACGATTATCTTCGGGTGCTTTACTCATCTATAGGGATTCCCCATTGTCCCAACTGCGGGACTGAAATTTCGCGCCAGACCACCGATCAGATCGTGGAGCAGATCCTGGCGCTGAAATCGCAAGACCGGGTGATGATTCTGGCACCGATCGTGCGCGGGCGTAAAGGCGAATATAAGAAAGAGCTGGAAAAGCTGGCCCGGCAGGGATTCGTGCGTGCCCGGATCGACGGCGTGCTGCGCTCGCTCGACGAAGAGATTACGCTCGACCGCCGCAAGAATCACACGATTGAAGTAGTGGTCGACCGGCTGCTGATGAAGCCCGAGATCGAGAAGCGCCTGGAGGCCTCAATCAAGACGGCAACCAAGCTCGCCGACGGATTGGTGACGGTCGCGATTGTGAACGGTGCCGAGAAGCTGTATTCCCAGAAGCTGGCGTGTCCCGATTGCGGGGCCAGCGTTCCGCAACTGGAGCCGCGATCCTTCTCTTTCAACAGTCCCTTTGGAGCCTGCGAGACGTGCAGCGGCCTCGGTAGCAAGTGGAATTTCGACCCCGCCAAGATCGTCGTGGACCCGTCGCGCCCATTGCTCGACGGCGGTTTGGGCCCAGGCGGCAGCTCCAGTTATATGTCGCACGCGATTACCACGCTCGCGGCGAAGCACAAGATTTCGTTGACCAAGCCGTTCGGCGACTTGCCGGCGAAATCGCAAACGGTTTTGCTCGAAGGCGCGAACGGACAGAAAGGTGTCCTCGGCATTCTCGAATCTTACGTCCTTGATGAAAGCGCCAGCGATACCTATCGCGAATGGTACATGCGCTACATGTCGGCCTCGCTCTGTCCGGATTGCCACGGTCAGCGCCTGAAGCCCACCAGCCTGGCTGTGCGCGTGAACGGTTTGACCATTGCGGAGCTGACCAAATCCTCACTAACCCGCGCGCTGGAGACGGTGAGAAGCTGGACGCTGACCGATCGTGAAAAGCAGATCGGCGGCCGCGCGGTCGAAGAAATTCGCAATCGGCTGGATTTCTTGATCGCCGTAGGGCTCGATTATCTTAGCCTGGATCGATCCGCTGCCACTTTATCCGGAGGAGAAGCTCAGCGTATTCGACTGGCGACTCAAATCGGGTCGAAACTGCGCGGCGTTTTGTACGTTCTCGACGAACCATCGATCGGTCTGCATTCCCGCGATAATCAGCGCTTGCTGGATTCCTTGGGACGCTTGCGAGATTTAGGTAACACGGTTCTGGTAGTAGAGCACGACGCCGAAACCATCGAGCGCGCCGATTACGTGATCGACCTGGGCCCCGGCGCGGGAGGCTGGGCGGCGAGCTGGTGGCGCAGGGGACCCCGAAACAGATCGAGCAAAATCCGAAGTCGTTGACCGGTCAGTATTTGAGCGGCGCGCGCAAGATCGAAATTCCTCTCGAACGCCATCCGGAAACGGACAAGAGAATCGTGATCCGCGGCGCGACCGAGCATAATCTGAAGAATATCGACGTGACTTTTCCGCTCGGTCTTTTCATCGCCGTTACTGGGGTTTCGGGCAGCGGAAAGTCCACGCTGGTGAATGACATCCTGTATCGCGCGGCGGCGAAGGAAGTCTACGGATCGCGCGCCGAACCGGGCGCGCACAAATCCATCAGCGGCCTGGATCAGCTCGATAAAGTGATCGAGATCGATCAATCGCCTATTGGGCGCACGCCGAGGTCGAATCCCGCGACCTATACGCAGGCGTTCACGCTGATTCGCGACTGGTACGCGAAGCTGCCGGAATCGCGGGAGCGAGGCTATAAACCGGGTCGCTTCAGCTTCAACGTGAAGGGCGGAAGATGTGAAGCTTGCCAGGGCGACGGCCTGAAGCGCATCGAGATGAATTTTCTGCCCGACGTTTATGTCACTTGCGATGTATGCCGCGGCCGCCGGTATAATCACGAGACCTTGCAGGTGAAATACAAGGGTCAATCGATTGCGGATCTGCTTGAGATGCCGGTAGAAGACGCCTTGAAGCTGCTTGAAAACATCCCGCAGATCAAAGCCAAGCTGGAAACGCTGGTGAATGTCGGGCTGGGATATCTGCACCTAGGGCAATCGTCGACCACGCTCTCGGGCGGCGAAGCGCAGCGCATCAAGCTGGCGAAAGAACTCAGCCGGCGGCAGACTGGCAAAACGTTATATATTCTGGACGAGCCGACTACGGGATTGCATTTCGAGGACATCCGCAAGCTGCTCGACGTCCTGCGCAGCCTGGTGGAGCTGGGGAATACTGTGGTAGTGATCGAGCATCAACTGGACGTGATCAAGACCGCGGATTGGATCATCGATTTAGGCCCCGAAGGCGGTGAGCGTGGCGGCACCGTGCTGGCCGCGGGAACCCCGGAAGAAATGCTGAACCATCCCAAGAGCTACACGGCGCAAGCGCTGAAGACGGTATTCGCGGCATGACCTACGAAGTGACCATCGATACGGTAGCCGAACAACCGGTGGCGGCGGCGCGTCAGCGCACGACGTTCCACAACGTCGCGCGGGAGATCGGGCCTCTGCTGGGCAGGCCGTGGGCGTTGATCCGCCAGACCCCGGGGCTTCGCGCTGACGGCGATAACGTGGCGATTTACCACGACGAAACCGGCGGCGGTTCGATTGAAGTCGGGGTTCAGGTGACGCGGCGGTTCGAAGACACGGACGAAGTTGTATGTTCCTCGACCCCGGCAGGGACGGTCGCGCGGACCGCGCATTTCGGTCCCTATGATCAGCTTAAGCAAGCGCACGAAGCGGTCCGGGAATGGTGCAAGAAGAACGGGCATCAGATCGCGCTGCCCTTCTGGGAAGTTTACGGCGACTGGGACGACGATCCCTCCAAACTGCGTACTGATGTTTTCTATTTACTGAAATGAGCCGATATCGGGAGCAGCCGATTTCGTTCGAGGCTTTGAAGACCGTGCCCATCGAGGCGCGCGGCGGCAAGGTTCGAGTCGAGGATTTTGCGCGCCCTTACGAGGGCGGCGGTATGGCAGCGTGGATCGATTCGCTACCGAAGATCCTGGCGGGAAACGCTTTTCGGAACGTCGTGGGCTCCCTGCGGCGCGCGCGGGATCAGAAACGGGCGCTACTGTGGGGACTCGGCGGGCACGTGGTCAAATGCGGCCTCGGTCCCGTCCTTCTGGATTTGATGCGGCGTGGATTCGTCACTGGATTCGTCATGAACGGCGCAACCTCGATCCACGATTTCGAGATCGCTATCGCCGGCCAGACGAGCGAAGACGTGGAGGCGGTGCTGCCCGACGGCCGCTTCGGCGCTGCGGAAGAGACCGGTCGTGAGATGAACCTGTCTTTCAAAGAAGGTCTTGGCATGGGCGAGGCACTCGGGAAGCGGCTGGCGTCGATTGCGAACCCCGAGTTCGCACCGTACAGCGTTCTTTATGGCGCGTATCAGGCGTCGACACCCGTCACCGTTCACGTCGCGATCGGAACGGACACGCCCCACATGCATGCTGCCTCCGATGGCGCGGCAATCGGTGCAGCCTCGCATCGCGATTTCCGTCTCCTATGCACGCTGGTCACCGCGCTCGACCACGGCGGCGTCTATCTCAACGTCGGCTCGGCGGTGATTCTGCCTGAAGTGTTCCTGAAGGCAATTTCGGCGGTACGCAACTTAGGACATCCGCTGACCGAATTCACCACGGTGAATTTCGATTTTCTACAACACTACCGCCCCCGTATGAATGTGGTCGAGCGCCCGCACGCGCAGAGCGGCGGACACGGCTACTCGATTACAGGTCATCATGAGCTGATGATCCCGCTGCTGGCGGCGGCACTCATCGAAAGCGACAAATGACGGCAGAGGAGCCTCGCAGGATTCCGTTTTGGAGTTACGAGGACCTCGCGCTGCTGATCGGCGCCCTACTGCCGTGCCTGGCAATCGCTTCGCTGCTGGTGAGGATTTTCAAATTCCCTAACGAAGGGGTGCGGACGGCGGCGTTCGAAACTTTGTTTTACGCAATATTGTTGGGGGCGATGTATCTGCTGATCGTGAAGAAATACGGGCAGCCGCTGTGGCGATCGCTCGGCTGGACATTCACATTTCGACGCGGATGGGTGCCGATTCTTGCGGGTCCTCTGCTGGCTATCGGCCTGTCCGTACTGGGCATCGTATTGCGCGCGCCTCCTGAGCCGGTAATTCAAAATCTGATGACCGATCGCGCCTCCATGGTCGCGGTCATGATCCTGGGCACCCTAATCGGGCCCGTGTTCGAGGAACTGACTTTCCGTGGATTTCTGCTACCGCTGCTGGCCGATTCTTTGGGCACATGGCCCGGCATTCTATTGACGGCCACTCCGTTCGCGCTGCTGCACGGCGCGCAATATCACTGGTCATGGCAGTCTATCCTGATCGTCGGATTAGCCGGAGTCGTGTTCGGGTATGTCCGCTGCAAGACAGGCTCGACCGCAGCGGCGGCGATGATCCACATCGGATACAACGTCACATTTTTCGTAGGGTTTCTGGCGCAAAGCGCAGTCTAGCGATTATTTCCGCGAGTTCAGTCCCGGTAATCCCCCGAGCGGCGCCGCCATACGCACCGCGCGCAGGATCGATTCCGACACCGCTTCGGCGGCGGCAACTCCTAACGAATCGATGGGGACCTTCGTATCGCCCAAGGACAAAGCGATCACCAGGTCGCCATCCGACATCGTGTTCACCGGGTCGATGGTACGCGCCATACCCAGCGATGCCAGTTGCGCCAGCTTGTTTACTTCCACTTTGTTGAGCGACGCGTTCGTAGCCACGACCACCAATGTCGTGTTCTGGCGCGACGGCGCGTTGCGGGCACCCGATTTCATCGCGCGAACCGTATCGGCGAACTCCATGCTGGTGGCCGATGTTCTAGCTCCTGCGATGATCGCTCTCGTTGCAGGGTCGCGCACATCGCCCATCGCGTTCACGGCCGCCATCGCGGACACTTTCAGCCCGGCAAATTGCCCCTCCAGTTCCACTGTGAAGGAGCCGATGCCGGACTTCATGGCGCGCGCAAATCCGAAGTATTTTCCAACCGTGGCGCCCGTACCGGCTCCGATGGCGCCTTCCTGCACGGCGTTCGAATTCGCTGCGGCGGCCGCGGTCTCTCCCATTTCGCGCGTAGGACGAATGCCGGGCTTGCCGATGCCGAAGTCGAAGAGAATGGCGCACGGCACGATGGGAATATGCGCGCCGCCGAAAGGAAATCCTACGCCCTTGTGATCCAGAAAGCGCCTGACGCCGCTGGCGGCTTCAAGACCGAACACGCTTCTGCCGGCAAATACGACACCGTGAATCTTGTCGGTGACGTGCATCGGATTCAGCACATCCCACTCCGCGGTTCCGGTAGCGGATCCGCGGATATCGCCGCCCGCCACTGCGCCTTGCTCGCATAGGACCACGGTGCACCCCGTCAATCCGTCATAATCGGAAGCGTGACCCACCAGAATCCCCGGAATATCGGTCAGGCCTTTCACGTTACCCACATGTTAGCATCGCCACTAATGGGGGATTCCGTTTGTTCGACTTCCTAAAGACTCCTGTCGAGACGTTTCAGGACTTCATCGTTCTGAGCGGGCGATCCTTCCGCAACATCTTCAGGTCGCCTCACTACGTCGATGACATTTTGATCCAGATGGATACCATCGGTGTGGGGTCGCTGCTGATCGTCATGTTCATCGGTCTGTTCAGCGGCCTGATCATGGGATCGCAGATGGCGCGCGCGCTGGCCACCTACGGGGCGCAAGGACAGATCGGACCTATCGTGTCAATCACTCTGATCCGGGAACTGGGTCCGGTGCTGGTGGCGCTGCTGGTGGCGGGGCGCAATGCCAGTGGAATCGCCAGCGAGCTGGGATCCATGAAAGTGACCGAGCAGATCGACGCGATGCGCGCGCTGGGCACCGATCCGATCCAGAAGCTGGTGACGCCCCGGCTGATCGCAACCGCGGTGACGCTGCCGCTGTTGACGATCATTGCCGACTTCATCGGGCTCATCGGCGGATACCTGGTGGCGAACCTGAAGTTCGACATCCGGTTCTCGCAATATTTCACGCCGGCATGGCAAATTCTGGAATACAACGACATCGTGCAGGGCTTGCTGAAGCCGTTTATGTTTGCGATGATCATCGCCCTGGTAGGATGCTTCTACGGGATGCGCACCACCGGTGGCACCGAAGGAGTGGGCCGCGCCGTGACGAAAGCGGTGGTTTGGTCCTCCATCTGGATTTTCGTCACGACATTTTTCATCGGTCAGATATTCATCAATCTATAAGATGGCTGAGGACTCCACCGTACTCCGGTTCGAAGACGTGAGCCTGAAGTTTGGCGGCACGGAGGCGCTCGATCATGTGTCGTTTGAGATGTCCGCGGGCGATTCGCGAGTAATTCTTGGCGCCGCCGGCAGCGGAAAAACGACCCTGCTGAAGGTAGCGCTGGGGCTGGTGAGACCAGATTCGGGCCGGCTGTATGTATTCGGCCAGGATGTGACGAATCTGAAAGAAAGCGCCTGGTTCGATATGCGCGCCAAGATGGGAATCCTGTTTCAAGAAGGCGGCCTGTTCGATTCCATGAACATTGCGGATAACGTAGCGTATCCGCTGCTGAATCAGCGGGCGCTTAACCCGGAGCTTCATCTGAGCGAGACCGGCAATATCGATAAACGCGTGCGCGAGACGCTACGGTTCGTCGAACTGGAACAGACCCTGGAAAAATACCCGAGCGAGCTGAGCGGCGGCATGCGGCGCCGCGTGGGAATCGCGCGCGCGATTGTGACGGAGCCGCCGCTGTTGCTTTACGATTCACCCACCGCCGGCCTGGATCCGATCACCGCCAATACCATCGTCAATTTGATCCTGAAGCAACGAGATCTGAGAAATGCCGCGTCCATTCTGGTGACGCATCGGCCGCAGGATGGGCACCTGATGGCGAAATTTCGCTACAATCCGAGCAGTGGTCAAATTGAGGCGGCTTCGCTAAACGGGGGCCAGCGGGTGAAGACCGAATTTTTCGTCATGAAGGAAGGCCGCCTGGTGTTTACCGGCCCGCTTCAGGAGTTGAAAGCTTCTAAAGATTCCTACGTGATGAAATTCGCGAAGTGAAGGATTAAGTTTTCGAGGAGAAGGGGCGGCTGACAAAACACTATGGCGCAACACAGTAAAGCCAAATGGGCGGAGTTGCGCGTGGGTCTGCTGGCGCTCGCCGCGCTGTTCATTCTCGGGTACCTGATCATCCTGATCTCCGGTACCGGCGGCCTGTTCAGAAGCAAGTCCAATATTTTCACTTTCATGGACGATTCATCCGATCTCGCTGAAGGCGCGCCGGTGCGTCTGAACGGCTTCGCGGTGGGCAAGGTCCGCAAAGTGGTCCTCTCGGGCTCGAACGACGCGCGGCGCGTGATTAAGATCGACATGGAAATCGAGGACCGGTACATGTCAGCGATTCCAGTGGACTCCTTGGCGCAAGTCTCGGCTGGGAATCTCCTGGGGACGAAGTTCGTTCTGATCACCAAGGGCAAGAGTCCGCAAACCGTCACCAACGGCGCGGAAATTCGCAGCGAAGAGCTCACTACCATCGATAACTTCGTAAAGCAGGGGAATACCGCGTTAAGCGCACTCCAGAGTATCGTGCAGAAGATGGATGCGATCGTCGGACAAGTGCAGTCCGGAAACGGAAACATCGGCAAATTCCTGTATGACGAGACGCTTTACAACAAGGCGCAAGGGCTGTTGAATGAGGCTAATAAGCTGGTCGTGGCGCTGAATTCCAACAAAGGCACCATCGGACAATTGATTAACGACGACACGCTGCTGAAGGAAGCCCAAGGCTCGATCGCTCGTATCAATAAGCTGATCGATGGCCTGGATCAAGGGCAGGGAACAGCCGGCAAGCTTCTTAAGGATGACGCGCTCTACAACGACTTCCGCGGCGGGGTCGCGGATCTTAGAAAAACCATCGCTCAGGCAAATGACATGCTCGCCGATGTGAACGCGGGCAAGGGCGATGTGGGGAAATTCTTCAAAAGTGAAGAGCTCCACAACGAAATCCAGGCGACGATGGGGCGATTGGATACGCTGCTCGACAAAATCAACAACGGGCAGGGGTCGATCGGACAACTGCTGAACAATCCATCGCTGTATGAATCGCTCGACGGCACCGCGCGCGAGATGCACGGGCTGATGAAGGATTTCCGCTCCAACCCGAAAAAGTTCCTGCGCATCAAGCTGAGCCTGTTCTAGAGTGACCCGGAAACTGGTCGTGAATGCCGACGATTTCGGCTATACGCGGGACGTGAACCAGGGAATCCTCGAAGCGCATCGCAAGGGCATTCTCACGGCCACTACGTTGATGGCCACTGGCGACGCGTTCGACGACGCGGTAAGGATCGCGAAGGAAAATCCGTCGCTGGACGTGGGATGCCATCTGGTCCTGGTAGGTTCGCCTGGCTTCCCGGCGACGATCGCGAAGCTGATGTTGTCGCTGCCACGGATTCACGTGTACGAGGAGCTATCCACGCAAGTGCGCCGGATCGTCGACACAGGCTTGCGTCCTACCCATCTCGATACTCACAAACATACGCATCTTCTGCCTCTGGTACTGAATGCCGTAGCCAGGATCTCAGAGGAATTTTCAATTCCCTGGGTGCGGCGCCCCTTCGATTTTCCCATGGAGCCTGGAGGCTTAAGCCGCACTAAGCGAGCCGTAAGCGCGGGATTCGCCGTGGTGCGCGGACGCTTTGCCAAAATCCTGGCGAAGCACGGCTGCCGGTCGACGGATCACTTCGCGGGATTTCAAATCACTGGAAATTACGATGCCGCGGGCGTGGTTTCGCTGATTCGGTCGCTGCCGGAGGGGTCCACGGAATTCATGTGCCATCCCGGCCGATGCACGGATGAGCTTCGCGCCCAACGGACCCGGTTAAAGGAGAGCCGCGAACAGGAATTGCGAGCGCTAACCTCTCCTGAAGTGCGCGCGGCACTGACGGAATCGGGTGTGGAGCTGACCAACTACCGCGAGCTCTGATCCCCGGCAAACACGACGGCGGCGCCGCCGATTCCGGCCATAGTTTGCTCCACCAGCGTGTCGATCAGATGGACGCGATCCACCCAAGGAAATCGCGGATGCGCGATCAGGAGAGAGGTCAAGCCGTGGATAGTCGCCCAGGTGGCTTGCGCCGCAGCTTCCAGATCGGCGACTTGAAAGTGATGCTCTTCCACGCACTGCGCCAGGTTGCGGCGTAAATGATCGAAGGCTTTCTGCCCCATGTCATGCGAACGATGGCAGGTTTCGAGGTCGGCAAACGGCTCCGGCATCATGAACGCGACTTTGTAATGATTGGGATGCTTCAATCCGAATTCGATGTAGGCGCGCAGGCCGCGGCGAAGACGCTCCACCGGATCGGCTACCGCCTGATCCAGCGCATTCTGCTTGCGCACCAACCGCGCGAAGGTCTCCTCACAGATGCAATCAAGCAGATCCGATTTGTCTTTGAAATACAGGTAGATAGTGGTAGGAGAATACTCTATCTTTTCTGCGATCTTGCGCATCGAGACGTTCTCGAAGCCTTCCCGGACGAACAGATCGCGCGCGGCATCCAGGATTTCCTGCCGCAGTTCCTTTTTTTCCCGGGCTCGCCGTTCCTGAACACCCATGTGAGTTAACAGTGTTAAGTTTATGAGAAGTTCCGCCACATGTCAAGTCGGAGGTCAGTGCTATCTTCTACCTCATGAAGCCGTTTCTTGGATTCCTGCTGACTGTCAGCGCCGCGCTCGCGGCTGAAAACGTGTCTACTTTCTCGATCGTCGCTTACGATGCCGCGGCTGGCGAATGGGGCGTAGCCGTCGCGTCCCGATACTTCTCGGTAGGTTCAGTAGTGCCGTGGGCGGAAGCTGGCGTTGGAGCGGTGGCGACGCAGGCGAATGTCAACGTCGGCTACGGGCCCAAGGGGATCGAGCTATTGAAGCAAGGGCTTACGGCAAAGCAGGTGCTGGACCGGCTGCTCGCCGAAGATACGTTTGAGGGCAAAGACGGGCGCCAAGTCGCGATCATCGATTCGAAAGGCAATATCGCGGCCTTTACGGGTCCAAACGCGCCGAATTGGGCGGGCGACCGGCAGGGGAAAACCTGGTCGGCACAAGGCAATATTCTAGTGGGTCCGCAGGTTCCCGACGCCATGGGAAAGGCCTTCGAGGCCACGCATGGGGAACTCGCCGAGAAGATGTGGGCAGCGCTGAAAGCGGGTGATGCGGCCGGCGGCGACTCCCGTGGGAAACAGTCGGCATCGATGCTGATCGTTCGCAAAGGCGGCGGACGCAACATCAATAACGACCGGTATGTTTACATCAACGTCGACGATGCGCCGGATCCTTTCCCGGAGCTTCGGCGGCTGCTGGACATCAACCTAGGGCTGCTCTATCAAGAAAAAGCCGGAGCTTCTGACATCTAACGACACTCGCGGCGCTCGCGAAGCGGAGCAAGCCGTGGTCCGATACATGCCGCAGAATAGCCAGGCTCGGATGACGCTGGGGATGCTCGATTATTTGACGGGCGACAAACCGGCCGCCCTGGAAGATCTGCGCAAAGCGAAAACCGCGGACGAGGCAAACTTCAAGCGCCGGTTCGATCAAATCGCGCAACGCCCGGCCTATAAACCGGTGCTCGAGGATAAAGAATTTTTGAAATCGCTGTTCCCAGAGTAGCCGTCAGCCCACTTCCCCCAGCAGCGACTTCAACTTGGCGTGGCCGGACCGGCTGACCGGAAGCTGCGTCCCGTCGGCGAGCACGGCCACGCGGCTGTCCTTCGTGTATGGCTCGATTCGCGCGATGCGCTCCAGGTTGACGATGTAGGAGCGATGAATCCGCACGAAGCGTTTCGGATCGAGCTGCGCTTCGATGCTTGAAATGGTCTGCTGCTTCAGGTAGTTTTTCTTCTCGCTGCGCAGCGCGATGTAGTCGTCCTGCGCTTCGACATAATCGAGCTTGTCCATCGGAATAATGTGCACCTTCGCGCCGTCCTTCACCACGATGCGCTCCAGTTTCTGTTCCGGCGGACGGGCGGCGGCGGAAAGCTCGGTGGCGGAAATTTTCTGCTGCGGAACCGGACTCCCGCGCCGTTGGCGTACCCGATCGATGGCTTTTCGGAAACGGTCCGCGCTGAACGGCTTCAATAAATAGTCCACGGCGTTGGCATCGAATGCGCGCATGGCGTATTGATCGTAAGCGGTAACGAAAATCACCGCGATGGCCGGGTCAATCAACTCCAGCACCTCGAATCCATCCAGCTTCGGCATTTGCACGTCCAGAAACACCAGGTCGGGCTTATGATCGGCGATGGATTTCACGGCCTCAAATCCGTTGGCGCACTCGGCTACGATTTCGACGCCCCCGGCTTGACCCAGATACTCGCGTAAAAGAGCCCGCGCCAGCTCCTCGTCGTCGACAATAGCCGCACGGATCGCCCCCGAGCGCGAGCGTTCCTCCGCCGGACGTTCCAGATTCCTCAAATCGATCTGCAACTCGCGCGCGGATTGGTAGCGCCTCTCGCGATCTTTTTCGAGGCACTTACGAACCAGCCGCTCAAACTCCGCGGGCAGCTCATAATTAAGCCGAGCCAGGGCTTCCGGCTGACCTTCCAAAACCCTCGCCAGGGTCTCCTGCGGCGTGGATCCGGCAAACGGCAGACGACCGGTGGCCATGCGGTATAGCACGATGCCGAGACTGAACAGGTCCGTCCGATGGTCCACGTTACGCCCCAGCGCCTGTTCCGGACTCATGTAGGAAACCGTGCCGAGCACGACTCCGCCGCTGGTCATGAATTGAGTGGCGATGCGGCTGGATGAATCGTCGTCAACATCGGCGATAAATTTAGCGAGGCCGAAGTCGAGCACGGTGACGTGCCCGCGTGCGCCGATCATCAAGTTCGCAGGCTTGATATCGCGATGCACGATGTTCCGGGCGTGCGCGGCCTCCAGCGCTCCGGCGACTTGCGAGCCGATGGACAGAATCTCAGCCATGGGCAACGGCTCGCCGTGGAGGCGCGATTCCAGCGTTTCGCCTTCGATGTATTCCATCGCGAGGAAATGCAGGCCTTTGGCTTCGCCAATCTCGTAAATGTGCGCGGCGTTGGGATGGCTGAGCGCGGATGCGGCTCGCGCTTCGAGTAAGAATCGGGCAAGCCGATCCCCGTCGGCCGCCACTTCCGGCAGCAGCACTTTCAAGGCGACCTTTCGGAGCAGGCGCGTGTCCTCGGCTAGAAATACTTCACCCATGCCGCCCGCGCCGAGTTTCGAGACAATGCGGTAATGCGCCAGCGTCGAGCCGGGCTGGACGCTAAGACTCATGCCGGCCTCCTGCACGGGACCACCAGCTCCGCCCGGAAGTGATCATGATCGGCGTGGGCAGTCAGGTGCGCGGCGGGGCCGAAGCGGGTCTCCAGGCGGCTGCGAACGTTTCTCAAGCCAAGGCCGTTACGCCGCGACGACGGCGAATCCGGGTCGAAGCCATTCTCTACGCTGATCTCCAGTATGCCGTCGATCACGCGGCCCTCCACCTTGATTGTGCCTCCATCCACCAGGGTCGCGATCCCGTGCTTTACCGCGTTCTCGATCAACGGCTGCAGCACCAGCGGCGGCACCAGGCACTCGGAACACGCCTCGTCGACATTCATTTCGACGCGCAGCCGTGCGCCGAAGCGGACTTGCTCCACATCCAGATAAATTCGCGCGAGTTGCAGTTCTTCGCGCCAGGAAATACTTTCTCTTTCACCTAGGCCCAGCGTGTTTCGCAGGAAATCCGAGAGGCGGATGCACATCTCGCGGGCGCGCGCGGGATCAACCGTGGTCAGCGCGGTAATCGAGTTCAGGCTGTTGAATAGGAAATGGGGATTAATCTGCGCCTTCAGCGCGCGCAATTCGGCTTCACGGGCCTGGATCTCGGATTCACGCGATTTCTCGACTGCCAGAAGCATGTAATGCAAGGCGACCGATAGAGAATAGAGCAGCAGTCCTACCACGATCAGGTGCGGAATTTCCGGACGGAGCTGCGCGGTCGCATCCAGCAGATATGCGATCAGGCGCGCCATTTCAACCCAGATTGCGGTGGCCAGAAGCGGCGCGCCAGCCTGATTCAGAACCAGCTTTAACTTGTCGCCCGAGGCCAGCGGCAACTGCCGGCACACGTACCGCGGAGTTAGACAGACGAACGCATAAAACATGCACAGCGGAACGGCGATGATGAATGCGTCGCGCCAGGCGAGCGTTCCGGGAGTGCGCAACAGCGCGGCCAGCATCGCGGCAATGAACATCCATAAGCCGATGTAGGCGGCTAGTCGAATTTTCTTCGCGAAGATCGGATGCATGGCGGTTAGTTTTTCACGTCGACGCCGCCAAACACCGCCGCGCCCGTCACGACCAGTACGGGAGCCTTCGCGTCGCTCCGCGGAGGTGGATGGGTATCGTCTGAAACGCCGCCGAAGACGCCGGTTCCGTGCATCACGACCCTCCAAGTGTCGGGTACGCGAATCTCGATGCCTCCGAAAATCGCGTTGGCCTCAATCCGGACTTCATCCTTGCTCATGGCGGCGTGCCTCAGGTCCAGCTCGACTCCTCCGAACAGGGCGAGAAGTACGCCGCCGGAAAATGACTGGCTATCGATTTTGCGGTCCGCACCTGAGAAAATTGCCTCGATCTTGACAAAGGTATCTCCCGGTGATCCAGCGGTTGCCTGCGCGTCGGTTCGGATTCCGTCTGCGGTCGCGCGGGCAGAATCCTGCCAGTGAGAGTTCCAGTCCCAATTCCAGTGATTGTCGCGATCCAGAGCGCGAAGCAGCATGCCGATTCCCACCGCGATTAGAATCACCGGCCAGAAGTAATTCCAGATGATCACGTGGACTAAGCCAAGATTGCGAAGGAGAAAGATGACGCCAATGAAGGCGACGATTCCGCCCCAGACGCGTCCCATGAACCCCCAGTTGTTGATCGCCTTAGCGAGACCCGCCACGATCAGAATCACAGGCCAGTAATCCCACAGATCGTCTACGTAGAGAATTCCCAAATTTTGCAGCAGCAGCAGGACGCCGATACCCGCCAGAAAAAAACCGATGAACATACCGCGGCCCGAATGCAACCCCTGGAATCCTCGAGATTCCCAGCGCAGCCTCCGGCGCTCCGCTCTCTCTTGATAGCGCTGCTTACGGCGGGCAACCTTGTCTTCCCAATAACCCTGGTCTTCCCAGCGTCGATTGCGGCTATCCGACGGATCCGGTGTGTCTGCCATCGCATTACCCTTCCGTAAGCGATGTTAGCAAGCTTAACCGCCGGGGACCTTGAAAATTCGGCGAACGCCGGGTTTGTGCCGGTGAATCACAGAGTTAGCGCATGAAAGTGAGCTCGGACGTCCGGTTCCAAGCCCGGCGTGCAGGCGATGGCGTTGCCCTCGTAAATGGTGCGTGCGCCGCTAAACGTGAAAAAAACTGCGCCCGCTTCTTCGAGGATCACCTGGGCGGCTGCCAAGTCCCACGGCGACACTTTGGGCTCGATCCAGACGTCCGCCTCTCCCGCCGCCACCATTATGGCGTCAGGAGTTCCTCCCAAGCAGCGAAACGCCCAGAAACCATTGATCCAATCCATCAACCCGACTCCGAGCGGCATGTTGCGGAGATGATTCAAACTATTCACCGACAGAACGGCCTGAGAGAGGTTATGAATCGAGGAAACACGCAGACGCGCGTCGTTGCGGAACGCTCCGCCGCCTCGCGATGCCCAGCAGGTCTGCTGAAACAGTGGAAAGTGAATCACACCCGCAACCACTTCGCCTGCTTCTTCAAGGCCGATGAGAACACTCCACAGCGGGTTGCACCGCAGGAAATCGCGCGTACCATCAATCGGATCAATGATCCAGCGGCGGCCGGTCGACGATTCCTTCCGCGAGCCTTCCTCGCCGAGAAAACCATCCCCCGGGAACGCTTCTTCAAGCGTGGCGACGATCAGCCGCTCGCATTCCCGGTCGGCGATGGTGACCGGGGAATCGTCAGGTTTTATTTCGGGCTGGACGCCCGCGGCCTGGTGCCGCAATGCCAACTCCGCGGACCGCTCCGCTACGCGGCGCGCGATCTCGATTTCTTTTGCGAAAGGCATTTCCTGGCATGGTAGCATTGTGCCGAATGAAGTCCCGGACCGTTTTCACAGTGCTTGAGGAGACCGCGCAGGCTCATCCCAATCGGACGGCGTTGCAACAGCCGATCGGAGGCGGGAAGTACCGTGCGTGGACCTGGCGTCAGTATTGCGACACAGTTCGCCAGGTGGCGGTCGGGCTGCGGGAGATCGGTGTCGCGAAAGGTGAGATTGTCGCGCTCCAATCCGAGACGCGAGCCGAATTTTACTTCGCCGACCTGGGCCTGATGGCATGCGGCATGATCGCCGCCGCGATTTATACCAGCCTGCCGTATCCCGATCAGGTCCGCACGCTACAAGGTTCCGACGCGCGAGTGGTTTTCGTCGAGAACGCCAAGGCCATGAAAAGTCTTGAAGCCGCCGGCGAGAACGTCAAATGGATTCTTTTGACCGGCGAGGCTGAAGGCGTGATGACGCTTGAGCAACTCCGCGCGTTGGGCGAGAAGCGCCTGGGCGAGGATCCAGGCGTCTTCGAGCGGATTCGATCCGAAGTGAAAGAAGACGACACAGCGGTGCTCTACATGACTTCAGGGGCCACTGGCGAGCCGAAAATGGGCCTGGTGACGCAGCGCGCCCTGGTCGCCAATATGGATCACGCGCCATTTGTGCTCCCGCTGACTCCCGAAGATGTGACCATAGCGTTTCTTCCCTCGGCGCATATCGCGCAACGGGTCGTGGTGGAGCTGGTGCCGATCCGCCAGGCGAGCTGTGTGTGGTTCTCAGAGGGCCTGTCAAAGCTGCCGAACGAGATTCGCTCGATCCGGCCCACGTTTTTCCTGGCTCCGCCTCGTGTTTGGGAGCGCGTCTATTCGACCATCTCGACGGAACTGAAAAAACGCCCCGCCGCGATTCGGAAGCTGTTTTACATGGGACTGGGCGTCGGCTCCGAAGCCAGCCGCCTGCGCGAAGCGGGCAAACCGGTTCCTGGGTGGATGCGGACCGCTCTCAAATTTTTCGACCGAGTGGTGTTTCGAAAAATCCGCGAGCGATTGGGCGGACGGATTCGTATCGCAGCATCTGGAGCGGCGCCGCTGGGCAAGGAGCTCGCGGAATTTTACGCTGCTATCGGAATGCCATTGATTGAGGGCTATGGATTGACCGAAGGCGGCGTGGTGGCGCTGAATCCGCTGGATCGCCCGAAGTCTGGAAGCATCGGCAAATTGCTGCCCAACTTTGAGGCGCGCCTTGAAGAGGACGGCGAACTGATGCTGCGCGGTCCGTGCCTGTTCAGCGGCTATTACAAAGAACCCGATGCTACCGCCGCCGTGTTGCGCGACGGATGGCTGGGGACGGGCGACATCGCCGAAGTCGACGATGAGGGGTACTGGTACATCACCGGCCGCAAAAAGGATCTGATCGTTTCCTCGAATGGGAAGAAGATTTATCCCGCGCGCATCGAGGGCCTGTTTAAACGCGAGCCTCTGATCAATCAGGTGCTGCTGATCGGAGACCGCATGCCCTACGTGACGGCGTTGTTCACCGTGAATGGGACGCCCGGCGAGACTCGCGCGGCCGTGGAACAGGCGGTAAAGGCCGTGAACCAGCAGCTCGCATCGTTCGAGCAGATTCGCAAGTTTAAGATTCTCGAGCGCGATTTTTCGATAGACCAGGGTGAAGTGACGCCCACCATGAAGATCCGCCGGAGCCGCGTGCTCGAAAATCATCGAGCGGCGGTCAGCGAGATGTACATGGGTAAGGATGTCGAGTAAGAGACCGCAAGTACAATGGTTAGGTGTCTCATCAAATCACCCTGATCCCCGGCGACGGCATCGGTCCCGAGGTTTCCGCAGCCGCACGCCGCGCCGTGGACGCCACCGGTATTCACATTGACTGGGAAGTAGTCGAGCTGAACGAGAGTGTCATTCTCAAAACCGGTCATTCTCTGCCGCAGCATGTAATCGATTGCCTGGAAAGAACCAAGGTTGGATTGAAGGGGCCGGTGACGACGCCGATCGGGGAGGGTTTTTCGAGCGTCAACGTCGCCTTGCGTAAGCGGCTGGATCTGTTCGCGAATGTGCGGCCGGTTCGGTCGCTGCCCGGCGTGGTTTCGCGATTTCAGGACACCAAGATCGATATGGTGATCTTCCGTGAGAACACGGAGGATCTGTACTCCGGGCTGGAGCACGAAGTGGTGAAGGACGTGGTCACCAGCCTGAAAGTGATTACGCGCACCGCGTCGACGCGCATCGCGGAGTACGCATTCGCGTTCACGAAGGCCACGGGACGCAAGAAAGTCACCGCGATCCACAAAGCGAACATCATGAAGCTCGCCGATGGCCTGTTTTTGCGCTGCTGCCGTGAAGTCGCCGCGCGGCATCCGGAAATCGAGTATAAAGAGATGATCGTCGACAATGCCGCGATGCAGTTAGTGATGCGTCCGGAGACCTTCGACGTCCTGTTGCTGCCGAATCTTTACGGCGACATCGTCTCGGACCTGGCGGCAGGCCTAGTTGGCGGACTCGGAATCGTCCCGGGTGCGAATATGGGCGAGCATCATGCGGTATTTGAGGCAGTGCATGGCTCGGCGCCGGACATTGCGGGCAAAGGAATCGCGAATCCGACCGCGATGATGCTGTCGAGCGTGCTCATGTTGATCCATTTGAAAGAACTGGACGCCGCGAATCGACTTCAAGCCGCGGTCGAGAAGGTTTACGCGGAGCACAAAGAAACGACGCCGGACGTCGGCGGCAAGGCGACAACGGATCAATTCGCCGACGCCGTGATCCGCGCGATGGCCTAAAGGCCCTTTTTCGCCAGAAATTCGGCCAAATCGACCACCCGCATCGAGTAGCCCCATTCGTTGTCGTACCACGCGACCACCTTCAGCAAATTCCCGTCGAGAACTTTGGTCAACTGCGAGTCGACAATCGAGCTATTCGGGTTGTGCATCATGTCGGTGGACACTACCGGGTCCTCAGTGTAGGCGAGAATTCCTTTCATGGGGCCCGCCGCGGCGCGTTTCAAGGCGTCGTTCACAGCTTCGGTTGTGGTGGCCTTCGAAAGCAACAGCACTAGGTCGACCACGGAAACATTGGGCGTCGGCACCCGCATCGCGTAGCCGTCGAGCTTGCCCTTCAACTGCGGCATCACTAACCCGATGGCTTTCGCGGCGCCGGTGGTGGTGGGGATCATATTGATGGCAGCCGCGCGCGCACGGCGCAGATCCTTATGCGGAAAATCCAGCACGTGCTGATCGTTGGTGTAGCTGTGAATGGTGGTCATCGAGCCTTTCTCGATGCCCCACTCGTCGTAAATCACTTTGACCACCGGCGCCAGGCAATTGGTGGTGCAGGAGGCGTTCGACACGATGTTATGCTTCGCTGGATCGTAGGCGTCCTGATTCACCCCCAGCACGATCGTAATGTCCTCATTCTTGGCCGGCGCGGTGATGATTACTTTCTTGACACTGCCGCGAAGGTGTTTGGCCGCGTCCTTGGCATCGGTGAATTTCCCGGTCGATTCAATGACGATCTGCGCGCCCAGTCCCGGAAAATCGATCTCTGCGGGATCTTTTGACGCGAAAATGCGGATTTTCTTCTCTCCTACGACAATCGAATCGCCGTCGACGCGCACATCTTCATGAATCGGCCCCAGGATGGAGTCATACTTCAGCAGATGCGCCAGTGTCTTGGTATCGGTAAGATCGTTGGCCGCGACGAATTCGATTTCAGGATTGTGCAGAGCAGCTCGAAGCACATTTCGGCCGATCCGGCCGAACCCGTTGATTCCGACTTTAATGGACATAAGTCCAGTTTAACGAATCACTTTGTTTCCGCTTTGCCTGGGTCCGGCTTGGCCAGGCTCGGCGACGATACCCTGCTGATTCAGAATGATCAAATCGACCCGCCGGTTCTTCGAGCGCCCTTCGTCAGTGTCGTTCGAGGCGACAGGCGCCGTGTCGGCATAGCCGGCGATCGAAAACCGGCCGCGCGGCACGCCGAAGGAATGGAGCTTCTCCATTACGGCGATGCTGCGAGCCGCGGACAATTCCCAGTTGCTGCGAAATCGCGAGGTCTTGATTGGATTCGAATCGGTGTGGCCCTCCAATCGAACCGGGTTTGGCAGCTTGTCGATCGCATCCGCCACCTTTCTTAAACCGTCATATCCATCCGTGGAAATGACGTCCTCACCCGAAGGAAATAGCGAGGCTTGCTTGAAACTCACCACCAGCCCTCGGGCCTCCATACTGACTTGAATCCGCCCGGCTTCGATTTCTTTCTTCAGCTCCTGGCTCAAGACTTTTAACGATGGCAGAAGCTCGGCGATTCTCGGGTCGGTCTTTTCTTCCACTTTGGACGCGCCTCCGGGACCGTGTTTCAATGAGCTTCCTTTACCAGCCTCCGCGGCTACACCGCCCCACAACACCGATACCAGGCTGATCACCTTTTCGCCCTCCAGCGCCTTCTTCACCGAATCCGACATTTCCTGAGCCTTGCCCTTATCGGCTTGCGAGCTGGCGAACATCACGACGAAGAATGCGAACAGAAGCGTGATGAAGTCGGCATAAGAGATCAACCATCGTTCATGGTTTTCCGGGGGCGGTACTTTGCGTTTTCGTGCCACAGTGTTTCCCCGTCTCAAGCCTGGACTGGGGTTGCCTCAACTTTCACAGCGTTCCCTACCACCTCTTTGACCTTTTTCGCCGGCGCTGAGCTCTCGTAAGCGTCCAACTTCAGCCGAATCAGCTTCGGGTTCAGACCTTCGACAATTCCGGAGATCGCTTCGACGATCAACTCCTTGCGGTGGACCTCCGCCGCCAGACGCGCCTTAATCTTGCTGCCCGCGGGCAGGAACAAGAGATTCGCGGCGCCCACTCCATACACGGTGGCGACGAAAGCCACCGCAATCCCGTGGCCCACTTCCTCGATGTTCGCCAGATTCTTCATCACCTGGATCAAACCCAGAACGGCGCCGATGATACCTATGGTCGGCGAGTAGCCGCCCGCGCTCTCGAAAACCCTGGCCTCAGCCTCGCCGTGCTGCTCTTCGAGCTCGATCTCCAGCTCCAGCATCTTGCGGATCTCCTGCAAGTCGGTTCCATCCACCGCCAGGTTCAAAGCTTTCTGTAGAAACGGATCCTGAACCGCCAGCGCATCCTGTTCCAGCGATACCAGCCCATTCTTGCGAGCCTTAGTTGCGTAGCGAACCACTTCGTCGATCAAGGCTGAAAGTGGAACCGTCCGGTCGCGAAAAACACGCGCTAAGGACCGCAGCGCTCGTTTCACAACCGCGAACGGTGTAGAAATCAGAACCGCTCCGCAGGTCCCTCCAAACACGATGATCGCCGCGGTCAGCTGGGCGATATCCTTCACCTTGCCGCCTTCGATCAGGAATCCGCCGATGATGCCGAACATCGCGATGGCGATACCTGACATGGTGCCTACGTCGAGCTTGCCGGGCGCCGAAGCTGGTCTGGATGGTAGTTCTTCTGGCATGGTTCAGGCCTGGGGCTCGGCGGCGATGCTATGGATCGCCCGCCGAAATTCAACTACTTTGCGAACGATCGTCTCGGTGGTCTCCAGCACCAGAAACTTTTGCCCGTTGGTCAGCGTGATGACCGTGTCCGGCGTGGTCTCGATGTGCTCGATCAGGTCCGCGTTCAGGACCATGGGAACATGATTGATTCTAGTCAGGTGTATCATCGCCAATTTCGCGTTTGAGCTGGTTTGCCTTCAAACCGCTTATCGGCGATGCAGGCGACAATGTGAGACGCGGGAAACGCGAGGGCGAAGGTCTATTTCAGCATTTCGACCAAATCGAGCAATTCTTTACGAACCGTATCGAGAACCGACGAGGAAGCATCGGAAAACAGAGCCGGTTGTGCGTTGCCTGGTTTCGTGGTCTTGGCCGCGCGCGGAGATTCGGGCTTGATTCGCGTATCCAGGAATTTACGCGCGCCCTCGATCGTGAAGCGCTTCTCGTACAGCAGGCGCTTGATCTCCAGCACCAGTTCGACATCCTTGCGGCGATAAAGGCGGTGTCCAGTGCCGGACTTGCGCGGTCCAAGCGTGGGAAATTCGCTTTCCCAGAAACGCAGCACGTAGGGCTTAATGCCGGCCAGTCGGGCAACTTCCCCGATCCGGAAATAGAGCTTATCCGGAATTTCATGCGTCGGCTGTATCGGGGCGTTTTCAGACGCGCTCATAAGAGTACCCTTATCATAATGTCTTCGCTCGCAGGAATCCATCCCGTCCGGGAAGCGCTCCGGGCCGGGCGGCCGCTGGATCGGGTTTTAATCGCCAAGGGCGCCGGCGGCCCTCGTCTTCAGGAATTAATCGAATTGTGCCGTGAACGGGGCATTCCCGTGCGTTTCGAATCGCGCGAGCAACTGGACCGCGCCGCCGGAAGCACGCCCCACCAAGGCGTGGTCGCCTTCGCAGCCGCAGAAAAATATTCGACGATTGACGAAACTTCGGCCGCCGGCGGCCTGCATGTCGTGCTGGATGGGGTGGAAGATCCACACAATTTGGGCGCCGTGATCCGCACCGCGCACGCCGCCGGCGCCGCGGCTGTGGTGATCCCGGAGCGCCGCGCCGCTCCACTGACGGGAGTGGTCGAGCGTTCCGCGGCAGGCGCCCTTTCCTACTTGCCGGTGGTTCGCGTAGTCAACGTGAATCGCGCGCTCGAAGATCTGAAGCAGCGCGGCTACTGGATCTACGGCCTGGATGAGCGTGGAGAGCAGGAATACACGCAAGTGGAATTCACCAAGCCGACCGCCATCGTGCTCGGAGGCGAAGGCAAGGGATTACATGAACACGTCGCCAAGCATTGCGATTTCCTGGTGAAGATTCCCATGGCGGGCCAAGTGGCTTCACTGAATGTCAGTGTCGCGGCAGGCGTAGTTTTGTTCGAATGGCGACGCCGCAACACTACTGCATCGTAATCTCCACCGGAGCCGAGTGGGCGCTCTCCTTGCCGTTCACTCCGACCGATGATATCTCATAGCGGTATCGCTTCCCCGGCTGTACGGCGCGATCGCTGTACGTAGGAGCTGTAATAATCGGAGCGATTTTTTCGAACGGGCCGCCATCCGTCGACCGGTACACGTTATAGCCCTGGAAGCGCGGCTCGGTGTTCCGCTCCCATGAAAGCTCGATGGTGTTCGTGCCTATATCGGCAGTGAGCCCGGCCGGAACGGAAGGCGCGAAATCGTCCTGTGGCGTGATCTCCAGGGGCCGGCGACATCGCTCTGCTGCAGTTCGCCGATCAGGCCCTGAACATAATACTGATAGCGCGTTCCAAACTCCGTGGTGGTATCCAGCCATTCCTTTTTATCGGTATCGCCCAGTAGCGACGGCGGTTCGTCGCCGACGGCGCGGAATAGGACGTACTTGGGAGCCGTCCCTTGCCAGGAAATCGAAATGCCCTGCGGCGTATTTTGAATTTTCGTACCTCCGGGTGGAGGAAGCGGCGTCTGTACCGAAATATTCCGCAGAATCGACCAATCCGTCGTCTTACCCTTCGGCCCGGTCGCGCGAACCGCGACAATCACGTCCTTCCCCACAAATTCGCGTGCGGGAACTTCGGCCTTCAACACACCGGGACCTGTCGCCGGAACATCCACGCGTTTGGCGCCCGCCGCCCATGTATCCTGATTCCACGGATTCGGTGGAGTACCTACCCGCAGATCCACCGATCGGACACTTTTCAACGGCAGCCCTTCAGTGGTCAGAGGAGGAATCGTAAACTGCGCCAGAATTTTATCGCCGCGCTCGACTACGGTCAGATCCGTAATGCGCTGCGGAAGATCCAGCGTCGGAGCCATGGGAGGTCCCATATATCCGCAGCCGGCGAGGAGCGCTGCCGCTGCGAGATACGCACGCCTCACAGAATATACCGGCTCAGATCCTGGTCTTTGACGATATCGGCCAGTTGCTTCCGAACGTAAGCCGCATCCACCTTGACAATCTTCTTCTTCAAGTCCGGCCCATCGAAGGAAACGTCTTCCAGCAGTTTTTCGAGAATCGTATGCAGACGTCGAGCCCCGATGTTTTCAGTGCTTTCGTTCACGCGCGCCGCAAATCCTGAAATCTCCTTCAGTGCGTCTTCGCTGAACGACAATTTGATCCCTTCGGTATCGAGCAGGGCTTGATACTGCTTGATCAGCGCGTTTTTCGGCTCCTTCAGAATGCGGATGAAATCTTCCTCGGTCAACGATTTCAGTTCGACGCGAATCGGGAAACGGCCTTGCAGCTCCGGAATCAGGTCGCTGGGCTTCGACACGTGAAACGCACCCGCGGCGATGAACAGAATATGATCCGTGCGCACGAAGCCGTAGCGCGTATTGACACTGGTGCCTTCGACGATCGGTAGAATATCGCGCTGCACGCCTTCCCGGCTGACGTCGGGACCATGGCCGGCTTCGCGTCCCGCGATCTTATCGATCTCGTCGAGAAACACGATGCCGCTGCGTTCCACGCGCTCGATCGCGATTCGCGTCACCTGGTCCATGTCGACCAGTTTCTGCTCCTCTTCAGTCACCAGGTATTCCAGCGCCTCACCCACGCGCATCTTGCGCTTGCGGGTGCGGCCGCCGAACAGGCCCGGCAGGACATCCTTCAGATTGATGTCCATTTCTTCCATCCCGGCGGCGGTGGAAACTTCAAACGTAGGTCCGCGCTCTTTAACGTCGATCTCCACCAGCCGGTCATCGAGCTTTCCGGCGCGCAATTTTTCGCGAAGCTTTTCTCGCGTGCGGTCGGCGCTGTCGGTCGGCTCGGGCTGAGTCGGCATCAGCAGATCCAGCAGGCGCTCCTCCGCATTGCGCTCCGCGCGTTCGCCCACTTCCGTCAGCCGCTCTTCGCGAACCATGTCGATGGCGATCTCGACCAGATCCCGGATCATCGACTCGACATCGCGGCCGACGTAACCAACTTCGGTGAACTTGCTCGCCTCCACTTTCAGAAACGGAGAGTTGGCCAGCTTGGCCAAGCGCCGCGCCAGCTCGGTTTTGCCGACGCCGGTGGGCCCGATCATGAGGATGTTCTTGGGCATCACCTCATCGGCCATTTCGGGTTCCAGTTTTTGACGCCGAATGCGATTGCGCAGCGCGATGGCCACCGCTCGTTTCGCGTCGGCCTGCCCGATGACGTACTTGTCCAGCTCGCGGACAATTTCACGCGGCGTCAGCTCGTCGAGCACCGGCGCGTCTTCGGCGGCTTGCGCGGGAAGATAAATGACCATCAGCCGAGCTCCTCAAACCCAACGTTGCTGTTCGTGTAAATACAGATCTTGCCCGCAATGGCCATAGCCTTCTCGACGATCTGGCGCGCGGAAAGTTTCGTGTTTTCCATCAATGCCGTAGCGGCGGCCTTGGCGAAGGGCCCACCGGAGCCGATCGCCGCAATCTCGTCGTCAGGCTCAATCACGTCGCCGGTCCCACTGACGATGTACATGTTATTCTGATCGGACACCAGGAGTAAAGCCTCCAGATGCCGCAGCATGCGATCGGTGCGCCAGTCTTTGGCCAATTCCACTACCGAGCGCGCCAGATTGCCGTTATGCTGCTCGAGCTTCGTCTCAAATCGCGCAAACAACGCGAAAGCATCCGCCGTCGAACCCGCGAATCCTGCGATAATTTTCCCGTTGAACAGGCGGCGCAGCTTTTTCGCCGATGCCTTCAAAACTTCTGATCCGAGCGTCACTTGCCCATCCCCGGCCATCACGACTTTTGCGTCCCTACGGACGCACAGAATGGTAGTGGACCGGATACGTGTCTTTTCTTTAGCTGTCACAAATTTTAGTGTGGCACAGTCCTCCTAGGATCGCGCGATTGATCGTATGGTATTAGTAACGTGGGCGAAAATCTAAAATCGCTGTTCCTGCTGTACGCGAAACCTGTCGAAGCCATCGGCGGGATCCTAGATCGCGGCCAAATTTGGATCGCCGCGGTAGCCGCGTTGTTTGTTTCCATACTCTTGCACCTGCACGATATTCCTCTGCACATCGCCCCTTCCGCGCTTCTCCGATTCGTCTCCTGGTCGCCCGGAGCGTACCTTGCCGCTTTGCTGGTGATTGCCGCCGTTATGGTGCCCGCCATCCTGCTGGTTCGCGCGCTAACGGGATTCGGTAGCTTCGCAATCCTGTTTAACGCCAGTTACTTGCCGCTGCTGATGTGCGCTCTGATGTCGTGGGCCGCGGCTTATTTGCCGCTCGCCCTACTACGGGCTTTCACGGATTTGCCGGTCTACGAGCCGCTAATCTATTTGGCTTTCAATCTTTACTTCACCGTTTTGTTAGCGTTAAGCGTCCGCGGCGTCTTTGGAACCGGATTCGGCGCAGCCCTGGGAATGACCGCGATCGGATGGGCGGCCGGCTTGGGCGGATCGGCGCTGATGTCGCTGCTCGGCGGACTGCTGTCGTTCCTGGCGTCGCCGCTGATTTTGATTTATCTATTCATGCTGTTTGGCTCGCGGCTCAGATCCTTCGGCGACGGCCTTCGCTCACGCCAGCATTTCCAGCAGCAGCTCGAGATCTCGACCAATAATCCGCACGACGCCGACGCGCATTATCAACTTGGCCTTATTTATCAACAGCGTAGACAGTATACCGACGCCATCGCCCGCTTTGAGAAGGCAGTCGCCATAGACCCGTCAGCGGCCGACGCGCTGCTCCAATTGGGCGTGATCGCGCGTGAGCAGAAGCGCTTCGACGATGCGATTCGCTACTTGCAAGCCGCTGGTAAAATCGACGACAAATTAGCCCAAAGCGACGTGTGGCGGGAGCTCGGTGCGGCTTATTTCGGCGCCGGAATGATCCCGGAGGCCAAAGCCGCGCTCAAAAAGTACACCGACCGGCGGGGCTACGATCCGGAAGGCTTGTATTGGTATGGCATGACACTGAAACAACAAGGGTTAAGCGCCGAAGCGCGGGAAATGTTCGATCGCTCCATCGAGGCCGTCCGAACCATGCCGTCCCATCGGAGGGCACAAGTGCGGGAATGGGCCACACGGTCGAAAAAAGAGCGCCCGGATGGATGAATTCACGATCACGGCCGGCAAGCGTCTTCCTGCATCTGGTCTATCCGGACGGCGAACAGGAGCACTCGATCTTTCTCGCCTCGCATCACGCGGCCCGGCGCTTTCCGGACTTCCCAACTCGACGCGCTGATCGTCACGGAGCGTTCTCATGAAGACGCCACCTTCGGCGCAAGCGGCCCTCTCGCTTTAAGGGATACAATAGGCGCTTATTCGTAAGTAAGAGGGGTATTCGTGCATTTTTCTGTTTTTTCCAAGTTAATATTGGTGTGTGTTTTGACGGTGGCGGCCGCCGCTGCCGCCACCGATCGCATCACCGGGCCCGTCGATCCTGGCGTCACCGTGGTTTTGACGGGTCACGTTCATCCTGGCGTGCGGCCTGAATTCGATCAGGGAACGGTCGCGCCGGAAACTCAGCTTCGCCAGATGACCGTGCTGTTGAAACCCGCGCCGGGAATCGAGGCGTTTCTAGCGGAGCAGCAAGACCCGGGTTCGCCGAACTATCGCCAATGGCTGACGCCCGAACAGTTCGCGGACCGCTTCGGATTGACGGCGAATGACATTCAGAAGGTCTCCTCATGGCTGAGCTCCCAAGGATTCAGCGTGGATCAAACGGCGCGCGGCCGGCATTGGATCACGTTCAGCGGAACGGCGGCGCAGGTGGGGACGGCGCTGCAGACCCAGATCCATCGATATTCGTCGAATGGCGAAACACACGTCGCCAATTCCACCGATCCGTCAATCCCAGCGGCTCTCGCCGGTGTGATCAGCGGCTTTACGGGCCTCAACGATTTCGGCCTCAAGCCCATGCTGATGAGATCCACGGCGAGCACGCCTGCATACACGACCGGCACGACCCACTACATGGCGCCCGAGGATTTCGCGACCATCTATAACGTTGCCCCGCTGTACGCGGCCGGTATCGACGGGACGGGTCAAAAGATCGCCATCGTAGGGCAAACCGACGTAATTCTCTCGGATCTTCGTTCCTTCCGGACGCAGTTCAAACTGGCAGCGAAGGATCCTAAAATGGTGCTGGCCGGCGCCGATCCGGGTGTGACGGGCGACTTGGTGGAAGCCGACCTGGATCTGGAATGGGCCGGCGCGGTGGCTCCCAACGCGAGTATTATCTACGTGTATTCACTAGACGTTTTCACTTCGGCTCAGTATGCGATCGACCAGAACCTGGCGCCGGTGGTCAGCATGAGTTATGGCGGCTGCGAGGCGGCAAACCAGCCAGGGCTCCGCACGATCGCGCAACAGGCCAATGCGCAGGGAATCAGCTTTGTAGCGGCTTCGGGCGACGCCGGGGCGGCCACGTGCGATCTTAGCTCGCCCTCGCCGCAAGCCTCCAAGGGCTTGTCGGCCAGCTTTCCCGCGACCATTCCCGAGATAACGGCCGTTGGCGGCACCACCTTTTCGGAAGGCAACGGCACCTTCTGGGGAACCAAGAACGATACCAGCAGCGGATCGGCGTTGTCGTATATTCCGGAAGTTGCCTGGAACGATTCGGCGATGCGCCACGATCTCGCCGCCACCGGCGGCGGCACCAGCGTCTTCTTCACCAAGCCTGTCTGGCAGAGCGGACCCGGCGTTCCGAGCGACAACGCGCGCGACATTCCGGACGTCTCGCTGGCCGCATCGCCGGATCACGACGGCTTCCTGGTCGCGACCCAAGGGAGTTTCGCGATCATTGGCGGAACCTCGGTGGGCACGCCCACCTTCGCGGCCGTGATTGCGCTGATGAATCAATACCTGGTATCGAAGGGAACGCTGCCGCAGGCTGGCCTGGGAAATGTCAATCCCGAGCTGTACCGCTTGGCCCAGGCGACCACTGATGTCTTTCACGACATTACTTCCGGGAACAACGCCATTCCGTGCGAGCAGGGTAGCCCGAGCTGCGCCAACGGATTCCTGGGTTACAACACCGGTCCCGGCTACGATCTGGCCACCGGGCTCGGGTCAATCAACGCCTACAATCTGGCCACGGAATGGACCACTGGGACATCCAGCGTCACGATGCTCACCGCGAATCCGACTGCCTACAACCTGACGGATACCGTCAAGCTTTCGGCAACCGTCACAGGCGGGAAGATTCAGCCCACTGGAACGGTGACGTTCATTGCGGATGATATCGCGCTCGGAACCGCGGTCCTTTCAGGCGGGAATGCCACTGTATCGGCGCCCGGCATTTTGATCGCGGCAGGAACCGGGACCCTCTCCGCACTTTACAGCGGCGATGCGGTGTATAACGCGTCCGCGGGAACCGCTTCGGTGAAGCTGAATCTCCCGGCAACTGGATCTTTTGTGATTCCTTCGGTGAATCCGAATCCTGTGAATCAAAGTGCGACGGTGTGGCCGTACACTCTGACGTTGACCGAAAAAGCCGGCGTCGCCACCAAGCTCTCGGGATTCACCATCAACGGCTCGAATTCGAACCTCGCCGCCTTTAACAGCACCACGATTCCGGCGCATGGAACCATCACCGCGTCGCTCGAGGGCGTAGGGCTCACGGTGCCGCTGAATCGCGATTTTCACTTTACGGGAGTGGACGCGAATGGAGCTGCGTGGTCGCGAGATCTTACGGTGCCGTTTATCGGTCCCGCCGGACCAGCGTTCGTGCCGAGCTTGACGTTAAGCGTCGCGCCCAGCGTCCAGTCAGACATGGCGTGCCAGCAATTGACCGTGCAGGAGACCACCGGGTTCTTGTTTTTGCTCACCGGCCTTAAAGTCGGGTCGTTCGATCTGAGCAGCTCGATTCAAGGCGCATTCGGCAGCACTCGGATCGCGCCGTATGGAACTCTCCAAGGGAACATTTGCTGGCTCCCCGGCAGTTCCCAGTCAAATGTCACTTACCAGCTTGCGGCGGAAAGCGAGGTCGGATCGACGTTGACCGTCTCCGTGAATTCTTCTCTTCCAGAGCCAGCGGCATTTCGGCAGGCGACACTGTCCGTCTCGCCCCAGTTTGTCGAGATCCTGGCGGACCCCGCATCGAAAGGCGGTACCGCAAACGTGAATATCGCGGCCGGCTCGCCCGCCTGGACGGTTTCTATGATCCCGAGCCGCGCTTCGAGCTGGCTTTCCGTCTCGCCGCTCTCTGGAACGGGCGCCGCGCAATTGGCAGTTCAAGCCTCCGGCGCTTCCCTTTCGAACGGAGTCTACGACGCAAGGTTGCTGCTTCAATCCAGTACGGCCAGTGTGAACGTGCGCGTCATTTTCGTGGTGGGCGGCAGTCAAACCATGACCATTGACAGCGTATCCAACGCTGCCGCCGTCGACCCGGTGCTGGCTCCGGGCGCGATGGCGATCATCAAGGGATCGAACCTGAGCGGCTTATCCCAGCAACCCGCCGGATTGCCGATTGCCGAATCGCTGGCGGGAGTTTCGGCAACGGTGAACGGCATCACTGCTCCGGTTTATTCGGTCGTTCCAAACCAGATCACGATTCAGATTCCTTATGAAACTGGCGCAGGCACCGCGGTTCTGGGAGTGAACAATAATGGACAGGTCACGGCTTACCTGCTGAATGTCGCTGTTGCCGCGCCCCAGTTCTTCACGGATTCGAGCGGATTTTTGGCGCCCTCCAGTACGGCTCGGCAGGGACAAACCGTGACCGCTTTCATCACGGGCGATGGCGACGTCACGCCATTCCTCGCGACGGGAGCCGCTCCTCAGTCGGGAACAGCCACCAAGAATCTGCCTCATCCGATACTGAACTATACGATGAGCGTCGGCGGGACTAACGCGCCCATCACGTTCATCGGCGTGCCGGCGGGGGCCTGGTAGGTGTGACGCAAGTCAATTTCACGATTCCGGCGAGCGTGCCCGTTGGAACCCAACCTGTGACGCTGCAACTTGCCCTAAGCGGGGCTATTGTTATTGGATCGGCGACTGAGCCCGTCGTCGTGCTGAACGCGCCGCAAAAGGCGTCCGCGAGCCTGAGAATTACCGCGAAATAATGAGCTGGCAACCGGAGCTCGACGAGGTCCGGCGCCGCGAGGAGCTCGCGCGCCTCATGGGCGGACGTGCCAATATCGAGCGTCAGCACGCCGCCGGACGCCTGACCGTGCGCGAGAGAATCGACCGGCTTCTCGATCCCGGATCGTTTCACGAATCGGGAGCGCTGGCGGGCCAAACCAAGTACGATGAGCAAGGCAACCTGATCGCGTTCACTCCCTCAAACTTCGTGGCGGGAACGGGGCGCATCGATGGACGCGCGGTAGTGGTCGGAGGTGACGATTTCACAGTCCGCGGCGGAGCGGCCGACGCCACCATCGGTAACAAGATGGGCCACGCTGAAAAGCTCGCGAGGGGCTTACGCATGCCCATGATCCGGCTGGTCGACGGGACTGGCGGTGGAGGTAGCGTCAAGACCATCGAGCAGATCGGACGTACTTACGTGCCGGCGAATCCAGCGTGGGACACGATTACCGCGATGCTCGGCGAGGTTCCGGTGATCGGGGCGTGTCTGGGCCCGGTCGCCGGATTGGGCGCGGTACGTGTGGTCACATCGCACTTTTCGGTAATGGTGCGCGGGTCCAGTCAATTGTTCGTCGCGGGGCCTCCCGTCGTCGAGCGCGGCGTCGGCGAGAAGGTGTCGAAAGAGGAACTGGGCGGCCACGCCATCCACGCGCGCGGTAGCGGAGCGGTCGACAACGAAGTCGAAAGCGAAGACGAGGCTTTCTCGATCATTCGGCGCTTTCTGTCCTACATGCCGTCAAGCGCGTGGCACGTGCCTCCGCTAAGCCAGCCTTCCGACGATCCGATGCGCCGCGAAGAGGAACTGATCGCGATCATCCCGCGTGATCGCCGCCGTAGCTTCGACGTCCGCCGCATTCTGAATCTGGTGTTCGACCGCGAATCTTTTTTTGAGATCGGTTTTTATTACGGCCGCCCATTGGTGGCCGGGCTGGCGCGCCTGAATGGTTATCCGGTTGGCGTGATCGCGAACATCCGAAGCAGGGCGGTGGCGCTCCTAACGCGGCGGCGTGCGACAAGATGATTCGCCTGGTGGACGTGTGCGATACCTTCCACATTCCGGTGGTCAATTTCGTCGATAACCCTGGCTTCCTGATCGGCAGCGCCGCGGAGCGCGCCGGTACCGTCCGGGCAGGCGCGCGAGCCTTGGTCGCGGTTTATCAGGCGACCATGCCGTGGATCTCGATTCTGATTCGGCGATGTTTCGGCGTCGCGGGCGCTGGGCATGGGAACGCGCAAGGTTTGAATCTTCGCTACGCGTGGCCGTCCGGCGATTGGGGGTCATTGCCGATCGAAGGGGGCGTGCAAGCGGCTTACCGGCGGGATATAGAATCCTCGCCCGATCCGGACGCGCGGCGCCGTGAGATAGAAGATTCTCTCAACCGGTTTCGTTCCCCGCTGCGCACCGCGGAGGCGTTCGGCATCGAAGAGATCATCGACCCGCGCGACACGCGTCCGCTGTTGTGCGAGTGGATAGAAACCGCCTACGCGCTGCTACCATCGGAATTAGGGCCAAAAGCCCGGACGTGCCGGCCATGAGAAATCTTCCCTTCGAGCTTCGCATTCCAGTGATCCAAGCTCCCATGGCCGGTGCGAACATCACTACTCCTCAGATGGTCGCGGCGGTTTCGAAAGCCGGTGGCATGGGATCGCTGGCAGGCGGCTACGTCAGCGCCGCCGACACGGAGAGGCAGATTCGTGCGGTTCGCGAATTGACGGATCTTCCGTTCGCGATCAATCTTTTCGCGCCGTCCTCACGACGGGCTGGCCCAGGCGATGTCGCCCGGCAGCTCCAACTGTTGGCGCCTATTCATCAGGAACTCGGCATCGATCCTCCGTCCTTAGCCGAGCCATTGGATTCCTTCGATGAACAGGTGGAAGTGATCCTTGAGGCACGTCTGCCGGTGGTGAGTTTCACTTTTGGAGTCCTTCCGCCCGCTGCTATGGATCGGTTGCACGCGAAAGGCGCGTATCTCATCGGGACCGCGACTACGGTCCACGAAGCGAAGCAGCTTGAGGCCGCGGGCGCTGATGCGATCGTCGCCCAGGGAGCCGAAGCCGGGGCTCATCGTGGGACATTTACGGTACCTCCCGCTCCCGCCTTGGTGGGTACTATCGCGCTGGTGCCGCAGATTGTCGACGCCGTGAGAATCCCCGTCGTTGCCTCGGGTGGAATCATGGATGGGCGCGGAGTGGTTGCGGCGCTCGCGTTGGGAGCGTCGGCGGTTCAGATGGGAACCGCGTTCTTGACCACCGACGAGTGCGGCGCTTCGGCGGTTTATAAACAGGCGGTGCTCGATGCGGCCGATGACAGCACTTCGCTCACTCGCGCTTTTTCCGGCCGATGGGCTCGCGGAATTCGCAATCGATTCATGGAACTGAGCGAATCGTCGGAGCCGCTTGACTATCCGCGGCAGAATTCTCTCACCGGGCCCATGCGGGCCGCGGCCGGACGACAAGGTAATCGCGATTACTTGTCGTTATACGCCGGGCAGGGCGCAAAGCTCGCGCGCAGGCTGCCGGTAGCGACGTTGATGGCTGCCCTCCAGAGGGAAATCCACGACGCGCTCAAGGGTGTGTCATCGTTTCCGGTTTAACCCATTCGTCGAACTGCTGCGCGGTGACATAGCCCGACCGGATGGCCGCATCACGCAGCGTCCCGTCCTCGTGATACGCGGCCTTGGCGATTTTCGCGGCCTTTTCGTATCCGATGTGCGGATTGAGCGCGGTTACCAGCATCAGCGAATTTTCCAGGTGCTCTTTTATGCGCGGCAGATCCGGCTCGATTCCACGCGCGCAACGCTCTTCGAAGGACACACAGGCTTCCGCCAGCAATTCGATCGATTCCAGCACGTTGTGCAGGATCACCGGCTTGTATACGTTGAGCTGAAAATTCCCCTGGGAACCCGCAAACGCGACCGCGTGATCGTTTCCGAAAACCTGGACCACTACTTGGGTCATGGCCTCACATTGCGTGGGATTCACCTTGCCCGGCATGATAGAGGACCCAGGCTCGTTCTCCGGAATCCGCAGCTCGCCGATGCCCGCGCGGGGCCCGCAGGCGTGCCAGCGAACATCGTTGGCGATCTTCATCAGCGCTCCGGCCAGGGTTCGAAGCGCGCCGCTTGCCGTGACCATCGCATCGTGCGCGGATAGCACTGCGAATTTGTTGGGTGCCGTAATGAACGGCTCTCGGGTCTCCATAGCGATGAACCGAGCGGACGTTGCTCCGAACTTCGGATGCGCATTCAAGCCGGTCCCGACTGCCGTGCCGCCTAAGGCCAACTCCAGCAACCCGCCGATTGCGTACCGAATTCCGCCCATCGCCTGATCGAGCTGCGCCACCCATCCCGAGATAATCTGTCCCAGCGTAATCGGTGTCGCATCCTGCAAATGTGTCCGGCCGATCATCACGACGCCATCAAACTTCGCCGACTTGGCTGCAAGAATCTCGCGCAGAGCCGTCACCGCAGGAAGCAGCACCCGATCAATCTGTTCGACGGTCGCGATATGCATGACGCTGGGAAACGCGTCGTTCGACGACTGTCCGCGATTTACGTCGTCATTTGGATGAATCGCAAGACCCGAAAGCTGCCGCGCCCGGGCCGCGATCACTTCATTCGCGTTCATATTGGTCTGCGTGCCGGAGCCGGTTTGAAAAACGACCAACGGAAACTCGTCATTCCACTTTCCGTCGATTACTTCCTGGGCAGCCCGCTCAATGGCCTCGGCTTTTTCGGCGGGAAGCTCGCCCAATTCCCGATTCGCCGCCGCTGCGCATTTCTTCAAGACTCCCAATGCGCGAATCACCGGACGGCCCCAATGGAATCGCCCGGCCCCAATCGGAAAATTCTGCCGGGAGCGTTCGGTCTGCGCGCCCCACAGACGATCCTCCGGAACTTCAATCTTGCCAATCGAGTCTTCTTCAATTCGGCTCATACTACATAAGTATCAGGATGCCGGGGCTCGTATGGTATCTTCTGGCAACAGGAGGAGCTCATGATGTTCATCAACGTGGCAGTCTCGATACACGTCCTGATCAGCTTGATCGGAATCGCCTCAGGCCTCATCGTGGTCTTTGGAATGTTCAGCGCGAAGCGCCTCGATCGCTGGACCGCCGTGTTTCTGACCACCACCGTCCTTACCAGCGCGACCGGTTTTCTGTTGCCGGCCCTCTCATTTCCTGCCGTCCCACGCAATCGGAATCCTCTCACTTGTCGTTCTCGCGATCGCTATTTTCGCGCGCTACACCCGTCGTCTGGCTGGCGGCTGGCGGAAAGCCTACGTGATCACCGCGGTAATCGCGCTTTATTTCAATGTCTTCGTTTTGATCGTCCAATTGTTCCTCAAAGTGGACTGGCTGCATCAGCTTGCGCCCACGCAATCCGAGCCGCCGTTTGCCATCGCACAGGCTGCGGTGCTGGCGTTGTTCATCGCGCTCGGGATTCTTGCCGTGAAGAAGTTTCGATAACATGGGCAAGCGGATTCGTAAGTTTGTGGTCCGAACGCTGGCGGTCCTGCTGCTGGCCGCCGCCATCGTATGGACCGTCGACTGGCTGATCCTAAGGCATAAGATCGCACAGACTCAGGACGCCTTCGGACAGATTGAAGTTCATCGCCGCTACGCCATCCATCTGAAGAACCGCCGTATTGAGGAGCGCATCGAGAAACCAAAAATGGAGGAATGCGTTCACTCCCTCTTCTCGCATTACAACGAATCTCCCTGCTGGTATCTCGAGCGCCACGCCGATGAGCTTCTCGACGTCGACAGCGGCCCTTGGCACTTTTTCAGCGAGTGATCACGGTCCTTCAATTGCCAGCAGCAGTTCGGGCTGGCACTCCACTTCTGACTCGGATTGCTAAACTGAAAATATCGAGATGCCCGATCCCGTCGACAGCCTGATCCTCGATCTTCTTGAATGGGTGACGGATCGGGAGAAAACCTACGAAGAAGTGATGGCCGCCTGGCGCACCTCCTGCCCCAAGCTCCCCGTTTGGGAAGACGCCAACGATCGCGGGCTGATTGCGACCGAACAGGTCAACGGACGTTCCCTGGTCCGCGCTACGCCGGTCGGATTGGCTTTACTTCAACGCCAGCGTCCTGGTCGATGAGCCCGGCCATCCTCGTACAATGAACCGATGGCGTTCCTCTGGAGCCTGCTGTTTGTCGATCCCCTGATCATCGCATCGACGATGATTTGCGGCTCCGCCAGCATTGCATTATCGTTATTCGACCGCACAGAAGCGTCCATGGCGGTGGCGCGGGCGTGGGCCAGGTCGCTGCTCAGAATCACCCGCGTTCACGTGACGGTAGAAGGTTTAGACCGGATCGACCCCAATACCGCGTACGTTTTTGCGTCCAATCATCTCAGCTATATGGACACTCCTGTGGTGCTCGGGCGCATTCCTACGCAGTTCCGCTTCATGGCGAAGGAGGGCTTGTTCAAGATTCCGTTTTTGGGCACGCATTTGAAGCAGGCCGGTCACATTTCGGTCCCCCGGGAGAATCCCCGGGCGGCCGTGAAAGCGCTGACCCACGCCGCCGAAGTCATCCGGGATAAGGGTGTATCGGTTCTGGTATTCCCGGAAGGCGGACGGTCCGACGACGGGCATCTTCATGAGTTCAAGGAGGGCGCGGCTTACATCGCCATCAAGGCCGGCGTCCCAATCGTGCCTGTCGCCTTGACGGGCACACGGCAGATCCTGGCTCTGGGATCGGCGACATTCCGATCCGGAGCGGTGACCCTGCGCATCGGCGACCCGATCGCGACTAAAGGGCTGAGCCTAAGGGATCGAGGAGAGCTTACGGCTCTCATGCGCCAACGAATCGTCGCGATGATAGCGCCGTAAATTAGTGGCCTAGACGGTCCAAGAATACCTGATAGAACTTCATCGACAGCAACAAAAACAGTACGATTGACAACGAGCCGGCGGCAGGCACCGTAAGCATCAGAATGATTCCGCCGTGTCCGGGCGCATCTTGCATACTTTGCCTTCCATGGAGTCCCATGATCGCGGCCAATGGCAGAAGTACGCCGAAAAAAGAAAAACGCAAGGATCGAGCATAGGGCCGCGCACAATGCAGCGCCCACTCCGTACGCTAACCGGCGTGCGATCTTCATCCTGCCTCGTCCATGATATTCGAATTGCCTTAAATCCGCTTAACCACTCCTTACGTATACCTTTCGAAATCACCACCTCAAAGGGGGGGAGTGCATGAACAAAACACCTTTTCGTTTCAGCGTCATCGCGATCTCGCTTGCCGCATCTGCTTTTGCGGCCAGCCATCGCAATGGCCCGCTGCTGCTGGAAGACCAGACCGCCAACCTCAACGACTTCTATATCTTCAGAAGTTATGAGCAAGGCAAATCGGACCGCCTCGTGATGAGCATGAGCGTCCAGGGCTTCCAGAATCCCGATAACGGGCCGAGCTACTACAAATTCTCGGACAGCGTTTTGTATCGTTTTAATGTCAACAACTCACGAGGTTTGGATGGCAATCCGGACCTGGTCGTCGACTTTGTATTCAACACCACATTGCGGCAGAACCAGACGTTTCTGTCCTATCTGGGACCGCTCACATCCATCGACAGCACGGGGATTCTGTTGTATCAAACCTACAACGTCCTGATTCGCAATCTGAAAACCGGCGTGACCACCCTATTCACCACCGACATGCACGGTCATGCGTTGTCGGTGGCCCCTCCGAATCAGGGTCCGAAGGCCACGCCGGCTTATGAGGCGAATCTGGGGCAGCCTAGCGTCTTTACGCTTTCGAACGGAATGCGAGTGTTCGCCGGTCCTCGGGACGACGCGTTTTATTTCGATTCCGGCGCCACCTTCGACTTCTTGAACTTTCGTTCGCCTGCTCCGGTCTTGACCGGCGGCGCGGACCAAGGACAGGGTCCGGCGGCTCCCGCGGCGATTGACGGGTTTGCAGGCTACAACATCAGCCTGATCGCGGTCGAGATGCCGATCACCATGGCTACAGCAGACGGCAGCATGCCCACCGATTCGACGAATCCTAACGCGAAGATCGCCGGTTGGGCGACGACCATGCGCCAGCAGGTGACGGTGCGGCCGAGTCCCCAGGATCCTCTCTATTTCGGCGATTATGTTCAGGTGGATCGGGTCGGCAATCCACTGACCGTAGAGGCGCTGATTCCGCTGCCTATGAAGGATTATTGGAATCGCAGTTCTCCGGCGAATGACCAGCAGTTCGCGCAATTTATCGGGAATCCGTTCTTCGCGAGCGGAATCCTCAACGGAGTCTTCGGTGTGCCGGTTCCCCCGGCTCCCCGGAACGACCTGTTAGGGGTTTATGTTCCCGACATCACACGCATCGATCTAACCATCGCGCCCACGCCTCTGGCGTCTCAAAGCCGTCTAGGGCCGCTCGGTGGAGACAACGCGGGATGGCCGTTCGGAGGACGACGCATCGGTGACGATGTGGTCGACATCGGCTTCCGCGCCTTGGCGGGCGCTCTGGTCCCGGGGTTCCAGAATGCCCCGCCGCTAGGGGATGGCGTCAATTCGAATGACGTTCCAAATCTGGATCATTTCCCGTTCCATGCGCCGCCGCATGCCGGCTATGCACATAGCCAGCAGAATGGGACCAATGGTCGTGGAATAGTGACGGGCCAATGAAACGCGGCCTGATCCTCCTGATCGCCGCCGGTTCTGCCTTCGGGCAGACCGGCGGCGCCGATCGAATCATGAACGCGTACGCGGACCGCGCCATGGCGGATCAGGTGGCGCGGCTGAAGACCGACGAACGTATCAAAATGTACCAGGCGCTGACGTCAGCCCAGCCCGAGAACCTGCATTATGCCAACCTGCTGGCGGGAACCTTCATCCAGAAGATGCGCGAGTCCACGGACTTCGGCTACCTGGATCGCGCCTCGCAGATTGTGAACGACGTGATCTCGCGCGACAGCGGCAACTATGAAGCCTTGCGTCTGCGAAGCGAAGTAGAGCTGGAGCGCCACAACTTCAAGAAGGTGGCCGAATATTCCCGTGATTTGATCAAGATGGCGCCTGACGACCCTTGGAATTGGGGCACGCTTGGCGATGCATTGATCGAAATCGGCGATTACGAAAACGCCGCCGACGCCTATCAGAAGATGGTCGCGATGCGGCCGGATCTGTCGAGCTATAACCGCGCTGCCTGGTATCACTTCCTGGCTGGCGACATGCCCGGCGCGATCGCGATCATGGAGCAGGCCATTAAGGCAGGCAGCTCCTCGCCTGAAAATACCGCTTGGTGCCTGGTTGAGTTGGGACATTTGTTCATGAAGAGCGGGCGTATCGATGAGGCTTCTCAAGCTTATAGCGCCGCGGTGCGGGTTTTCCCGGGATATCATCCTGGATACGCGGGACTGGGACGGTCGCAAGCGGCCAGGGGCGATCTGAAAGCGGCCATCGCCAATTTCGAGCGAGCCCAGGCCTCGACTCCGCTTCCGGACTACGCGGCGGACCTTTTTGATCTCTATAGCGCTACTGGCGACACTAAAAACGCACAAAATGAGCTCGAATTGGTCGATTTATGCGACAAAATTGGGCGAAATAATGGCGAAACTGCGAACCGGAATCTCGCCATGATCTATGCCAATCACGATGTACATGTCGACCGTGCGCTGGAACTCGCCAAAGCGGAGTTGAACGTCCGGCAAGACATTTACACCTATGACACGCTGGCGTGGGCGCTGTATAAGAACGGCAAGGTTGCCGAGGCTGAGACAGCGATCAAAGTGGCGCTGAAACTGGGCACGCCGGAACCGATGTTTTACTATCACGCGGGCATGATCGCGGTGGATCCGGCCAAGAAGAAAGAATATCTGAAGAAGGCTCTGGAACTGAATCCGCATTTCGATTTCAGGCAGGCGCCGGTGGCGGAGAAAACGTTGAAGGGAGTGGCCGAGTAATGCATTTTATACTTTGGTTCGTGTTGATCAACCGGATGATCGATCCGAAGCTTACGGTGGCCCAGCGCAACGATGCCTGTTATGAATTGCGCGGTGTCGCGGCTCCGTTCGTGGTCGCGGAAATGCGGCGGGCTTTGAACGACCCGCTGTTGCGGGGGTGCGCCGGCACGAATCTGCGAAAGGCGGGCGCGATCGAGGAGCTGAAGTCGGGTCTGACCGATGAGAATTTTGAAGTGCGGGCGACGACGGCTCGGGAGTTGGGCGGATTTGAGAAGCCGGAGCTGCTGCCGCTGCTGAGAGCCGCGGCACGCGACCCGCAGTTGGTGGTCGCGGCGAATGCGATCGAGGGGATGGCGAACTATCGCGATGCGGTGGTGCTGCCTTATCTCCTCGACATTGCTAAGGAGGGCGGGTTGATCGGCACGGCGGCACTGAACCGTGCGCGGACGTTTCATGATCCCCGAGTAGTCGAGACCGCGCGTGAGTTGTTGAAGAGGCCCGACATTTCGGATCGTCTGGCGGCGATGGTCGCGCTTGCGGATCTGGGAGATACGACTGATTTATCGGCGCTACGCGAGATCGCGGCAAAGGAGACCGAGATGGTTTCTTCGAAAGGACGCGGATTCGGATTGATGCCGGCGATCAGCTTGTCGCATGCGGCGCAGACTACGATCGAGAGAATCGAAGCCCGAGAGTCACTTTCGCGATTCGATGAATAGCTTTACGCGGGCCAGGGCTTCTTCGAGAATGGACCGGTCTGAGGCGTAACAGACCCGCACGTTGCCTTCACCTCCGGCGCCGAACGCGACGCCCGGAGCCAAGCCGACTTTGGTTTCCATCAGCAACTGCTTGCAGAACCCGAACGAATCGGTGAGTCCATCTATGCGGAGAAACAGGTAGAACGCGCCTTCAGGATTCTGCATTTTGACGCCTTTGGTCTTGCTGAGCACGCCGTAGCAGAAGTCGCGGTTTTCTTTCAGGCGGGCGACCATCTGGCGCAACAGATCCTCACCCCACAGCAGCGCGGTTTCCCCGGCGCGTTGCGTGAAGCTGGGCGCGTTCGAGACGACATACTCGGTGAGGGTGGACGCGCGGGCCACCAGGTCCTTGCGGCCCACCAGCCATCCGAGCCGCCAACCAGTCATGCAGTAGGATTTCGAGAAAGATTGAATGACGACCACGGCGTCTTCGCGCGTGCATTTCGTCAGGATAGAGGGCGCGGTTTTGGCGGGGTAATACAGGCGCTCATAGACTTCGTCGGCCATCAGCCAGAGGTTGTGGCGGCGTGTGAATTCGAGCAGGCGCTCCTGGTCCTGCGCCGTGGCGGCCCAGCCCAGAGGATTCGAGGGCGATGTATAGATCAACAGACGCGTTCGCGGGGTGACGGCCTGCTCCAGCGCGTCGAAGTCGATCGCATAGCGGCCGTCGCAAAACGCGTAAGGGATTTCGCGGCAAGTCCCGCCGAACATCTGGATGATCGCCGAGCCATTGGGCCAGGACGGGGTCAGAACGATACCTTCATCGCCAGGATCGAGCATGCAGCGGATGGCGACGTTCAGCGCCTGGACGCCGGATGCAGTCACGGAAATTTCGGAGGTGGGATCGAGCTCCACTCCATGCAGTTCCGAATAGTAGCGCGCTAGGGATTTGCGAAGCGATGGCCCGGCGTTCGCCGTATAAAACGTGTAGCCATCGGCCATGGCTTTCTGGGCGGCTCGCTTGATGTAGTCCGGGGTGGGCACGTTGGATTCGCCGAAGTAGAGCTTGTAGACTCCCTCCATCCCCATGGCAAGCTCCGCGATTTGCCGGATTCGCGAACTAGGGACTGCGAGAGCGGAAGAGGAAATAGTGGCTGGCATGTGCGGTAAACTTCCAGTTTACTTCGAGCTGGCCACGTAGGCGGCGATGCTCTCACGCTTGGCTCGCGATTTTCGAAGATGAACGGCGGCGGCGATCACCAGGACGCCCATCACCGATCCCAAACCGGCCATGAACATGTCTTCCTGGGAGTCCCACATGTCGCCTTGCATGCCGACGAATTCTTCGCCGCGCTCCGGCGTCAGGATGTTGGCCATCAGTGCTTCGAGAATCTCGTAAATCGCGCTGAAGGATAGAGTGCATTCGACGGGAAGATAGTACAGCCAGCGTCCCCGCACGCCCAGCGACCGCATCGCGATCTCGCGAAATGGATAGGCGAGCAAGAAACCGAAGCTGAAATGCGAGATTCGGTCATAGTGATTTCGCTGGGTGTGCAGGATGGGTTTTAGCCATTCTCCGAGCGGAACGTCCGAGTATTTATAATGCGCGCCAAACTCGTGGATGCAGAGGTACAGGAAAATCAGCAGATAGGAAAGGTCGGAGAAGCCGAAGCGGCGGTAGGTGAAAATTAATACCGGGATGGTTAAGAACACCAGGCCGTTTTCGAGGGCCCAATCGAAAATTTTATCCGGATGATACGCGGCGAGCGCAAAGGCCACCGCGGTGGCGACGCAGATCCACTGCAAAAACCGGTTTTCCCGGAACGGCTGGGGTACGACGGTAGACGCGGTGGTCAAAAGGGCATTAGACAACGGCAGAGGTCACGGAAGCAAGTTCGCGGCTTAGCGGCGGCGGTCCTTGGCGCCCATTAGCTCCTCGATATTTACCAATTCCGTGGGGTAATCGCCGGTGTAGCAGGCATAGCAGTACTTGTGGCGATCGTCGGCTACGGCCTGGCGCAGGCCGCTCATGGAAAGATACGCCAGCGAATCCGCCTCGACGAAGCGGCGGATTTCTTCGCGCTGTTGTTGGCGGCGATCAGCTCGCTCTTGTTGGGCGTGTCAACGCCGTAAAAACACGGCGAAACCGTCGGCGGGCAGGAGATGCGCAGATGGACTTCGCGCGCGCCGGCCTGCGCGGACCATGCGCACGATTTTACGGCTGGTGGTGCCGCGGACGATGGAATCGTCGACCAGGATCACGCGCTTGCCTTCCAGCAGGATGCCGAATGGGATTCAGTTTGAGTTTGACGCCGAAATCGCGAATGGCTTGCGAAGGTTCGATAAACGTGCGTCCCACGTAGTGGTTACGGATGAGAGCCTGACGATAGGGAAGTCCGGATTCGGCGGCGTAACCGAGGGCGGCGGCGACACCCGAGTCGGGAACGGCACGACGATGTCGGCGTCGGCGGGAGCTCGCGAGCGAGCAAGCGGCCCAGCATTTCGCGGGATTCCTGGACGGGACGGCCGAAGACGATGGAATCGGGCCGCGAGAAATAGACGTGCTCGAAGACGCATTGCGAAAGCTGGCTGCTGCGGGGCGTAGCGTTCGCGAGTGACGCCTTCAGGTCCGACGATCACCATCTCGCCAGGCTCGACATCGTTCAGGTAGACGGCGTCAATCAGATCGAACGCGCAGGTTTCGGAGGCGAAGACGTAGCCGATGCGGCCATCTGAAAGCTCTTTCTGCCCCAAGGCGAGAGGGCGGAATCCATGTGGGTCGCGCGCGACGATGATGCGATCTTCGGCCAAGAAGACCAATGAAAACGCGCCTTCCAGCTGCAACATGGCATCGCGAAGTGCGCCGGCGAGGGTGCGTTCGCTCGAGTGGGCGACCAGGTGAAGGATGACTTCGGTATCGCTGGAGGCTTGGAAAATGGAGCCCTCGCGTTCCAGCTCGCGTCGAAGTTCGCCGGCGTTGGTGATGTTGCCGTTGTGGGCGACCGCGATGCGGCCTTTGTTGCAGCGCCACCGAAAAGGGCTGGGCGTTGCAGGACGCCGTATCGCCAGCGGTGGAATAGCGCGTGTGACCGATGGCGTGGTCGCCCGGAAGCGAGCCGAGGACTTCGGGGGTGAAGATATCCGCCACGTGGCCCATGGACTTGTGGTAATGGATCTGGCGGCCGTCGCTCGAGCAGATGCCGGCGCTTTCCTGGCCGCGATGCTGCAAGGCATAGAGCCCTAGGTAAGCCAGGTTAGACGCTTCAGGATGGCCGTAGATGGCGACTACGCCGCACTCTTCATGGAGTTCATCAAGCATGATTTAGAAGCTGATTTTCGAGGGCGTTCTGAGAAACCTCACGCAACTGGTCGACCGGGCAATCGATCCATGTCATCGAATCGTTGCCGATCCGTAATCCCTCCTTCATTGTAACGCCGATGCGGCATCGCTTCTACGTTATGCTTTTCCGCGATGCGTTCTATTTCCTGGGGGACCGCGGTGGTGACGAGGATTCGCGACGGACCTTCATGGAAAAGGGCTATTTCGGGGGGGAGTGAGGTGGAAAGATCGATGGCTGCGCCAATGCCGCTCATGGAGCACTCAGCTAGTGCTACGGCGAGGCCGCCGTCGGCCAAGTCGTGCGCGGATTCAGCTAGGCCGGTGGTCACGATTTCGCGAATCGCCGTCTGGACGCGCTTTTCGTAGTCGAGATCGAGCGCAGGGGGCAGGCCCCAAAGATGGTCGAGGATCACCTTGGCGTACTGGGTGCCTCCGAAGCGAGTAGCATCGCAATCGCCCAAGCCGCCCAGAAGGATCACAGTTCGACCTTCCTCCTTAAAAGGAATCGGTGACAGGAGCTTCGGTTTTCATCAGGCCTACCATGCCCATGACTGGGGAGGGCCAGATAGCCTCGCCTAGAGTTTCGTTGTAGAGGCTCACGTTTCCGCCGGTGATGGGGGTGTCGAAAAAGGCGCAGGCTTCAGCTATGCCTTCGATGGACTCGACCAGTTGGGCCATGATCTCGGGTCGCTCCGGATTGCCGAAGTTCAGATTATTGGTCGCGGCGACGGGTAGCGCGCCTACGGTGGATAGATTGCGGCAGCACTCGGCTACGACCAGGCGCGCGCCCTCGCGAGGGGAAAGCGAGCAATAGCGGCCGTTGCCGTCGAGCGACATCGCTATGCTGGTGCCGGTTTCCTTGATGCGGACGATGGCGGCGTCGGCACCGGGGCCGGCGAACGTGTTGGTCCGAACCATGTAGTCGTATTGCTGCCAGATCCAGCGTTTGGAGCAGACGTCGCCGGACGCGAGGATCTTTAAAAGGTCTTCCGTCGGGTCGCGTACTTGAAAAGGCAGGCGCGTCCATTGGAGCCGATCGATAGGGAGCGGCGTTGTGTGGGCGATCGTAGAGAGGAGCCTCGTCGGCTAGCTCGCGATTCGGAATTTCGGCCACGATCTCGCCGCGGTTTTTCACGCGGAGTTTGCCGTCGTCGGTGACGCGGCCGATGGTTACGGCGTCGAGTCCCCATTTGCGGAATACGGCGAAAACCTCGTCTTCGCGGCCGCTTTCGGCCACCAGCAGCATGCGCTCCTGTGATTCCGACAGCATGATTTCGTAGGGTGTCATGCCGGTCTCGCGCTGCGGGACTAAAGCTAGGTCGATTTCGACTCCAGTGCCGGCGCGGCTACCCATTTCGCAGGTGGAACAAGTGAGGCCGGCGGCTCCCATGTCCTGGATGCCGACGATCGCGCCAGTGCGCATGGCTTCCAGGCAGGCTTCCAGGAGAAGCTTTTCCATGAAAGGATCGCCCACTTGCACGTTGGGGCGCTTCTGCTTGGATTCTTCGGTGAACTCGGCGGACGCCATGGAGGCACCGTGGATACCGTCGCGGCCGGTTTTGGCTCCGACATAAATTACCGGGTTGCCGATGCCGGAGGCGCGGCCGTAGAAGATTTCGTCGTGGCGAAAAACGCCCAGCGCGAAGACGTTCACCAGGGGATTTCCGTTATAGCAAGGCTCGAAGACGGTTTCGCCACCGATGGTAGGGACGCCGAAGCAGTTGCCGTAATGCGCGATGCCGCTGACTACGCCTTCCAGGATTCGCTGATTGCGGGGGATGTCAAGCGGGCCGAAGCGTAGGGCATCCATCACGGCGATGGGTCGCGCGCCCATTGTGAAAATGTCGCGCAGGATTCCGCCGACGCCGGTGGCCGCGCCCTGGAACGGCTCGATGAAACTGGGGTGGTTGTGAGACTCGATTTTAAAGGCAATCGCCCAGCCGTCACCGATGTCGATGATGCCGGCATTCTCGCCAGGACCTTGCAGGACTCGCGTGCCGCTGGTCGGAAGCTTCCGCAGATGCAGGCGGGAGCTCTTATAGGAGCAGTGTTCGCTCCACATGACGGTGAAGATGCCTAGCTCGGTTTCGGTGGGCTCGCGTCTGAGGATTGAACAGGCGGTGGCGAGCTCGGAGGCGGGAAGATCGCTCATGCGGCGGCAGCCACCAGCGATTGGACCATGCTTTCTAGGATTACGCGGCCGTCGGTTGAGCCCATCAGAATGTCAGAGGCGCGTTCGGGATGGGGCATCATCCCCATGACGTTGCGGCCTTCGTTGCAGATGCCGCCGATGTCGCGAAGAGATCCGTTGGGATTATCCATATATCGAACGACCACGCGATCCTCGGCTTCCAGCATGTCGAGGGTTCGTTGATCGGCAAAGTAGCAGCCGTCACCGTGCGCCACCGGAATTTTCAGTAGCTGGCCTTTAGATGCCGAGGCGGTGAAGGGAGTGTGCGTAGTTTCGACTCGAAGAGTCACGGGACGGCAGACGAATTTCAAATCGCGATTGTGGAGCAAGGCCCCGGGTAAGAGGCCGCTTTCGACCAGGATCTGGAATCCGTTGCAAAGGCCGAGCACCATCCCGCCGTCAGCCGCGAACTTCCTGACAGCGTCCATGACCGGAGAAAATTTCGCGATGGCTCCGCAGCGCAGATAATCGCCGTAGGAGAATCCGCCGGGAAGAATCACGGCGTCGACCTGGCCCACGGTCGAGGAATCGTGCCAGATGAACTCGGCTTGCTGGCCCAGGTTGTGCGTGACCGCATACCACGCATCGTGATCGCAATTGCTGCCGGGAAAGACGACGACGCCCACTCGCATGGAAACCTTATTTTAACAAATCACTCGGGGAGATATATTTCGATCCACTGGCCGCGGCGGGTCAGCTTCACGATCGGCCTGAATCCCAGGCCGGCTCGGATTTGATCCGAGGTTGCCTGCGTGTAGTAGCCCCAATTGCGGCGCAGATACGCGCGCATCCATTCATAGTCGAGCGCGCCGCCATCCAGGGCCCAGTTTCTTGAGAACACCACCAAGACGTCGATGTTCTTGCGATCCAGATTCGCCAGGCTGGTGAGCCGAAAGTCCTCCGCCTGCTGAACTTTCAGCTTGTGCTGGACGTAGCCGAACTCCGGCCGCTGCACTTCGTCGGTGAAGGGCCAGACGCTGGCGATGCGCTTGCCGGGCGCCCACATTTCGAGATAGTTCGCGGCCTCTTTGTGAAGCTCGACGAAATCGACCATGGCAAGGTTGTTTTCAAACGAAAAGGGATAGGGCGGATTCCAATACAGGCCCATGGACAATGCGAAAATCATGGCGCCTTGCGTCGCCCATCGCCAACTGGACGGGTAAACAGAGCCAGCGGCAGCCATGGCTGCGTACAGGATCGGGTATACGGGCATCGAGTAGCGGTCGAGCGAGGCGCCGCCGAATACGCTGACCAGCAGGATCTGCGCGCCCGCGACCACGAACGCGACGTTCCAGTCGCGTCCTTTAAAGACCCGCGCGCCGACGACCAGAGTGATGGCGCCGATCCATAGGCCATCGGAGATCAGCAGAAAATACAGCCGCCGCTGAAGGGTTCCGAAAATATGGGCGATTCGCAATGCTTCGCCGACGTTATAGCGGGCGAACTGATCGTTGCCGAGCCAATGTCCTGTGCCGTGATGCAGATAAAGCAGCCATCCAGCCAACGCGACGGCGGGGGCCAGGAAATAGAGGGATTCCGCCGGCGTCCGTCGCGAATCCATAACCAGGCGGCGAAAACGAACGGTGTCGAGATTCCGGTTTCCTTCGCGAGCACCAGTGCCGTGCATGCCACGGCGCACCACGCGAAGCGATCTTCGAGGAATAGCAACAGCGCCAGCGCGGTCAACGTCATCGCCAGGCATATCGAGCTGCGCCATCATCGATTGCATGTAGAACATCGGAGTCGCCAGCAGGAAAAGTACAGCGGCGAAGGCGGGCGCCCCGGCCAGATGGCGTGATAACCGGATCGCCAAAAGAAACGAGAACAGCGCGCCAGCCGAGCCGATCAACAGCATGGCGACGCGGGTGGAAAGGATGGAAAAACCGAAAATCTTCCACGACAACGCCAGGTACGCCATCACGGCGGGCGGATGCACATTGGGCAAAGTTGTTTTCGGAATCCACGCACCGGATCGAAAAAGGTCGAGCGACGCGGGAATGAACTGGCCCAACTCGTCCCAGAAAAAAGGCAGTTTTAGATACGGGACGTGGAGGGCGAGCAGCAACGCGGCAAATCCGAGAAAGAAAATGACGATGGCTCGCGTTTGGGAGCGCACGCTCTATTGGATCACCGGGCCAGCCGGATGCGGCTCCAGCTTGATTTCGCCGAACGTGGATTCATACTGCTGCACGTTCTGCGCCAGCATGTTCGCCAGCGCTTTGGCCTGCTGGGGGCTCAGAAAAATCCCCTGAAAATTGTGGATGGAAACCGCATCGGCAGAGGACTGGTTAATGGTGCCGAACATCAGGTAGAAATCCCATAGGCTGACGCGCACCTGCACGCTGTTGGCATAACTTTCGCGGTAGTCGTTGGTATTGGAAAGCTGAATCTTGGGCGCGGTCTGTTGGGGATGCATCGACTTAAGAATAGCGTAAGCCGTATTTAAGGCCTTCTTCAATCGGCGGAAGGATTGGGCCGACATCGAAGAGATGCTTCGAGCGGGGCGGCCGACGTCCCATACGTGACCGGAATTCTGAGCGAGTACCTCGGGCCAGACGACGAACGCATCGCGGAGCTGCTGGCCATCCGCGACGAAGTCGGCCATCAACTCAGATTCTAGAAGCCGGGTGTCGCGATCAGAACCTGATGCCAATTCGGGCTCTCCCGGGCTTCGCCGGCTGAGGCACCCCACCAGGTTGACCCGATGGCGAGGCCTCAGCTACCGGTCATCCTCGGGCGGCAGGCGCGTCGTTCGGTGTACATAGGAACAGGCCGGCAGTTCCCCCTTGGCCGATGTGCCGGCAGTGCGAGGCAATCCAGTTGAGGCGTGGGTCGTGGCCTCCGCCTATCAAGAGTGCGAGGTGGAACTTGCCAGTTCGAATCATACCCTCGAGCTGAGTCACGCTCGGCTCGGGGATGGTGCCCGAAAAGCCACCGATGGGGAGGACCTCCTTTCCGGTGGCCGAGACGAACTCCGACGCAACCGCGGATGTATAGACGGCCATGAGGTAGGGCGACCCCATCTGGAGCTTCTCCAGCGTCGGTAGGAATGACCCGAGTCGGTTCGATGACGATCCCAGGAGGGCGGCGTTGGTCGCCTGCCTCCTTCGCCGACTCAAACGGAGTATCGCCGAAACCTCGCTGCTTGGCGACGATCTGAGCTGCTCCTGATGCCGGAATCGCGAGATCGGCGGCCATGCCGACGATGAGAGCCACTGCCAGGATCGTTCGACGCTGCCAAGTAACAGCCGAGGCGAAAAGGAGCGCGAGCGCCACGGCTCGAGCGAGACCGCCAGCGGCCACAGCCATCCCGGGGCATTGGCTCCCGATGACTGGGTCAGCCAGATGCCATAGGCAACCGTCCCCCCACGGTCAGGGCAGCCAACCCAACTCGACGGGCAGCCACGGCTCGCACCTGCGTCCGTGACTCCCACAGACTGGCGACGCCAGCACCCAGGACGGCTGCGATCGGAGGTGAGAGTCCGGCTGTGTAGTACGAGTGGAAGGTAAAGACGTCGGAGAAGACGTCAACCATTGCGACCAGCCACCGGTCCAAAGGATGTAGTAGGTCCGGCGGCGGGTGAATAGCCCACCCACGCCGATGGCGAGCGCCGCCGGCAGCAGCACGCCGGTATCGCGCCCGACATCTCCTTGTGCGGGCCGATTCCATGCGGGCGGAGGCCCGTTGATTGTCTCCGATCCCAGCAAGCCGGCAAACTGCTCAAATGCCACCTGCTGGTTGGTGCGGCCAAAGCCGTTGTAGACGAAGACCTGCTCGTAGAGGGAGTCGTGTTGGCTCCCGTCCACGTAGGGGCGATCTGCGGCTGGGGTGACGGTTACGAGGGTCATCCACGACAGCGACACGACGCCGGCGACCAACCCACCGACGGCGACCATTCGCAGCGTCGGCCCATCCCTCATTCCGGCCGAACAGGTAGGCCAGCCCGAACGCCGGCAATACCAGCCAGGCTTCGAGCATCTTCGCCTGGAAGGCGATCCCGATCCACACTCCGGCGAAGATGAGATGGCGCTGTCGCCCCGACACGATGGCGGCCGAGACGGCGTCGGCCGCCAGCACCAGGAACAGCGCCATGGCGGTGTCGGAGATATTGCCCCGGTTCAGCGCGACGGTTGCTGGACTGGCTGCGAGGATGACCGCAGCGATGAGGCCAGCTGTCGTTCCCCGGAGCCGGTTCACGGCCGATAGAGCACCAGGACGCTCAGGACCCCTTCGATGACTTGGGGCAGGACAATCGCCCAGGTGTGATACCCGAACATCGAACGGACAGTGCTTGAATCCAAAGGGCACCGGGGAGCTTGTCGACGGTGACCGTTCCAGCCGGATCAAACGAGCCGTAAAAGAAGCTGTGCCAGTTGGACGCCATGCTCCGCACGGACGCCGCATAGAAAGGCTCGAGGCCGTCCTGGCTGATCCCCCAGGCGTACGAGAGCCCGGCCAGGCCGGCAATGATCAGGAGCAGCGACCTCTGGGTTGTGAGTCGCCAGCGCCCGGGCGGACGACCTTCAGTGGGCCCGACTCAGAACCCATCCTCGTGCAGTGGCCCTACATGCCCGACTACCCCGGTGGAATCCAATGCATTTGCTCATCTCGTTCGGTGTCGCAGAGGGTAGTAGGCGACTTCGATCTCTGCGCTCTCCTCCCGATCTCAAGCTGGGTGATCCAATATCCGCTGTCCAGCATTCGGTGACCGTTACCACCGGGTAGGAGGGCAGTCTCAGGCAACCCGGCAGGACCGCAGCCCATAGTGAGGCCGTCGCGGACTCAAGAGAAGCGTTGAGAGCTCACGCTGCCCAGACCAACGTTGCCACTGGCTGTGGGCGTGCCAAACCCTTGAGGATGGCTTCACGATGGTCGACGAACCGAAATTCGTCGGTGCGTTCCACCATTTGCTCGGGAGGGTCGAGACCACGATCTCACCTGCGCTCGCCGTATCCGCGATCCGGCTCGCGACAATCACGGTGTGCCCAAAGACGTCGTCGTCTTCTTCAACGGCTTCACCGGTATGGATGCCAATGTGCACCCGGATGGGATGATCTCCGTGGGCCTCGGAGTAGGCAAGGAACGAGCGCTGTATCTGGACCGCACAACGAAGGGCACGGGCGACACCCCTGAAAGCGACCATAAACCCGTCTCCTTGGACCTTTATCTCTCGTCCACCATGACGCTCGAGCGACTCTCGCACTACGAGGTGGTGGGCGCGCAGGACTCTCGCGATTTCCCGTCGCCCATCCGTTCTGTCATACCCGCATCGTCGACCATGTCGCTAAACAGGATGGTCACCGTTCCCTCGCGTGCGATCGGTGGGTGCGGTGTCGCTGAATCCTCCGGTTTGTTGCGGTGCCGATTGGCGGCTTTCTCGGCTGCCTGAGGGCCTGACACGGGGCTCGGACGATGTCGGTTCCTTCATATCTCGGTCTCGGACCTCCAGATCCATCGGAGCGTCTGGCCGACCCGGACCCGACACAGATTCATGAGATCACGCGGGTGACTCCCTGATCTCGCGCCCTGCACACGCGGCCGGCTACGTAACGTTGATCCCGCCCATGATGGCAACTCCCCGAATCCGGATGCGAGGCGAACCCGGCACAAGGGCCCGTTCCGGAGCCTCAGATTGCGCCCGCCCATTAGGGAAAACCCATCGAGCTCGACTTCGAAACCTTCGGGCACAGTGACCGTGATGCCCCCCCAGAATGCGATGGCAGTGATCGCCACCACTGGTCCATCGATTTCGGCGTACCGGAGATCCATTTCGCACCAACCCATAACAGCCACCGCCGTTGTGCGCCCGCTGATCCTCCACCGACCTTTGGCTCGTGACCCGCTCATTACCGCGACGAACCAACGCCGGGGCCGGTAGCGAAGCAGATCACTTGGAGGGTTGGCCAGGTCGGGAAGACTGGCGAGTGTCGATTGAAGGTCATCCCGCGTACGTGCTCCGAGGGCGGCACCGACCCGCTCGGAGAACTCATCGAGGGTGAGCCGACCCACGATGACGTGCTCGCGGAGGAGGTTCACCGTCTCGTCCCGGTCGGAGTCGGACACCATCTCGGTCAAGCCTGGCACCAGTTTGTGACCTTGGTCTTCGGGCTCACTTGGGTCCGGCATATAGACAGTTTGGTCGATGGCGTCTTGCCGCGACGGGAGTGAGCCAACTCACCTACCAGGTCGGAGACGGGACGATCCGCAGGTTCAAACGCCCAGAGCTCTGTCCTTTGGCCATGACTACGTCACTGTCCAAAAGTCGGAACGTCCTCAGCCACCGAAGCTGAGGATGGAGCCCGGGCCTCTGCCGCCTCACGACTGCCTCGACAGCTGAGCACAGGCGACAGTCCTATCCGAAAGACCGTGGTCTGCTCAGTCGCAGGGGTGAACACGGTCAACGCTCCGGAGCGGTCAGCGACCCGAAGCCTCTCCACGCGATCATCGTCTTCTCCAAGGTACCGAATCAATACGCCGAGGGTCTGATCGACGTTGAGAGCCCCGATCGCAATCATCTCCTCGAGGTCGGCCCAGTCTTTCGTCCTGTTGAAGAACGCCTTGAATACGGCCAGATCGGAACAGCCCAGGAAAGGGATCCGCCGGCCGCCAAAGTCGTGGAGTTGGCGACGCTGTGCGGCTTGGACGTGAAAATCAGTCGTGTCGAGGAATACGTCGACGGGCGTCCGATCCCACCACAGCCGGGTCTGGCCATCACGTTCGAGGGCCCGAAGGTCCGTCTCTGTATGGTTGATGGGCGGATGCAGGGCGCCCAATACTCTTCCCCGCCTCCTCCTGGCCGACGAAGACGTTCACATCGATATCGATGGTGCCCCGGGCCCGCTCTGTGCAAAAGGCCAGCGCCAGCGCGCCGCCGAAGGCGTACGGGAGCCGCTGGGCATCCAGGGTCGCGCTTATCGCCAGGATCTTGTCGACAATCGAAGTCATGCCCGTCGAAAGACAGGGAACTCGATGTGGGACGCGTGGCGAGCGGGAAACTGCTCGGCCAATTCGAGGACAGCTATCAACTCTTCACCGCGGGACATTCCATCAATGCTGGTGGGCACTCCGAGGAGGGTTGCCTCAAGCGACTGTCCCGCCGCCGCAATGATCCGTGAAAAGACCGTCGTCGTTGGATAGACCCGGCCCTTCTCGTAGGCCGAAGCGTCGCGTGCGAGGTGCCGGCCCGAGTTCAAGGGCCCAAGGCTCAATTTCGACTGACTCCTAGCTGTTCGGATGATAAGCGCCGTGTCCATGACCACATGGTATCAGAACTGATACCATGTGGAACTGGCCGACCAAGGGCACTGTCAGCGCTAGACCTCGGCGCCAGACCGCAATTTGGAGAACGCCATTGGAGACCCCCTCAGCGGACCTTCCCTTCTGCCAGGCGACGTCAGGCCCCCCATCGCCCCCATCTACGCAGGCTGAGGGTCATCGATCACCGGAAACTCCCCAGGGCTGATCACTGAAATTCCCCAGCTGTGAGCCCAGGGTGGACCCGAACGTCCACCAACCGAGTGAGGCCCTTTCGAAGCTGGCGGTTCCTATGCCAACCAGCTCGAAGGGACCTGCTCCATGCTCACACGAGGAGACTGCGTGGAAACTCACGCACTGACTGAGTAGCCGACGCATCAATCCTCGCGCGAAAGCGCCCGTCCCACGAACTGACGGGGATCGGGCGCTTTGCTTCAATTTTACTCCGCGAGCGAACCGCCTCGGATCTGGCATCCAGAAAGGGCTTCCTTGTCCTTATCGTTACAACGCTCCCACTTCGAGCCGCTTGCCTTCGATCTACCTGGGCCTTACTGGTCCCGTGCCATCCATTCTCAGAATGAGCCACCGTGCATTCTTCGCAAAGGCGCCTCCTTCAGAATCCTCCCGGATCCCTCAATGCCATTATGAACCCGAGAGGTCGGATTGAAAAGGCCAAAGGTTCCTCGCCTGACTGAGGCCTTGGCACCCTCAGCTCGCCCAGCTGAGGACGCTGCGGCTCGAGCTGACATGCAAGTCCTTCTGCTGAACCGCTACGGCGGGGAACGACTCCCGTACCGTGTCTGCACACGATCCATTGGTTCGTCGCTGAACCCACCGTGCTTCCCCTGGCATAAGGTCGAGATCGGGCACTCTGGGTCCTCTGGGAGGGAGTGGAGGCATGAGACAAAGTTGTACGGGTCGCGTGCCCAAAGTGCACAGCCGCCAGCGGGTGTGGCAATGCTGACGGAACTTCCGAGGGTCATAGCGGACAGGCCAGACCGGCCAGATCTCGGCGATCTCGCTGTGCACATGGGTCAGCTGACCCGTGAGATCGCTATGGATCCAGGTGCGTGGACACCCGAACGGTTATCGCAGATGCTCGGGTTCTTTGATTCACTGGCTTCGACCTGGGCAGAGCGTGATAATCCTGAGCGCCACGATTCGCTGGGGGATGCACTAGCAAGAGGGGGCCCGTTTCCGGGTGGGGTGTGCCTCGAGGTCGGTGCCGGAACGGGAAACGTGACCGGCGATCTCCAAGCCGTGTTCGAACATGTCGTTTCGTTCGATCTCTCCCGGGCGATGCTCTCGCTGGCTTCGCCGAGAAGTCGACAGATACAGGCTGATGCGTCCATCCTCCCCGTACGTTCGAACTCTGTCGCCGCCGTTGCCCTCGTAAACATGTTCTTGTTCCCCGATGAGGTCCGCGCGTCCTTAAAGCAGATGGTGTTCTGTTGTGGGTGAGCACCAGCGGCGACGCAACCCCGATCTACCTGCCGCCTGCTGATGTTCTGAAAGCGCTGCCAGGAGAATGGAGTGGCACGAGCGCACAGGCAGGATGGGGAGCATGGTTGACCGCCCGCCGAGAGACGACAACGGCATGAGCCGTGCCGATACGATCGTCCTCCCGCTGAATCGACTACTCAGGCACTGGGATCCCGCCGAGCTACGCCCTCATGGTCCAGGACAGTGACGGTCGTTCGTGGCACCGAAAGGTGAGGAACTGCGTAACCTTGAGTCGACAGCGGTGCACGTTGCTCGGACTCTTCCCCGGGTATGGGTTGGTTACCCCGGATCGAAGGGTCCTTCCTCTGGCGCCTGACGTGGAAGCAGAGTGGACCCGCACGCTTGTGTTGTTGGTCGAGTGGCGGCGAGGACTTCACCGGCAAGCCACTCTGCATGGAGTTCTGTGAGGCCAGCGGATACCGCGAGCTCGCAGAATCGGGCAAAATGCGCTCCCGACTGTCCGCCCTGATCAACTCGGTTGATGATCTCAACCAGCTGACCTGAGGACAGACAGAGACTCAGCTGACTGAGCTGCAGAACGAGGGCCCCCATCGATTCCAATAACTACGAGGTATCACCTACCGGCACAACAGGGCAGTCAGGGATCGACGTGGGATGGCGTACTGCGTTGGGATCGAGGCTCTAGTGGGCGACCTTGATGGTGATCCCCGGGCTATAGGCGGTGTTCCCCGCGGCGTCGGTGGCCAGACTCTGGAGCTTGTAGGGGCCGCCGCGGACAGCCCCTGGTGTTCCACACCAACACCCACCCGAAAATGGTGGGCGTGGCCGTGCCGATGACCGATTTGTTGAAGGACCGACCCGTGAGCACGAACTGGACCTTGGTGATCCCAACCCCGTAGAAAGGAGACGCTGACGCGTCGAGGACAGCAATCCCCTTGAGGTGCGCCCCGTTTGAGGGGATGATGACCGCGGTGGTCGGCGGCGGGTTATCCACGGTGATCGTGATCCCCAGGCTGTAGGCGGTGTTGCCGTCGTTGTCGGTGACCAGGCTCTGCAACGTATAGGTGCCCCTGGGGACGGCTGTGGTGTTCCACACGAACACATAGCCGTAGATCGTGGGCACCGCCGTGCCGATGACCGACTGAGCGTAGGACCCACCGGTGAGGACGAACTGGACGGTGGCCACTCCGGAGGCGGCTGTTGCCGAGGCGTCGAGGACGGCGCTCGTGCCGCTGAGGGCCGTTCCGGTGGAGGGGACGAGGACCGAGGTGGTCGGCGCGACTGACCAGTCAGTCCCGTTCCAGGTTTCGATGAGCGTCTGAGAAGGCGAGGGAAACGGTGACTGGCTGGAGCCGACGGCGACACAAAAAGTCGAGCTGATGCAAGACACGCCGTCGAGTTCATCGAACGTGCTACTCGGATCGGCGCTGGGGACCACAGACAACACCGTGCCATTCCAGGACATAGCCAGAGTCTGCTCCTGAACACCTGGGCTGGGTCGAAGGAGTCGCCCACCGCCATGCAGTCAGCAAAAGTCACACACGAGACGTTGTCAGCCCCACTGCTGGGATTGTCAAGGCTTGGGCCGTCTACGACCGACCAGGTCATTCCGTTCCAAGACTCGACCAGGGACTCAGTCGCCTGTCGAGGTGTTGTTGGACACGCCCATCGCCACGCAGCTTCCCGGGCTTCGTACACAACCACCGCGGAGGCCATCAGTGACGTTCTCATTGGGCGTGGTGTCGATCGACCAATTCGTTCCATCCCAGGACTCGACCAGCATCTGTCCCGAGATGCACACGAGCGTCCCCGTTACTTCCACGCACTCGACGGTCTGCCCCACCGCCATACAGCTGGTCGAGCTCGCGCACGACACGCTGGAGAAGAAACTGCTGTTGTATTTCGGAAGGGGGGTGGAGTCGACCGACCAGATCGTCCCGTCCCAGGACTCAACAAGTGGCATTAGTGGGGGACTTACGCCCAATGAGGCTTGGGTGTAGCCCACTGCCACACACTGGGTCGAAGTCGTGCAAGACACGCTGTTGAAGCTGCTGTTGTCGCCCGCGAAAACGGGGGCAGATGCGACCGACCAGGTTCTCCCATCCCATGATTCGACCAGATCCTGGTACGTGCTTGCCGTGTTGTAGGAGCTGCCGACTGCCACGCAGTCCACTGAACTCACGCACGACACGCTGGTGAGGCTGTTACCGATGCTGCTCGGGTTTGGACTCGGAACGACAGACCAGACCATGCCATTCCAGGACTCTGTCAATGTTGTTCCCGTTGACGTCCCTACAGCCATGCAAAAGCTCGAACTCGTGCAGGACACGCCGAGCAGCTGGCCGGAGTTGGCGATCGGGGCGGCGGCAGTTGCAGTTGGGCCGGGAACCGCAAGACCGAAAGCAGTCCCGCCCAACACCAGGAGGGTGATTGCCGTACACGACCGAGCCAAAGTGGTGCGCCAGCGCTGAATCATGGCAGTCCCTTGCGATACAACGACAACTCAACATGGGTCACGCCGTGCAACTCGTGCTGGTTTCTGTCCTTCGGTCGACGCTACTCCTTCGCTTTCCGATGTCAAGGGTCTTACGACCTCCAATGGTCCCATGACCCTTGTGGACACCTACCGCTCGACCAAGAGTCGGTGCCCGAACGCCGGCTGAGGGTCAGCGTTATCTACCGAACTGCCTAGCTACCTGCCAGCTGCCCGTGGCCGACACCTCGGGGTATCAATCCACATCCACTCCAATCCGACCGCTTGATGAGGCTTGATCTAGCATCTCCTCATGCCCTCGGACCTGGCCCTGAAGGCCATGAATCGCATTCACCGCATAGTGCTCGGATCCACGGGGGGCCGCTGGGCTGGAGTGCTAGTGGGATGCCGGTGATCGAGCTGACAACTACGGGACGGCGCAGCGGCCAACCTCGTGCGACCATGCTGACGTCGCCCTATCAGGAGGGTTCGACTATCGTCATCGTCGCGTTCGCGGAGGTGATGACCATCATCCCGCGTGGTACCTCAACTTGCGAGACCACCCGGAGGTGACCGTGTCCATGGGTGGCAAGCCAGCCCAACGGATGCGAGCTGAGATCGCCGACCCCGAGGATCGGGAAAGGCTCTGGCCGATGATCACCGCCGACCACCGCAACTACGCCGGATATCAGGACAAGACGAAGCGCGAGATACCCGTAGTGCTCCTCCACCCGATTGACAGCTGATCGTCGACGCTGGGCTGCGCTCCGCTCTAGTCAAGAGGCGCGGCTCCTCGGGCATCCGGCAAGGGCAGATACCGAGCTGGTCCGGGTGCCCCCGATCACCGGCTCAGCGGCAGCGATGGCGTCAGCGGATCCTGCCTTGGAGCGGTGGGACCGAAGGTCATAGGCCCTTGCTGACAGTACGCTCCAAGATTCCAAGCGTGGAGCGCAGGGCCGACTCGGGCACGATCGGGAATCGTTCCTTGAGGTCACCGCTCACCTTCGACCAGTCGTAGTAGGACGTCACATTGGTGACCCCGTCCTCACCGGTATCCAGGCGGTAACCATAGAAGTGCGGAACCGGAATATCGGGTCCGAGATCCCACGCGATCTCCTTGTCGCGCTCAAAGAGGATGATGTTCACGGTCACGTCGTACTTGCCAAGGGGGACGTCATTGAGCGACTCGCGGTCCATGTGGATGACGAACGTATCGCCCACCTTTTCCGCCGGCTCGCCAGTGAAGTCCTGCAACATTCCAGAGGCGTCGATGGCCACATGACCTGCCGGGCTCCGCAAGATGTCGAAGATCGCGGCGGGCGGCGCCGGGATCGGCCGGGTCACCTCGATTCGATCGGACAAGAAGACTGTATCGGGCACGTGGAGCTCCTAATGGACGTGAGCGGGCTCGTCGGCCGCCCCGAGGTGTTCGGTCCGACCAGCATCGCGCACCGACGCCGTGGCCCGCTGCCGTAACCGGAAAGAACCGTTACGTCATTGACAAATGGGCCTCGGCCCGTCGGAAGGGAGATGCTCGGGGTTGCCTATCACGCCGCTGAATGGGCTCAGGAACGGTGCCCCCATAACACCGGGATATGAGCGCTCGAGTGAACGAGATGCCCTCGCCTCGGCAAGTTGAGCTGAGACCTTTCGTCCTCAGCTGTCTGAGCTGTGGACGCGTCGGTCGGATCTCAGCCCGACTGGCTGAGAACCGCAGAACTGCCCCCTATCGATTCCAATAACTACGAGGTATCACCTACCGGCACTTTGATGGCAGGTCACCTCGATCGGAGCCGAGCGTCTATTTTCCCGGCGCTGGAGCACTGGATGGGAGCCATCGGCTAGGAGGTGGATAGACGAACCTGGCGATGGTGCCCGAGATCCAGGCGATCACCCATCCACCAAATACCAAGAGAATGGTGTGCGTCTTGTCATTCTTCCCCTGCGCTGCCACAACAGCCAAGAGGACGCCCCAGACCACGAAGCAGCCGATGCTGTATATCCAGTAGTTCCGATATTTCGTCATGTTGCCAGTATGCGCCTGCAGCGACTGTGTCCCACCCCGCCGGGTAACCCGTGATACGCCCGACGCCGCTGGCGGCCCGGGTCTTCAGCTGAGACAGTGTTGGACATGCTCGCTGCGTTCTCCATCACCCCGCTAGGCACCGGAGAGTCTGTCGGCGACCTGGTCGCCGAGACAGTCCGCATCGTACGCGCAAGTGGCCTTCCCAACGAGACGAACGCCATGTTCACCAATGTCGAGGGCGAGTGGGACGAGGTCATGGCCGTCATCAAGGCGTGCGTGGAGGCAATGGCTCAAGCCGCGCCCCGCGTTTCGGTGGTGGTGAAGCTGGACCACCGCCCGGCCGAACCAAGCGGCCGTATCCACCGAAAGGTGGAGTCGATCGAACAGAAGCTGCTGACCGAAGACTGAGCAAGTGCTCAGTGAGCGATGGCGCGTGGACCGCTCGCAACGCCCTGAAGCGAGAATTGCGGGCCACTTGCTCGCCCAGCAGGTCGTTCGAAGCAGGCAAGCAGGTGCTCGACGTGTGGGCGATCCTCGCCGCCGGGTAGGTGTGACGCTTCTGAGGCACAGACCACGATCCAATCGGGCACCGACTTCATGGGACGCGAAAGCGCCCGTCCCACGTACTGACGGGGATCGGGCTCTCTACGTCACTTGTACTGAAGAACGGATCGATTGGGGAAATGGCACCCAGCGGAGCTTGCTTGCCCGCGTCGTTGCAACGATCCCACTTCGAACTGCTTGCCTTTGATCTACCTGGGCCTGCCGGGATCTCTCCCGTACAATCCCCTGCCATCCGCTCTCAGGATGGCCCTCCACGTCTACTTCCCATAAGCGCCTCCTTCCGAGATCCTCCCGGATCCCTCGCCATCAGTATGAACTCGAGGCATCTGAATATACAGGGCCGAAATACACGATTCGCCTCGGTGCCGTACAACGCCCAGGCCACTTCCTTCACAGCCTCCCTGGTTATGGCCGGGTCGGGTTCGCACGCCAATCGCCTCGTCCAATAGCCAGTGTTCCTCGACCCCAACAGAGCGGTCCACCGGCTCGACGATGACAAGGCGTTCGGTGTCCCCTTGGACCGCCACTCGGGCTGCTGACACGCCGTCCCCTCGGGCGCCGTCACCCAGTCCATGCCCGCACTCGAGTGGGGGCCTACCCGCTACCGTTTGAGGCATGTGCCTCCTCGTGGTCGCGTGGCACCACACCGAGCGGTGGCCGCTCGTCATCGGCGCCAACCGCGATGAGTGGCTGGACCGGCCGGCCACGGCGATCACCATCCTGCGTGACACGGAACCGAGGATCCTCGGCGGCCGCGACGAACGGGCCGGAGGGACCTGGTTGGCCGTCAACGAGCATGGGGTCGTGTGCGGACTGACCAACCGCCCGGTAGCCGACGGACCCGACCCGGGCAAGAAGTCGCAAGGCAGGCTGCCGTTGGTCGCCTCCGGGGCCCGGACCGCCGAGGAGGGAGCCGAGGTGCTCGCCGCCGAGGCGGCCACGGGGGCCTACAACCCGGCGTGGCTGCTCGTCGGGGATCGGCGGTCCCTGTACTACCTTGCCGTCGAACCGAACGGGGCGACCCGGCCGGAGCGCCTCGGCCCCGGGATCCACGTGCTCGAGAACGCCGCACTCGGGACCCCATCGGTGAAGGTCGACCACGTCCGGTCGGTGCTGTCGAGGGCCGACGTGGCAGGCACCCCGCTGTGGGAGGCACTCCCGGGAGTGTTCGCGCGACCACACCGTCGTCGACACGGAGGACGGGCCGCCACGGTTTCCGGACGGGCGTGAGCGGAGGACAGCCACACTGGCCCCGTGCGTGCACACGGACGGCTACGGCACCCGGTCGTCAGCCCTGATACGTGTGGGTGAGGACGACGCCCTGGCCCCCGACCTCTTGGTGGCCGACGGGCCCCCCTGCGCCACCCCGTTCGTCGACGCCCGACGCCTCTGGTCCCCTGACCTGACGCCCTGATCTCGGTCAACCTGACCTGGACCGATGAATGGGGTCCGGTCAGTCGGAACGCAGCGTGTGGGTGACCCTGAACACCGGGTAGGCGGCGGTTATCACCTGCCATCCAACAGCACGTCGAGGGCAGGCCACCTAGGGGTGAGCCAGACTGAGAGCATGTCGGTTCAGGTCGGCTGACACAGAAAGGAGAGTGAAGATGTCGGCAACTCTCAAGCTGACGCATAGAGCGATCGGAGTGGAGGTCCGTCGTGGAACGTTCGATGTCGTGGTCGACGATGGGCGTGTCGGGTCGCTCGAAATGAACGACACGATCGAGATACCAATCGAAGCTGGACATCACACCCTGCAAGTCCGCAACGGCCGAAATTTGAGCCGCACTCTGACCTTCGACGCGGCCGAGGGCCAGGTCGTCGCCTTCCGATGCACCGGAAAGAGGCTCTTGCCGATCTTTCTCCTTTCGTTCGTCGTGCCACGCCTGGCGCTCTCGCTCCGTCCGGAGTAGCAGGGCTCTTAGAATCGAAGGGTTCCTAAGCCACTCGAACCTGGAAGAGCACCTGTGCAAACCCCGACTACGCCGCCGAAGGCGAGTGCCCCAGTACGCCGGATATCTGCGCTCGAGTGCATGAGACGCCCTCGCCTCGGCCTGTGGAGCTGAGACTCTTTGGCCTCAGCTGTCCGAGCTGCGAGAGGCTTTTCGTAAGTCTCATCTGACTGAGCTTGGACGCGTCGATCGATCTCAGTCCGACTGGCTGAGAACCGCAGAACGGGTGCCCCCATCGATTCCAGCAACTACGAGGTATCACCTACCGGCAGTTATGCAATGGTCCACCGAATCTGGCGAGAGCCACTAGCTCAGTCTTCAGTAGGGACTGGGCAAGCTTAGGTTGAACCTTGTTGCCAGTCGCACCATGTCGTGTCGATCCCGGTCTCTCGGCTCATATCCGCTGTGATGTTGAAACTGAAGTTCGGCAGTGATGCATGGGACTGCACGGTCGAGGATCCGTCCGTTACCAAATCCCGATGGAGGATAAGGGCAGTCGGTGCCATCGGGTAAAGCTGCTACCTGCCATCCCGTTCCGTCGTCGGCAACTGTCACAAGGCGCAGGTCTATCTGCCGAGCATCAGAAGTACGCAAGACCATGCGAGTAGGCGAATGATCCTCGGCGACCCCGAACCCGATGGTCCTAAGAGAACTAAGGATGTCAGCAATAGCATCAAGTTCGACCACAAGGTCAACGTCCTCATGTGGACGTGTCACTTCACCCAGAAGGGCGTCTACTCCCCATCCTCCATCCAGCCACACTCGGAGTCCCTGATTCTGGAGCAAGCTGAGTACCCGAAGTACGTCGTCAGGTTCCCGGCTACTCATACGCCGAAATCCACCCTGGTGTGCCGCTAATCGCCGCCGCGGGGGCCATACTGAGTGAGTGTCGATCACGTACAGCCAGGGCTGACCCCGGTAAACATCAACTACGTCTGGGGCATGAGCGACCACGTCGCCCAGACCTGGGTGCCCGCTTTCGTATGGTTCACCGGACTGTTGCTTGGCTTGCCGCTCCTGGTCTTCGCGCCCACGCATTACGTGCTGGGGCGCTTGATGCCGAAGGCACAATGATGCTCGCACCAGCCGCTGCCACGCCGACCCGGCCGATTGCATTGCGCCTCGCGTTTCGCTTCGCCTGGCGCGAATTGCGCGGCGGTTTGCGCGGCTTCGGCGTTTTTATCGGCTGCATCGCGCTCGGCGTCATGGCGATCGCCGGCGTCGGCTCGGTGGCGGCGAGTCTCAACGACGGTATTTCAGGCGCCGGCCGCGTCATCCTCGGCGGCGATCTCGCCTTTGCGCTGATTCAACGTGAAGCAAGCGACGCCGAACGCGCTTACCTCGATGCGCACGGCAAAGTCTCCGTCGCCGCCAATTTGCGGGCGATGGCGCGCACCGGCGACGGGCGCTCGACGCTGATCGAGATCAAGGCAGTCGACGGCAATTATCCGTTGTTTGGGACGGTCGTCACCAATCCCGCATGCCGCTTGCTGCATCTGTTCGCACCAACCGACGGCGCCTTCGGCGCGGCGGTCGATCCGACACTGCTGACGCGGCTTGACCTGAAAACCGGCGACCGCATCACCATCGGCGGCGCCGTTTTCGAACTGCGTGCGGCCGTGACCGGCGAACCGGACAAGCTCGCCGGCGGCATCGGGCTCGGGCCCCGCGTGCTGATGAGCGAGACGGCGCTGCGCGCCACCGGCCTGCTGCAACCCGGCAGCCTGATGCGCTGGCAATACCGGCTGCGTTTGCCGGACGCCGCGGCGAGCGACAGCGCGGTGGCCGCGCTCGAAAAACAGGCGCAGAACGAGTTTCCCGACGCCGGCTGGGAAGTCCGCACCCGCAGCAAAGCTTCGCCGCAGCTTGAACGCAATGTCGAGCGCTTCAGCCAATTCCTCACTCTGGTCGGCCTGACCACGCTGCTGGTCGGCGGCGTCGGCGTCGCCAACGCGGTCGCGAGCTACCTCGCCCGAAGCGCGACGTGATCGGAACCATGAAGGCGCTCGGCGCCACCGGCGGCGGTGTCTTCGCCATCTATTGCGCCGAGATCTGCTGGTCGCGCTGTTCGCCACTTGCGTCGGCGCCGCGCTCGGCGCGGCATTGCCATTCGCGATCGCTTACGCCTTCGGCGCCATCATTCCGTTGCCGGTCGCGCCGGCGCTGCATCCGGAGGTGCTGGCGCTCGGCATCGCCTATGGCTTGCTTACGGCGCTGGCTTTCGCGCTGTGGCCGCTCGGCCGCGCGCACGACATCTCGGTGTCGATGCTGTTCCGCGATCAGATCGCCGCGGAACGGGCCTGGCCGCGCCGGCGCTATGTGGCGGCGACGGCGGCGATCGTCGCCGCTTCTCGCCGCGCTGGCGATCCTCACCACCTATGACCGCCGCATCGCCGCGGTCTTCGTCGCCGCCGCCGCCATCGTCTTCCTGGTGCTGCGGCTGGTCGCGGAGCTGACGATGTGGCTCGCTCGCCATTGGCCGCGCCAGCGCTCGACCGTATGCGGCTCGCCATCGCCAACATCCACCGCCCCGGTGCGCTGACGCCGAGCGTCGTGCTGTCGCTCGGGCTCGGACTTGCCTTGCTCGTCACCGTGATCGAGATCGACGGCAACCTGCATCGCGAATTCGCCGCCGCGCTGCCCGAAAAGGCGCCGTCGTTTTTCTTCCTCGATATCCCGGCCGCGGACGGCGGCCGCTTCGACGCTTTCGTTCGCGCAGCAGGCGCCGGGCTCGACGGTCGAGCGCGTACCGATGCTGCGCGGCCGCATCGTCGCGGCCAACGGCGTCAAGGCGGACGACCTCAAACCCGCCGCCGGATCGCGGTGGGTGCTGCAAGGCGATCGCGGCATCACCTATGCCGCTGCCGTGCCGGCCGGTTCGCGCATCGTCGACGGCCAATGGTGGAGCGCCGACTATTCCGGCGAACCGCTGGTCTCGCTCGAGAGCCGGACCGCGCACGATCTCGATCTCGAAGATCGGCGACACCATCACCGTCAATGTGCTCGGCCGCAACGTGACCGCGCGCATCGCCAATCTGCGCGCCGTCGACTGGGAAAATCTCGGCATCAATTTCGTGCTGGTGTTCTTGCCCGGCGCATTCGGCGGCGCGCCGCACAGCGACATCGCCACGCTGACCTTTGCCGACGGCGGCACGACGGCGGAGGAAACCCGATCGATCAAGGCGCTCGCCGACGCTTTTCCGACGGTCACCGCGGTGCGCGTCAAGGATGCGCTCGATACGCTCGACGCCATGGTGAACAATCTGGCGCTGGCGCTGCGCGGCGCCAGCTCGATCACGCTCGTCGCCGCTGCCTTGGTGCTCGGCGGCGCGCTCGCCGCGGGCCAGCGCTTCCGGGTCTACGACGCCGTGGTGCTCAAGACCTTCGGCGCGACGCGGGCGCGGCTCACCGCCGCCTACGCGATCGAATATCTTTCCATCGGGCTCGCGACAGTCGTGTTCGGCGTCGCGGCGGGCTCGCTCGCCGCCGCGCTCATCGTGACGCGGGTCATGGATTTTCCCTTCGTCTTGGTCGCGGCGCAGGCCGCGGGCGCGCGCGCTGGCTGCGCTTTTTGTCACTGTTGCTGGTCGGGCTTGCCGGCACATTTACAGCGCGCTCGGCCGCAAGCCCGCGGAGGTGTTGCGAAATCTTTAATATGCGCGCGCCGTGAAGGCAGCATGAACGGTTTGTAACCCTGGCGAATATGGCGTCGACCCATCTGGCGCGCGGCGCGGCTTTCGCACTAGATTCCAGCCACACGGATGCGGCGTTCACCGAACGCCAGCCCGGCAAGACGCCGGGACAACCCAGGGGTATTCCCATGTCCGACTTCGATCGGAATCTCGCAACCGCCAGGACCGGCTACCGCACGGACCAGGTCGCGATCGATGCGGGTCTGCGCGCGCACATGATCCGCGTCTACAACTATATGACGGCCGGCGTCGCGCTGACCGGCGTCGTAGCTTGGCTGACCTATCAGGCCGCCGGCGGCAACGACATTCAAGTCGCCGGCGGGCGGATCAGCGGCCTCACGCCGTTCGGGCAGGCCATCTTCAGCGGCCCGCTGACGATCGTGCTGGTCCTTGGCACGCTCGGGCTGGTGTTCTTCATGAGCTACCGCGATCAACCGGCTTTCGGTGGGAACGGCGCTGTCGCTGTTCTTCGTCTATGCCGGGCTGCTCGGACTGGCGCTGGCGTCGGTGTTTCTCGAATATACCGGCGCGTCGATCACCCGGGTATTCTTCATCTCGGCGGCTTCATTCGGCGCCACTGAGCCTGTACGGCTACACCACGCAGCGCGATCTATCGCCGATCGGTTCGTTCCTGATCATGGGCCTGTTCGGCTGGTCATCGCGATGGTCGTCACATGTTCTGGTCCAGAGCAGCGCTTCGATTCGCGATCTCGGTGATCGGCGTGCTGATCTTTGCCGGGCTTACCGCCTGGGATACCCAGCGGATCAAGGAGATGTACAGCGCATGGACGACGGCACCGTCGCCGGCCGCAAGGCGGTGATGGGCGCGCTGTCGCTCTATCTCGACTTCATCAACCTGTTCCTGATGATGCTGCGGCTGTTCGGCGACCGCCGCTAAGCCTCGGCAGCGACAAAATCGCAGCGCCCGGGGCCAAAGCCCCGGGGCGCTTTCTTTTCGCGCCACAATTTTTCTGTCATCTTTGCTCGCGGCGATGACAACGTAATGCATTCGGCCGGCCGGGCCGCCCGATATCGCGGCCATCACCCGCATCTATGCCGATGCGGTCGCGCATGGCACGGCGTCGTTCGAACTCGAGCCGCCGGATGAAGCCGAGATGGCGCGCCGCCAGCAGGCGCTGCTGGCAAAGCATTATCCTTATCTCGTCGCCGAACAGCGCAGGCGTGGTGGCGGGGTTCGCCTATGCGGGGCCTTACCGCGCTCGTCGGGCATACAACTGGTGCGTCGAGGATTCGATCTATGTCGCGCCCGAATTCCACCGCCAGGGGATCGGCCGGCTGTTGCTCACGCGGCTCGTCGCGCAGGCGGAGGCGCTCGGCTTCCGTCAGATGCTCGGCGGTGATCGGCGACTCGGCGAATACCGCTTCGATCGCGGTGCATGCCGCCGTCGGCTTTCGCCTGGTCGGCACGTTCCAATCGATCGGCTTCAAGCACGGCCGCTGGCTCGATACCGTGCTGATGCAGCGTGCGCTCGGCAGCGGCGATACGACGCCGCCAAGCGCCACATTTCCCCGACTACTCGCGTCCGGGGAGCCAACCGGCGACGACGCGGAGCGAGCGGTCGAGCGCGCCGAGCACGCGGTCGAGCTCCTGGCCGCGGCGCAGGATATGGCCGGTGGCCGAAATCACGCTATAGGCGCCCTGCCGGCGGCCGAGTTTTGGATTTTTCTCGATGCGGTAGATCGGCATTTCCGAGGCGCGGCGGAAAACCGAAAACACCGCGCGGTCCTTGAGGAAATCGATGGCGTAATCGCGCCACTCGCCGGCGGCGACTTTGCGGCCGTAGAGCCGCAGAATGCGGTCGAGCTCGCGCCGGCTGAAGGTTACCTCGCTTGCGGGGGCGGACGGCCGTGCTCGCCCCCGCGCTACGCGCTCGGATCGATTTCGCCGATATCCATGCGGCGCCTCCTTGTCATGGTCCGTGTCATTGGAGCGTCATGATCGCGCCGGAACGGACCGCCGGCAAGCCCTTCTTGCGCGGCAAATATGCCGCGAAAACCGGCAAGCAGCGGCAACCGCTTTGGCGGAGCGCCGCGCATGGGTGCGGCATTTTTGACGCGGCGGAATCACGCATTCGTTAAGCGAATCATAATACGGCCCTATTTCGGCCAAGCACGCGCCAAGCTGCACTGCGAAACAAGTGACTGTTGCCTCAGGGCCCGGTTCGGATCGCGTTCCGGATTCCTCAGCCCCCCAGCCCCCCGGGGCGCGGACGGACCGGGCCAGAGTTCAGCGTGTACGCGTTCAATTCCCCAATCTTCAGGCCGGCGCAGTTGCCGGCCTTTTTTTGTGCCGTCGGTGTCAGACGGCTGCAGACGGTCGGAGTGCAGCACGGCGCCACCCGTCATGGTGTTACGTGCCTCGGTCGTCCGTCGATTATCGCAGCGGCGGATAGGCGGCGCCGAGGATGATGCCGGGCTTGTCGTGCGTGCCTTCCTGCACCATGACCGCTGCGGCATCGATGCCGTCGGCCTCGATCTCGGCGAGCGGCACATTCCAGGTCGCCGCCGCGCCGGCCCAGTCGCCGAGCTTCAGCCAACTGCGCACGACATTGTGGTAGATGATCGTGCGGCCGCGATTTTCGCCGCGGCCGATCTCGACGGGCATCGCTTTGGCGAGCGGGCACAGCCAGACTTCGCCGCGCGGCATGTTCGGTTCTCGGCCAACTCGATTTTCACGTTCAAATCGGCGCCGCCGCACCGACATCAGCACCGGCAGCGACATCACGCCCGATTTCTGATCGGTTTGCGCGATCGGCGCGCTCGATGGCGGCATGATCGCTGCCGAGCGCATGCGTGGCGCCATTGACGACGATTTGCGGGGTGTAAACCTGACGATCGCCGCGCACCCGGGCATAAGCGCGTTGCCGCGCCGAATGCGCCGGATCGGCCAGCGTATCCTTCCAGCCGAGATAGTCCCAGTAATCGATCGGTATGCTCAGCGTAACCAGCGACGGATCCGCCGACAGATCGCCGAGCAGCTTGTCGGCGGCGGGACAGGACGAACAGCCCTGGCTGGTGAACAGTTCGAGCAGCGCCCGCGGCTCGGCGCGCGCAGCGACGCAAGTCGCAATCAGGAGACCTGCGATCAGGGGTGCCGACGAAATGCCTTGCACAAAGGCCCGGCGGCGACGCAGCATTCCGATCTCCACCCGCGACCTCCTCGGTGACGACTTCGTGACGGCGCCAGTCGTAGCGCCGGCACCGGTCACCTGCCACTCAATTCGCGGTGAGGCCGGATGCGATAAGCTAAGCCGCCAGATGGCGCAGCACATACTGCAAGATGCCGCCGTTCCTGTAGTAATCGAGTTCATCGGCGGTATCGATGCGGCAGATCAGCGGCACGCGCTTGAGGCCGCCGTCCGACGGCGATGATCTCGGCCAGCAGGCGTTGATGCGGCTTGAGATCGCCGTGCAGCCCGCGGATGGTGACCTGCTCGTCGCCCTTCAGGCCGAGCGTCTGCCACGAGGTGCCCTCTTCGAACACCAGCGGCACCACGCCCATGCCGACCAGATTGGAGCGATGAATGCGCTCGAACGACTGCGCGATCACGGCGCGAACGCCGAGCAGCGTCGAGCCTTTCGCCGCCCAATCGCGCGACGAGCCGGTGCCGTATTCCTTGCCGGCGAACACGACCAGCGGCACGTTCTCGGTCTTGTAGCGCATCGCCGCGTCATAGATCGTCATGCGCTGCCGCGACGGATAATGGATCGTGTAGCCGCCTTCGACGCCCGGCACCATCTGGTTCTTGATGCGGATATTGGCGAAGGTGCCGCGCATCATCACCTGATGATTGCCGCGCCGCGTGCCGTACTGGTTGAAGTCCTTCGGGCGAACCTGATGGTCGCGCAGATATTCGCCGGCCGGGCTTTCCTCCTTGATCGAGCCGGCCGGCGAGATGTGGTCGGTGGTGATCGAATCGAGGAACAGGCCGAGGATGCGGGCGTCGACGATATCCTCGATCGGTTGGCTGCGCTTCTGCATGCCTTCGAAGTAGGGCGGGTTCTGCACGTAGGTGGAACGATCGTCCCACTTGTAGGTCAGTCCGCCCTGCACGCTGATCTTGCGCCAGTTGGCATCGCCTTTGAACACGTCGCCGTATTTGCGCAGGAACATCTGCTTGTTGATGTTCTTGCGGACGACATTCGCCGATCTCGCGGTTCGACGGCCAGATGTCGCGCAGATAGACCTTGCGCCCCTTCTGATCGGTACCGAGCGGCGCCTTGGCGACGTCGATCTGCATCGAGCCGGCGATGCGCATAGGCGACCACCAGCGGCGGCGAGGCGAGATAGTTGGCGCGCACGTCGGCGTTGACGCGGCCTTCGAAATTGCGATTGCCGGAGAGCACCGCCGCCGCCACGAGGTCGTTCTTGTTGATCGCTTCGGAAATCTCCTCCGGCAGCGGACCCGAATTGCCGATGCAGGTGGTGCAGCCGAAGCCGACCAGATTGAAGCCGAGCGCGTCGAGATCCTTCTGCAGACCGGATTTGTCGAGATATTCGGCGACCACCTGCGAGCCGGGCGCCAGCGAGGTCTTCACCCACGGCTTCACCGTGAGGCCCTTCGCCGCCGCCTTGCGGGCGAGCAGGCCCGCCGCGATCATCACATTCGGGTTCGACGTGTTGGTGCACGACGTGATCGCCGCGATCACGACGTCGCCGTGACCGAGCGTGTGTTGACGCCCTTCGACCGGAACGCGCTTGTCCATTTCCGCCGACTTGCCGAATTCCTTGTCCATCGACTGTGCAAATCCGCTCTTGACCTCCTTGAGCGCCACCCGGTCCTGCGGCCGCTTCGGCCCGGCAAGCGACGGCTCGATCGAGGACAATTCGAGCTTGAGCACGTCGGTGAAGATCGGGTCCTGCGTCGTCTTGGTGTGGTACATGCCCTGCGCCTTGGCATAGGCGAGGACCAGCGCGATCCGGTCGGCCGAACGGCCGGTGTCGCGCAGATAGCGGATGGTATCGTCGTCGATCGGGAAGAAGCCGCAGGTCGCGCCATATTCCGGCGACATGTTGCCGAGCGTGGCGCGGTCCGCGATCGAGAGATCTGGCGACGCCCGGACCGAAATATTCAACGAATTTGCCGACCACGCCGCGCTTGCGCAGCATCTGCGTGACGGTGAGCACGAGATCGGTCGCGGTGACGCCTTCCTTGAGCTTGCCGTTTAGCCGCACGCCGATCACTTCCGGCAGCAGCATCGAATAGGGCTGGCCGAGCATGGCCGCCTCGGCCTCGATGCCGCCGACGCCCCAGCCGAGCACGGAGAGGCCGTTCACCATCGTGGTGTGCGAATCGGTGCCGACCAGCGTGTCCGGATAAGCAAGCTCGGTGGCGACCGATTTGTCCGGGAAGCTGATCTTGGTCTTCGCGGTCCACACCGTTTGCGACAGATATTCGAGATTGACCTGGTGGCAGATGCCGGTGCCGGGCGGCACGACGCGGAAATCCTCGAACGAGCGCTGCGCCCATTTCAGGAATCGGTAGCGTTCCTGGTTCTGCTTGTATTCCTCTTCGACGTTTTTCTTGAACGAATCTTTGTGGCCGAAAAAATTCACCGCCACCGAATGGTCGATGACCAGATCCACCGGCACCAACGGATTGATCTTTTTCGCATCGCCGCCGAGATGATCCATCGCGTCGCGCATGGCGGCGAGGTCGACGACCGCCGGCACGCCGGTGAAATCCTGCATCAGAACGCGCGCCGGCCGGAACGCGATCTCGCGCGTCCGAGGTCTTGGTCTTGAGCCATTGCGCGACGGCCTGGATATCCTGTTTGCTGACCGAGCGGCCGTCTTCGTTGCGCAGGAGATTTTCCAGCAAAACCTTGAGCGAGAACGGCAGCCGCGAAATCCCCTTCAAACCGTTCTTTTCGGCCGCCGGGAGGCTGAAATACGCGTAGGTCTTGGAGCCGACCTTGAGCGGCCGCAGGCACTTGAAGCTGTCGAGCGAACCCATGACTTTTTTCCCATCCTGCCGGCCGGGCGCCGGCGCAAATCGGAGGCAATTAATTGCCGAATAGGGCCAAACCCCCTCCCTTCCATCGCCCGCACGCGGGTGAGGGAAGGAAGGGGAAATCGAACGGGCAGGCGTCACCGGCGCGCCGCGGTCCGACTTGCGGCTTATAAGGTCTTTTCAGGACTTGTGCCAGTTCGGCAACGAATGGCCGATAACATGCGGGTAACGAATGCCGTGCAACCGGCGGTGCAGAGCGCTTTCCAGGACTGTCACCGATGCGGCTTTCCGCTGTCGAACTGAGCCTGTCACCGCGGCGGCCGCGATGTTTTCGCCGGCTTGAGCTTTGCGGTCGGCTCCGGCGAGGCTTTGACCGTCACCGGCCGCAACGGCGCCGGAAAATCGTCGCTGTTGCGCACCATCGTCGGGCTTGTGCGCAGCCGGCCGCGCGGTACGGCTCACGCTGGACAGGCGGCGACCCCGAAATGACCATCGCCGAACAGGCCCACTATCTCGGCCACCAGGATGCCCTGAAGCCATCGCTGACGGTCGGCCGAGAACTTGCGGTTCTGGGCGGCTTTTCTTGGCGCGCCGACGCCGACATCGATGAAGCCGCTCATGCTGTCGGGCCTGGATGCACTGGCCGGATCTGCCGGCCGCCTATCTTTCCGCCGGGCAGCGCCGACGGCTGTCGATCGCGCGGCTGGTCGCCGTCAAGCGGCCGATCTGGCTGCTCGACGAGCCGACCAGCACGCTCGACGCCGCGGCGCAGGAGCGGCTTGCCGAACTGATGCGGGCGCATCTTGCGGCAGGCGGCATATCCTCGCGGCAACCCACGGACCGATTGGGCTCGACAGGACGCAGGAATTGCGGCTCGATCACGCGCCCGCGCCCGCCCTGGCCAGCGGAAGGGGCTGAATAGCCATGAGCCCCCTCGCCGCCATCCTCATCCGCGACATGCGCATCGCCGTGCGTGTCGGCGGCGGCGCGTTGATGGGGGTTTTGTTCTTCCTGGTCGTGGTCACGCTGGTGCCGTTCGCGCTCGGGCCGGATCTGGCGCTGCTCAAGCGCATCGGCCCGGCGATCCTGTGGCTCGCGGCGCTGCTGGCTAGCCTGCTGGCGCTCGATCGGCTGTTCGCCGCCGACCACGAGGACGGCTCGCTCGATCTCATCCTCATGGGCCGCGCGCCGCTCGAACTCGTGGTCGCGGTCAAGGGGCTTGCCCATTGGCTCACCACCGGCTTGCCGCTGATGATCGCCGCGCCGCTGATCGGACTGTTCCTCAATCTCGACGCGCCGGCCGAAGCGCGCCTTGGTGCTGACGCTCCTCGTCGGCACGCCGGCGCTGACCTTCATCGGCCTGATCGGCGCCGCCATCGCGGTGACGCTGCGGCGCGGCGGCCTGCTGCTCGCCGTGCATCGTGTTGCCGCTGACGGTGCCGGTGCTGATCTTCGGCGTCGCCGCCGCCAATGCGGCCGTCGCCGGGCCGGTGCCGTTCGGAACGCCGTTCACGATCCTGTGCGCGCTGACGCTCGCGAGCCTGGTGGTCGGACCATTCGCCGCGGCCGCGGCGTTGCGGCAGGAAATGGAATAGCAATGCTGCTCATGCGAAATTTGAAGCTCCGGCCGCATGGCCGCGCGGCATAGTCACTGTTGCCCGGATCAGCGACTAGGAACCGAGTTGGACTAGGACGCTGCCGATGGCCCTCGCCGATCTCGCCAACCCGTCGCGTTTCCTCAACTTCGCCAACCGCACCATTCCGTGGCTCGGCGGCGTGACGGTGCTCGTGTTCGCCTTCGGCATCGATCAGGCGATGGTCGCGCCGGACGATTATCAGCAGGGCGCCACCGTCAAGATCATGTTCCTGCACGTGCCGTCGGCCTGGCTCGGCATGCTGGGCTGGGGCGTGATGACGGTCGCGGCGCTCGGCACGCTGGTGTGGCGCCATCCGCTCGCCGACGTCGCCGCCAAGGCCGCGGCGCCGATCGGCGCCGCCTTCACGCTGCTCTGCCTCGTCACCGGTTCGCTGTGGGGGCGGCCGGAATGGGGCACCTACTGGGTCTGGGACGCGCGGCTCACCTCGGAGCTGGTCCTGTTCCTGCTCTATCTCGGCGTCATCGCGCTGTGGCGCACGGTCGAGGATCCGTCGCGCGCGGCGCGCGCCGCGGCGATCCTCACCCTGGTCGGCGCCATCGATCTGCCGATCATCAAGTTCTCGGTCGATTGGTGGAACACGCTGCATCAGGCGCGCTCGGTGTTTCGCCTCGGCGGCTCGACGATCTATCCGACGATCCTCATCCCGCTGCTCATCATGGCGGTGGCGTTCACGCTGTTGTTCGTGACGCTGCTGCTCGCGGCGATGCGCAACGAAATTTTGCGCCGCCGCGTGCGCACGCTGCAGCTGATGCAGGCGAGCGCGGCGAGCTGACGATGGACGCGACTGATCAGCCATACCGGCTTCATCGTCGGCGTCTTATGCCGCCGCCGTTCGTGGTCGTCGGCGGCTTGATCGCCTGGGTGATGCTCGATTACCGCGCGCAACGGCGCAGGCTCGCCGATCTCGAAATGCGGGGCGTGACGCGCCGCTCCGGCGCCGCGCGCGCGCCGACGCGCCGATGGAACAGGCGAAGGAAGAAGCGTGACCAGCGTGGCGAACGAGCAGCGCGAACGTGCGCCGGCGCCGGCATCGTCGTGCTGGTGCCGCTCGTCGTCTTTCTCGGGCTCGTCCTGCTGTTCCTGTTCCGCCTCTACGCCGGCGATCCGTCGCTCATCCCCTCCGCGCTGATCGGCCATCCGGCGCCGCAAACGAACCTGCCGCCGGTTGCCGGCCTCGAGCGCGACGGCGCAGCCCGTTCCCGGCATCGATCCGGCGAGTTTCAAGGGCGCCGTGACGGTCGTGAACGTCTGGGCGTCATGGTGCGTGCCGTGCCACGACGAGGCGCCGCTGCTGCTGCAATTGTCGCAGGACAGCCGCCTGCGCCTGGTCGGCATCAACTACAAGGACCAGCCGGACAACGCGCGGCGCTTCCTCGGCCGTTACGGCAATCCGTTCGCCGCGGCGGGCGCCGACGAGAGCGGCCGCGCCGCGATCGAATGGGGCGTCTATGGCGTGCCGGAGACTTTCGTGGTCGGCCGCGACGCCCGCATCGCCTACAAGCTGGTCGGCCCGATCACCGCCGACAATTTCGACGCCGTGCTCAAGCCGCAGATCGAAAAGGCGCTCGACGGCGGGCCCGGCTGAGGCGTCACTTCGGCCGCCGGCTCGGTCCGCATATTTCTTCAACAGCGGCACCTGCAGCGCGCCGAACAGGAAGGTCAGCGGCATCACGCCGAACACCTTGAAATCGACCCAGACATCGGTCGAGGTGTTGCGCCAGACGATCTCGTTGAGCACCGCGAGCGCCAGGAAGAAGATCGCCCAGCGCAACGTCAGCTTGCGCCAGCCTTCTTCGGTCAGATGGAACAGCGAATCGAACACCACGCCGAGCAGCGGCTTGTTGAAGATGAGACCGCCGAGCAGCACCGCGCCGAACAGCGCATAGATGATGGTCGGCTTGACCTTGATGAAGGTGGCGTCGTGCAGGACCAGCGTCAGTCCGCCGAACACCACCACGATGATCGCCGTGACCACCGGCATGATCGGCAGATGCCGCGTCAGCACATAGGAAACGGCCAGCGCCGCCAGCACCGCGACCATGAAGGTCGCCGGTGGCGACGAAAATGCCGTAGTGCGAATTGGCGAAGAAGAACAACACCAGCGGCCCGAGATCGAGCGCGAGCTTGAGGAGCGGATTGAGCTGGGGTTTTGCGGTCATCGGAGGCGTGGTGTGTAGCGCGACTCGCTCGCCCGCTCAATCAGGAATCGAGCCCGGCCGAATCCAATCCAACGATGGCGCGGGCGAAGTCACGCGCCGAAAACGGCGAAAGATCGTCGACGCTTTCGCCGACGCCGATGAAGTGCACCGGAACCGCGAATTTTGCCGCGATGGCGACCAGGATGCCGCCGCGCGCGGTGCCGTCGAGCTTGGTCATGGCGAGCCCGGTGACGCCGACCGCCTTCTTGAAAATCTCGACCTGCGACAGCGCGTTCTGCCCGACGGTGGCGTCGAGCACCAGCAGCACGGCATGCGGCGCCGTCGGCATCGACTTTCTTGATGACGCGGACGATTTTTTCCAATTCGCTCCATCAATTCGGTGCGGTTCTGCAAGCGGCCGGCGGTATCGATCAGCAGAACGTCGATGCCGCGCTCTTTGGCCGTCGCGACCGCGTCGAAGGCGAGGCCGGCGGCATCGGCGCCGGCTTCGCGCGCGATGAAGGCCGCGCCGCTGCGCTCCGCCCAGATTTTGAGCTGCGTCGATGGCGGCGGCGCGGAACGTATCGCCGGCGGCGAGCATCACCGAGCGGCCTTCGGCGCGCAATTTCGCCGCAAGCTTGCCGATGGTCGTGGTCTTGCCGGAGCCGTTGACGCCGGCGACCAGAATGACGAACGGCTTTTTGCGGCATCGATCGCAAGCGGCTGCGCCACCGGCAGCGAGCGCCTTCTCGACCTCCGCTGCGACCACCGCTTTCACTTCCTCCGGCGAAATCGCCGACATCGTGGCGGCCCTCGCCGAGCGCCGTGGCGATGCGGTCCGCGATCGCGAGCCCGAGATCGGCGCGGACCAGCCCGTCATGGATCTCCGCGAGCGTCGCGTCGTCGAGCTTGCGCTTGGTGACGAGCGTCGGAGATGGCGCCGAGCGCCGAGGAACTGCGCTTGAGCCCGCCGGCAGGCGCTGCCACCAATTTCCGGCCGCTTCCGTCTCGCTGTTCGGCGGCTGTCGTCGGTCGGCTGTCGTTCATGGGGCGCCCGTGATAGCGGTTTCGACATGACCCCGGAAGAGATGGTGTCGCGGCTGCTCTATCGCGACGGGCTGATGCTGGTGATCGACAAGCCGGCGGGCCTTGCCGTGCATCGCGGCCCGAACGGCGGCGAGAGCCTCGAGGACCATTTCGACGCCTTGCGTTTCGGCCTGCCGCGGGCGCCGGCGCTGGCGCACCGGCTCGACCGCGACACCTCCGGCTGCCTCGTGCTCGGCCGCCATCGCAAGGCGCTGGCGCAGCTCGGCAAGCTGTTCAAGAACGGCGCCATCGACAAGACCTACTGGGCCGTGGTCGAAGGCGCGCCCGGAGGCCGACGACGGCGAAATCGAACTGCCGCTCGGCCGCCTCGACGAGACGCGCGGCTGGTGGATGAAGCACGATCCCGGCGGCCAGCCGGCGGTGACCAAGTGGAGGGTGATGGGGCGTCGCATCCCCCGACGGCTACGTCGACCTGTCAGTGCACTTGGCTCGCGCTCGAGCCGCTGACCGGCCGCACCCATCAGCTTCGCGTGCATTGCGCCGAAATGGGCTGGCCGATCCTGGGCGATGCGATCTACGGCACGGCGCCGCGCAGCGGCGGCCCGGCCCTGCATCTGCATGCCCGCGAAATCGTCGGTGCCGCTCTACAAGAACCGCGCGCCGATCCACGTTACGGCGCCGGTGCCGCCGCACATGCGCGAGCGGCTCATGCGTGCGGCTGGCAAGGCGAGGAGCGACAGGCGCGCCGCGTTCTACATGCCGCTCCTGCCTGACACGCGGCCATCAGTAAATCGTCTGCTTTGATGCGCTCCGGCGCGAGGCGGTCGTGCTCGGGCCCGCCCATCTTGCCGTCGGTCAATTCGGCAAGGATCGAGCCCGGCGTCGGCAAGGTCTTGCGATCGACTTTGCTGGCCGGGTCCCACAGTTTCGAGCGGATGATCGCCTTGGTGCACTGGAAGTAGGCGCGTCTCGACCGTCACCACCAGCACGCATTTCGGCGTCTTGCCGTTGATGACGAAGCTCTCGGTCAGCTTCGGATCGGTGGAAATCGTGGCGCGGCCGTTGATGCGCATGGTCTCGCCGACGCCGGGAATGAGGAACAACAGCGAGATGCGCGGATCGCGCACCAGGTTGCGCAGGCTGTCGATGCGATTGTTGCCGCGGCGGTCGGGGATGATGCAGCGTATGCTCGTCGACAACGCGCACGAAACCCGGCGGATCGCCGCGCGGCGAGCAGTCGAGGCCTTCGGGACCGCTGGTCGCCAGCACGCACGAACGGCGCGGCTTCGATCAGCTTGCGATATTGCGGCGTGATGCGGTCGGTTTCCTTGAAGAGCGCCGGACCGTAAGGCGCATCGGCGTACAGCGCTTCGAGCTCTTCGGTCGTCGTTGATCGTGTAGTCTTGCCCGTTGCCGTCCATCGCACGGTCTCCGATTTGGCGCGAGCTTAGCTCAAGCCGCCAGCAATTGTCTGCCGTCATGCGCCGCGATTTTCAGGTCGAGAATTTGTCCCGGCTCGACTGGCTGCCGCGAGCATCACCGTCGTGAACTGCTCGGTGCGGCCGCTGCTCGCGCGATTCCGTCAGCACGCGCCGCGTCGCGCCGACTTCGCCGTCGAGATGCCGCGCCAGCGCCACGCGCGCCGCGCTCGCGCAGGCGCCGCGCGCGTTCCTTCACGACGTCGTGGGGAAGCTGCGGCATGCGCGCCGCCGGCGTGCCCGGCCGCGGCGAGAACGGAAAGACATGCAGATGCGTCAGTCCGCATTCGTCGACGAGGTCGAGCGAGTTGCCGAACATGTCCTCGGTCTCGGTCGGAAAGCCGGCGATCAGGTCGGCGCCGAACACCATGTCCGGGCGCAGCCGGCGCACCGTGTCGCAGAACGCGATCGCATCGGCGCGCAAATGCCGCCGCTTCATGCGCTTGAGGATGAGATCGTCGCCCGACTGCAGCGACAGATGCAGATGCGGCATCAGCCGCGCATCGCCGCGCAAGCGCATCGAGCAGATCGCGGTCGGCCTCGACCGAATCGATCGACGACAGCCGCAGCCGCTTCAGCTCCGGCACATGTTTGAGGATCTGCTTCACCAGCGTGCCGAGCCTCGGCGCGCCCGGCAGATCGGCGCCGTAGCTCGTGATGTCGACGCCGGTGAGCACGATCTCGCGATAATCATTGGCGACGAGACGGCGCACGTCCTCGACCACCGCGCCCATCGGCACCGAGCGCGAATTGCCGCGGCCATAAGGGAATGATGCAGAAAGTGCAGCGGTGGTCGCAGCCGTTCTGCACCTGGACGAAGGCGCGGGTGCGGCCGGCGAAACGCCTCGACCAGATGCGCCGCGGTTTCCTTGACCGCCATGATGTCGTTGACGATCGCCTTCGGCGCATCGTCGAGATCGAAAGCGGCGCGCGCCGCGCCCAGCCGGCGCCGCTGAGCTTTTCCGCATTGCCGAGCACCCGGTCGGCCTCGGCCATGGCGACAAAAGTCTGCGGCTCGGTCTGCGCCGCGCAGCCGGTGACGACGATCTTTGCCTGCGGGCCGCTCGCGGCGCAGCGCCCGGATGGTCTGGCGCGCCTGACGCACCGCCTCCGCCGTCACCGCGCAGGTATTGACCACGACGGTGTCGGCGAAGCCGGCGCGCTCCGCCTCGCGGCGGATCACTTCCGATTCGGCGGCATTGAGCCGGCAGCCGAAGGTGACGACGTCGACGCTCATCGTCACGCCGCTCCCGCGCCGGCGAACAAAGCCGCATCGAAGCGGCCCTTGTGCTCGTATTCGACCGGCCCGGTCATCAGCACGTGATCGTCGCTCTCGCGCCATTCGATGGCGAGATCGCCGCCGGGCAGACTGACCGTCACCTTGCGGCCGGTGCGGTCGAGCCGCGCCGCGGCGACCGCCGCGGCGCAGGCGGCGGAGCCGCACGCCTTGGTGAGGCCGGCGCCGCGCTCCCAGGTGCGAATCACGATGCGGTCGCGCGACGGCGTCGCGGCCAGCGTGATATTGGCGCGCTCCGGAAACAGCGGATGATTCTCGAGCAGCGGGCCGATCTTGGCGAGATCATAGGCCGCCGGATCTCGCACCCAGAAGATCGCGTGCGGATTGCCCATGCTCACGGCGGAAGGAGAATGCAGGATCGGCGCGCCGCGCGGCCCGATTTCGAGTTCGATGGCGCGCGTGTCGGCGAATTCTTCCGCCAGCGGAATTTCGTCCCAGCGCAAGCGCGGCCGGCCCATATCGACCGTGAACAGACCGTCCGTCGGCCCGCCAGCACGAAATCAGGCCGGCCGGCGTTTCGAATTTCAGCTCCGCTGCGCCGGTTTGGTCGCTGACCAGCGCGGCGACGCAGCGCATGCCGTTGCCGCAGGCGCCCGCTTCCGAGCCGTCGTTATTGTAGATGCGGATCGACGGCATTGGTGCATCGCCGCGCGCCGGATAAAGCGCCATCAGCTGATCATAAGGCTCTTGCCGCGCGGCGGCGCGCGCCTCGGCCGCGTCGATCGGGCGCCGGGCGCGCCGCGCGCAGATCGACGATGACGATCTCGTTGCCGAGGCCGTTCATCTTGACGAAGTCCCGGTTCGCCAGCGCGCTCATGATAAAGCCCGAAATGTAGAGGGACTTATATGAGAACTTGATCGCCGCGCGCCAGTGTCCCGGGCGGGCGCCCGACGGGCAATTTGGGCAAGGCGGGATGCCGTCCGAACATGTTAGAATTGCGTCGGGGACGAATGGATGTCGAGGCGATGGCGCGCCGGTGGCGCCAATCGCCCGTTCAAGCAAGCCGCCCGTTCAGGAGAACCCCAAAGTGATGCTCGAAGTCGTTCTCGCTCGGCCCCGCGCACCGGCAGGCGCAGCTATCGCCGCGATTTTATTCGCCGCGTTATGGCGCCACAGCCGACGCAGGCGCAAACACCGGCGCCGGCGCCGGCCGCGCCGTCGGCCGCCACCCGCGCATCCGGGCGACCCGTTCGGCGAGGACACGGCGCTGACCGCGAAGACGATCATCTACGTGAAGGGCTCCGGAACCTGGGACAAGGCCTTCGACGACCATCACGGGTTCATTCAAGAAGATCAAAACCTATCTCGATAAAGAGGGCATCAAGCCCGACGGCCTGCCGATGACGATCTTCACGGCGACCGACGATACCGGCTTCGAATACCAGGCCGCAGTCCCGATCGCCGAAGCGCCGAAGAACCCGCCGCATGGTGACATCGCCATGGGCCAGTCGCCCGAGGGCCAGGCGCTCAAATTCGTGCATCGCGGCTCGTATGACGACCTCGACAATACCTACGAGGCCATCACCAATTATCTCGACGACAAGCGGCTCGAAGCCAAGGACATGTTCATCGAGGAATATGTCACCGATCCGGTCGGCGCCGATCCCAACAAGCTGGTCGTCAATGTCTATGTGCTGATCAAGTCGGCGGCGACCTCGCCCGGCTAGTGATGGTCGCTAAGCGCTAACGCGGCAGCGGCACCTGGTATTGCAATGCGATCTCGCGCCCGCTCTGCGATGATTCGATCGCGGCAAGACAGACCTCGAGATTGGCAAGTCCCCAAGCGCCGTCGTGGATGGGCACGCGTTTTCCGCTGAGCGCATCATGGAGTTCGTCCAGCACCAGATCGCGCGGGCTTTTGTCCGTCGGCAGTATGATCTCCTCGCGTCCCTTCGCGGTATAGAGGTAAAGGCCGCGCGGCGATTGCCGGATATCGCCGCGCTCGCAGCTCACCACCGTCAAACCGAAAGTCGGCTGAAACGGCGCGCTGCCGGGGATCGCGGTCTCCGCACGTTGGCGTTTGGCCAAAAGCTCGTCCGTCGCCGGGCCGTCGGCCGTAGGACGCCGCACCGGCGCCCGCTGCTCGATCGTGTATCAGGGAAATACCTAGGGTCCAATACCGGATTCATACATATTGCCCAGTGCTTCGGAGAAGACAATGCGATGTTCGCCCATACTAAGTTTGCTGGCGATGTTGAATGGCTCTATCCAAAAGCATATAACTTCTTCGAGGATGCTAAGGTCGAGGACGTTATTGAAAAGTTAATTGAAATGTGGGGACTGTAATGACTAAAGTGTCTGAAGGACAATTACTCAAAAACCTACTAGACATGATCGGAGCGAATCACATAACACCGCACGACGATCAAGAATCTGTGGTTCTGTAAGCTGGAACGTGCTATCCTACAGGAAGCTCTGGAATCTGGCCTGATGGATATTGAGTTTAAACCAAAGGAAAAGTAAATGCGTATATTAGTCGTAGATGATCTAAAGCCACTACACTTCATTTCCGCGGATTTATCCCGGATA
>CAVPKR010000133.1:0-57609 GCA_963705675.1 Terriglobia bacterium
TGCCAATGGCGCGGGCCAGCTGCAGATTCGCCAGATTGGCGCAGGCGATCAACAGGACAAAACCGACCGCCGCGAACATTGCCTGATAAATTGCGGTCGAATTCGGCCCGATGAAGAATTAGTGGAAATTCTGTACGTGCGGAATCAGGTTTTGCCCCTGATTGGTTAACGGATAGGCGATACCCAGACGGCGTCCGATGGTTTCCATTTCCGCGCGGGCACTCTTCGCCGTCGCGCCGTCCGTCAGACGCCCGAAGACGAACCACGTGCCGCGATTTTCGCGCTTAAGCAGCTCGGCCGTGGGCGTAAGCGGCATCCATAAATCCTGGTTCTGGGGAAACGAAAAACCGCGGGGCATGATTCCGACGATGGTCGCCGGCTGGCCGTTGATTCGTACAACATGGCCCAGGACGCGGGGATCTTTTCCATAATGGCGTTCCCAAAAGCTGTAGCGCAGAATCACAACGGGAGCAGCGCCCGGCGCTTCGTCGGAAGGCGCGAAATCCCGCCCCAGAATCGGTTTTTGTCCAGTCAGCTTAAACGTGCCGGCGCTGATGTCGGTGTCGATGTACGTCTCGGGAAACCCGCCATTGTCGCTGAAGGATTTTTGTCCGCCGTGGACAATCGCCATGCCTTCGAAGGATTTGGACTGAGCGCGCCAGTCTTCGAAGTCGGGATACGACGCACAACAATTGCGGCCGGTGCTGATATACAGAATGCGATCGTTTCGGTCCACCAGCGGGAATCCCTTGAACAGTACGGAATTGGTCACGGTGAAGACCGTGGCATTCACCCCGATCGCTAAGGCAAGCGTGCTGACGGCCACCGTCGTGAAGCCGGGATTCTTGATCAGGGTCCGAAAACTTAAACGAGCATCGCCGAGCCAGGACATGAGATATGAACGTTAGTTCCTATTTCTGCGTTAGGCGAAAGTCGCTTAATCCGATCTCGTCGCGGCCGGGGATGTGGAAACCGAATTTGCCTGGGGCTGGGCCGCCGCGGCTTCTAGTATTTACCGGTTGCATTTGCCCGCCGCGCAAAACGGATGTCGCGACTCCCGTAGCGGTGATTTCGATTTCGAAGGTGTTGTACTGGTCACGTTTGAAATCGCGCTGGATCCTCACTGTTTTCGAGTGTTTACCGTCTTGCACCTCGGTACGCGAAAAAGTCAGGTCGTCCATCTGGAACAGGTAGTAATTCTTCCCATCTCGATAGGAAGTGACCCATTCGATGCGCTTTCCGTGAATCGAAACCACGGTGAACTGGATGGATCCCGCCGTCAGCGGCAAGGGCGCGAGCACGAAATCGCCGCCTTGGTGGGTGATGGAGCTGCCATCGCGGTTCCAGCCCAATTTCAGCCAGTCATTCAGCGCAAACGTGAGCTGCGCGGGTTTCGGCGCGGGCGTGACCTTCGCAACCGGCGCGGGCTCCGGCCGCATGACCAGGGTGGCGACGGAAGATCCGTCCGCGGTGACGTGAACGGTCACGCTCGCATCCTGATATTTCGGCGCCGACGCAGAGACTGTGTAGGTGCCTTCCTGGACGCTCAGGATGGTTTCCTTGGTTTCGTGATCCAGGGTGTCCCCTTGCCGGCGGAAGTGCACACGCGCGTCGGCCACCTGCGGGCTTACCTCGATCTTCAGGGTACCGTACACGCTTTGCATACTCGCGTCGAGCTCGATGGTCTTGCCGGTCACAAAGGTCAGATCGGATTGAATGGTGCGGTAACGATCGCGCCGGATCTGCACGTTGTGCCTGCCGGGATCGATATACGCCGCCGAAAATTCGCCGTCGGCGCGCACGATGCCAAGGCGCTTGCCGTCCAGGAAAATTTCGGCGCCTGCGAGTCCGCGATGCACCGCCAGCGTGCCTTTCTGGGAGGCGAGCTGAAAATCCAGCTGGCTTTCCTGGCCGTTACGCAGGTCCACCACTTGCTCAGGCGGCGAGGCGTAACCTTCCTTCTGGACGCGGACGGTGTATTTCTTGGCGGGCAAATAGATGCGCACGCGTCCGTTCTTGGCGACGCGGCGATAGGGATCGTTATTGAGGAAGACTTGCGCGTCGTCTTCATTGGTCACAATGTTGAGCACGCTGAGATTCTGGTCGGTGGTCAGCGACGCCTGGATCGCGGCGGCCGGACTTGCGGTGAAGCTTATGCGGGCGTGTGCGGCGGGTGCTTCCAGTTGCAAGTCGTGCGAGCCCGGCGTCACGTCGCGCAGCTCCAACCCGTTCGCGTCGATGGCTTGGGCGGGCTTTCCATCGAGCGTAGCCTTGGACCCGGCGTCGCTGGCGTATACCTTCGCATCCGGCCGGCGTACCAGGACGAATCCGTGCATCCCCTGGGTCTTGATCGCGCCGGTGAGTTTTGGCATGGCGCCAGAAGCGATATCCACCGTGAATGATGAGCGAAATGTGCCGTTCTGAACGAACAAAATGTGCTGGCCGTCAGGTAAAGTCTTGATTTCCACGTCGCTACCCTGAAGCTGTGCGATTTTGGCTTGATCGAGCAGGACGACGCCGTCGGGCAAGTCAGTGGAGATCGATACCAATGGAGGCGGCGGGGTGAGCAGAAGGCTGATCTCGGAAGGCGCGCTCTGACCCTCGGTTATCGAAAATGTTGTGGCGGCTGGCTGATAATCCGCCAGTTTGGCTTCCGCTCGATATTGGCCCGGTGCGAGATCCAGGCCGCAATTCGACGTGCCGCAGGGCGTACCGTTCACGCTGATCTCGGCGCCTGCGGGAGTGGCATGAATCGTCACCCGGATCTTCGCGGCCACGGGGGGAGGCGGCGGAGGGGCGGGCTTCGCTTTGAAATGCTCATACAATCCGATTCCGATTAGCAACAGCGCCAAACCTGCTACAGCCGACCCGGCATAGAGGAAATTACGATTCGGCGGCTTGATCGGACCTGTTTGGGGCTGAGGCTCGGGGGGAGCAGCATCCGGGGCCATCAGCTCCGATAGCTCGATTCCGCTTTGCTCGTAGGTTGGCTGGACTGCTTGCGGCGGCGGAATAATTTCAGAAACCGGGGCGGGCGCTGGAGCTTCAACTGGCGGCGCCGGAATCACGTTCACCTGGGTAGCGGTCGTGGGACGAGGGGTGCGGACTTGACGCTGTGCTTCCTGCTGTGCCCGCTCCAGCGTCGCCTTCAATTGCTGCAAGCGCACTTCGTTGGGATAAGTCGACAGGCCTTGGGCTGCGATGGCGAGAGCACCGCTCAAATCGCCGTCGGTTTGCAAGCGGCGCGCCTGCGACAGGCACCAGGTGATGAAATCTTCCTGCTTCCGATCGGAGATCTGGCTAGCGAGACTTCGAGCCGGGCCGTTGCTCGGCTCCAACTCCAGGATTTCCTGGACGGCGGCGTCAGCGGCATCGGGATTAGAGTCGATCGACCGCCGCGCCTGCTCGAACAGGGTGTTCATCAGCACCGTACGGATCACCGTGTTCCGCGCGTCCAGCTCATGGGCTTGGCGTAGCAAGTCCAGGGCGGCGTCAGAGGAGCCCTTCTCGCTCTGTTCCCGCGCCCGATCCAGCAGTTCCAGGGCTTGCTTCGACCGCTCCTGATTCTTGCGCACCAGCTTGTCGAGCTCGAGCAATTCGGGTTCGCCGGGAAATTCCATCAACGCGTTCTGAATCGTCTTGGTGGCGCGGTCGTAGTCGCCGCCTTCCAGATACTTATCGGTTTGCTCCACCCATCGTGCCTTGGAGTTCTGGCGAGCCTGCTGGTCGCGGCGTTTGATCAGCCGTTCGATGTCGAAGGCCAGGCCGGGTTGCTTTTCGTGGATGGATTTTAGAATCTGCCACTGGTCCAGGGCTTCGAGGAACTGGCCGCGCTCTTCGAAATAGCGGGCTTTGCCGACGATGGAGCTCACCAGGTCGCGCTTATCGCGCACCAGCTGCATGGTGCGCATGAAGTGCGTTTCTCCGGGATACAGCTTCAGGACATTTTCGAGAATCCCCAGGCGGCGATCGAGGTCGGGCTCCTCGTCGACGCGGCGGTCAGTCTCGGCGATCACGGCGGAGAGCGCCTGGCGCTGACGTTCTTCGATGTCGAATTGCAGCGACTGAAACAGCGCGTGATTCGGGTACTTGGTCAGGTATTGACGCGAAATCGCGAGCGCGCCTTCGAAATTGTCGGCTGCCAGGTTGCGGCGCGCTTCCTCGTACGCGTTCTTCTGGGCGTTGTGCTCCGAGTGAACTTTGTTGTAGAAACTCTGATATCCGCCGCTGCGATTGCTATCGGTTTCCGGCTGGTCGCGATCCATCGCCAATAGCACTTCGAGCTTGGTCAAAGCCGACGTGACCTCGCCTTTTTCCCAGGCCTGCATGGCGCTTTGATATAGCTTGGCTTTTTCTTCACGGGCGCGCGATACTTCCTGCTCCCGGCGTCCCACCTCGGCGGCAAGGCGCAGGGCTTCGGTTTCATTGGGCTTGATCTGGAGAACGTTATCCAGAGCCTCCCGCGCTTGCCGGAACGCTTGGTTTTCCAGGTGCTGATGTGCCAGCGTGATCCACTCTGAGATCTTTTTTTCGCGCCGCTCCTTTTCGATCTGCGCCTTCAGCGAAAGCGCGGTAGCCTCATTCGGGTCCAGTTCCAAGGCTTCCTGGACTTTGCGCAGCGCCAGGGGATACTCGGTCGCTTCAAAATAGCGGCGCCCGTTCTCGATCATCTGCTTGATACGGATCTGGCGCACGGCCTGGTCCACCTGGCCGCGCAACATGGCAATTCCCTGATCTAGATGACCTTCGGCTTCGAGCTCCGAGAGATTTCCAAGCAACTCGTAATCGCCCTTTTCGAAACTCTGGGTGGCGCGCTCAGGCGAGGCTTAATCTTCGACACGTCGAAATATTCCAGCGGTTCGTTGCGCAGAGCCTTGACCAGAGCATCGCCGAACTCGCGGATGTTGAAGAATCGATGCCAGGGCTGCTTGGCCATGGCCTTATGAATCACCTGGCTGATGGCGAAACTGACTTCCGGGTTTACTTCGGAAATCGGAGGCGGACTGTGGTGCTTGATCGCCTCAATGACTTCGCTTTCGCTCGACCCGTGGAACGGCCGGCGGCGCGTCAGTGCTTCATAGGTGACCACGGCCAGCCCGAACAGGTCCGATAGCGGCGTCGCCGGCTTCAGGTCCAACTGCTCCGGCGACAAATAGTACAGCGTTCCCTTCAGAGTAGTCTTAGAATGGACCGACCCGGCGTGAGCGATTCCGAAATCGATAATCTTGACGGAGCCATCCTCCATCACGAAGATATTGCTGGGCTTGACGTCGCGATGCACCAAGCCCTGTTCGTGCGACGCGTGTAATCCACGGGCCGCCTGATCGATAATCGCGATCACGCCCGCTACATTCAGGCGCGGGCTCCCGTCTTTGATCAGCTTATCGAGCGTGACGCCAGGCAGCAGCGGCATCACGAAGAAAGGCTTTTTGGCGCCGTCCTGCTCAAACTCGCCTATGTCATAGATATTGATGACATTGGGATGCACCATCGTCACTAGCGTGCTCCACTCTTTGTAGAACAAGGCGAGGGTTCCGGGGCTATCGATGTCGAGGATGGTTTTGAGCGCGACCTCGCGGTTCATCAGGCGGTCGTAGGCCCGGTATACCACCCCCATGCCCCCGCGGCCGAGGACTTCCCGGAGTTCATATCGTTCTTGAAGATTCGTTCGTTTAGACGACACGAGCTACGCCTTCAGATCCCAGATAATTCTGGCCCAAACAAATGGACGTATGATAACGTATCTATAATACAATGCAGCCGCAAACCAGGGTCGGCGACCGGTCTTTGGTGCCTGCGGACGGGCACGGAAAGCCGTGCTGCCCGCATGAATGCGAGGGCCCGGCGCAGGCCGGATCGCCGGATGTTTACGTGAATAATCAGGCGGCGGTGCGAGTCACCGATTGGGGAATCCACTTTACCTGCTGCGGCGCCAATACCTGGTTCGCTGTGGAAGGCGCCGAGACGGTGCTAATCAACAACCTGCGCGCGCATCGGCGGTTTGATGACGACCAGCATTGCGGCGGCCCTGGCTTCATGATCGACGGCAGCCCGGACGTTTTTGTGGGTGACGGCACTGAATTGGGTATGGGCCAAGCGAAGGACGCCGCGAAGGGACTGGTTCAACCTTGTGGCTGATCTTAAGCTGCATACCGTCGCGACACAGAAAGACGACTGGAGATTGGAATCGGCCAGTGGCCGCCTTTATGCGGTTATCGATTCCTGTAATGAGCCGTCGGTGCCCAGGAAAGTCGCCGAAGTAGGGCCCGGACGGGCGGTGTCGCTGTATCGCGGCGGGGCGGAAGAGCAGTATGAATCCGTTGCGCCGTACCTGTTCAAGGTGGACCGGACCATTTTCGAATGGATCGAACAACAACTATGGGCATCGCCCTGGGGAATCTTTGCCTCCGCCGAGGTTGCGTTCGACGCATTGCGCACGCATTTCCGACATTTTCTGACCGTCAAAGGAACGGACGGCAAGCCATATCTATTCCGTTTTTACGATCCTCGGATTCTCCCGGCATTTTTGGAAAGCTGTAATCGAGACGAGCTGACGAAGTTCTTTGGACCCGTGAGAGGATACGGCGCGAAGAAGGATCATGGCCTGGCGTTACTCCGGTTGCAGAGCGGATGAGGTGAGGTGTGTTTCAATTGCGCGAGGAGCACGAAAAAGCCCTGGCATCGGTCGCGCTCGAGAACTTTGAAGACCGGGCGGTGGTCCACATCCGCAAGAACCTGCCGCGCCAAGCTGCCGGGCTGACTGAGGAAGACCTGCGGAGCCGGATTCGCCGCGAATCCGAGCGCTCCCGGACCTTCGGATTGAAGTCCGAGCAGCAGATCATGCGCTTTGTGGATGCTAACTTTGTCTTAGGCGAAAAATATCTAGACGATCCCGGAAACCAGTGGGCGCACCAGATTCTACAGGAAAAAACCGGCGCTGACGAGCGCGCGATTAAGCTTCTAGACAACGCCGTGAAACATTCCGCTGAGGTGAAGAACCCATGAGCGACGGCTTTCAGCCCGGTCCCGGCGACATCCCGATTCAAGATCCATCCGGCGTGACGTTTTATCAGGAAACTCCGCAATTGGACACTTCTAACGTGCTGCAAGGTGGTGTGCAGGACACCGTACTGCAGGGGGACGTTCAGTCCAACATGCTGCAAGGCTCGGTACAGAACGACTTCACACCCAATGACACGGGTCCGACGCAGTCCTGCCCGCTGCTGCTTCCGGAGATTCCGAAGCTAGCTCTGCCTCCGCCCCCGAAACCGCCCAGGAAGCCTTTGGTCGGCGGCGTGAGTAAGAACGTTCCCGGCCCGCAAATCATTCTACAGGCGGAGACGCCCAAGTACGATACAAGCGGCGGTCCTGGGACCCCGGGCAATCCGCTCCAGGGTGGCGTCAAAGCAGTCAAGCTGGTGACCGGAATTTCCACGACGGTGCGTCGTCCGCGCCCGGGGGGCAACAAGAAAAAGATCAACACGCCGAAGAGGCGCAAAATACCCGGTCCGACCGGCGGCAAACCGTCGACTCCGCTCAAAACGGGGATTAAAAACGAGACACCCGAGCCGGAAGGCAACTTCAAATTGAAGTATCCGCAAGTGAAATGGGGCACGGAAATTCCGACGGGAGGCAAGCGCGGCGACGCCGAGAAGAACAGAACTACCAGGTTGATCGGCTTTGAAGACGCCTGGAAAAAGGTTGGCGACGACAATCTGAACGTCCAGGCGGGCGCGACCGCGGGCGATATCTCGGTGGTCAACAACAAGGAACACCAAAGCGTCGAGGTCAACCTCAGCGCGGCGGCGGCCAAGATCCAAGCGGAACAACGGCACTTTGGCGGGCTTGGGAAGACCGAGGAATCAGTGACCTTCTGGGAGGGCAGTGCCAAGTTTTCCGCCCACAGAGACGGCAACCAGTTGAAGACCGAGCTGGGAGCCGAAATCACCGCAGCCAAGATCTCGGGAGGCGCTAGCATAAATATTCCAATTCCTTTCATGCCCGGCAAAGTTCTGCAACTGGGCGGAGATGCGGAGGGTAAATTGGGCATCGGCGGGAAAATTGAGGGCGCCATTGGACCCAAGAAAATCAAGTTTGGAATTAAAGGCGCCCTAGGCTTTGGCGGTGGCTTTGGCGGAAGCATCGGGATTGACGATGCTCCCAAAAAAGAAGGTAAGGGGGAAAAGTGAGACCTCCGGCGAGCGAGGTGGAGCGACTTTCGTTCGGGGAAGAAATTACCGGGCCTGAACGTGAATCGGACTTCGTGAGAGTGAGCATCCCGGCCCATGAATCTCCCGAAACGGTGCTGTCGATGGCTGTTCCGAAAGCGTGGCAGGAAGTTCCTCAAATCCCTTCCGAACGTCCCGGGTGGGTGGGGTTGAAAACCTACGCGACCTCGACTTCGGCCGAAGTAGATCTGTTTCAAGCGCGGCAGGAATTCGAAGTCAATCCAGACGATTGGCTGCGTCTTCAGGCTGAGATACTTTCGTTCGTAGTCACCGTATCGAAGACGCTTGGAACAATACACGGTGAGGTGGTACACGCTGCTGGTATCGGCGGCAACGGCGATCGATTAAGGCTGGTTGTGACCGGGGACGGTCCGAACCTCTTTTCGAGACCGGGAGGGCCGCCGCGACAGAGCCGCCGCGCACGGACGCCATGCTTGGCATGACGGCTCGAAGCCTGATATTTGAGAAGCATTCGGGACGCAATACGCGAGAGGAATTGGAAACTTACGTCGACCAGAGCGGGAAGTTTCAATTGGTCTATCCCAAGTCATGGACCGTCGAGCCGCGGGAAGGTGAGCAGCCGGCAGTGGATTTTCGAATCGCCGACAGCGAGAACACGCTAGCCTACGCTCACGTGGTCACCGATTCAGAAAGCGGGATCGGTCTCGCCGGAGTTCGGAGCGCCATCGAAAATGCGAGGGCCGAAGCCAAAGAGGCCGGCGTCGAAATTGGGGATCTGGACAAGCTTTCGGCCGGTTCGAGCGAGATCGAGCGATTGTCCGGTCCGGCGCACACCCCGGCAGGGGATGGCCAAGTTTTTCTGGCGATCCGCGACGGGGTCAGGGCAGTGGTGCTCAGTCCCACCAGGGATCGCAATCCCTTGATCTGGATGCGCGCCAAGCGATTCTTCGAGCTCATTTGCATGAGCCTCGGAACCGCCGCTAAATGACTTTACGCGGTCCCTTGACCACCTGACGGATTACCGGGGGTTTCTGACGGAGTTCCGCTTACGGCGGACTCATCCACAGGCGTTGAAGCCTCTCCCGCTTGGCTCCCCACATCGGACCCCGTTGCACCTTGCGTGCCGGCAGCGGCTCCGGCTTGGGCCCCCAGATCGGACCCCGTCATTGCTTGCGAGGCGGGAGGGCTTCCGGATTGGGTGGCTTGGATCACCTGGCTGACCACCTGTTGGACTATCGCTCCCCCTTCCTTCGCGACCCAGGGATTGCTGGCGAGCTGGGCGAGAATGTCGGTGGGCGATGGTCCTGTAGACGCGGGGGGCGTGCTCGAGGAATCATCGGGTTCGCCGTCGTCGCTGCTATCGTCACTGCCATCATCGCCGCCGGAATCACCTTCGTCGTCGTCAGTAGATGAGTCTTCGGTTCCGGAATCGGATTCCTGGTCCATCGAGCTGTCATCGCTGGAACTTGAGGGGCTGTTCAAGGGTCGTCAGAATCGGGGTCGGGCTCGTCATCCGGTATCGGATAATCGCCGGTGAAGTGAAGCGCGGATCTCCGGATTATCGAAATCGTCGGGCGTATCTGTGTCGTCCGGAGTGTCGGGATCGTCGGGATCCGCCTCCTGGGCCTTTTCGCCCGCGCCGCCGCAGTTCAGATAAATCTTCGTGCCCTGAATTCTGATTTCGCCGTCCTTGATGCTGATGAACACGCCGCCGCACTTGATAGTAAATCCGCCATCCACTTCGATGTGGAAATCTCCCGTGGCCTTGATGTCGAAATTACCGGCTGAGGTCAGCTTGGCGTCGCCGTCCACCTTCTGATCGAATTTGCCTTCATTGTGGATCGACGTGTCGCCCTGAATGTCTTCCTTGAAATCGCCGTCGACCGTAAAATCCGCATCGCCTTGAAGTTCTTCCTTGTAGTCTCCCTGAACCGAGTAACTGCCGTCGCCTTGCACCGAAACGGACTGGTCGCCGTCTACCGTGATGTTTTGGCCGCCCTGGGTTTCCTCGGTCTGATCGCCGGTGATGGCCAGTGTGGAATCGCCGCCGATTTTGACTTTAACATCGCCTTCGACATCCTCCTGAAAATCGCCCTCGACCGTGGTGTATTTATTGCCTTTGATCTTCTCGTGCTTGTCGTTGTCGACTTCCAGAAATCGATCGTTGAGAATATATTCGCTGCGGTCGTTCTTAACGAAGATGTGCAGGTCCTTTTCGGCTTGCATGCGGAACAGCTCATTACCGATGCTGTCGACCATGCGCATCTCGTTATAGTTATCCTGCGTGCCGCCCTTGGTGCTGCGGGTTTGATGCCGCTCCACTCTTTGTTCGCGGGGAGCGGATAGGGCACCGGATTCTTGTTGTTATAAACGCAGCCGGTGATCAACGGCCAGTCGGGATCTCCATTGATAAACTGGACCACCACCTCCATGCCCACGCGGGGGATCCAGATATAGCCGAAATTGGGTCCGCCCCAAGGCTGCATCACGCGGATCCAACAGGAGCTGGTTCCGTTGTTGTCGCCGGGGGTGCGGTCCCAGTGAAATTTCACGCGTACGCGGCCGTATTTATCGGTGTAGATTTCTTCACCCGGCGGCCCGACCACGGTCGCCGTCTGCATACTCTCGACCGTGGGCTCTTCCGTTTTGAGGTTGGCGCGAAACGTGATCGACGAAGGATGCGCCACGAAAGCATTCGTGTAGGAGGCTTCTTTGGCGTCGGATCCTGCCACCCATGTCCCTTCCTGAGCGTCGTGATCGATCTTGACCAGCAGATAATTGATGTTCTGTTCGGGGCGATCGTGATCCACCAGGTCGAATCGATAGCCGGGCGTCATGGAACGGCAGTTTCCAGTGCCATGCGAAACGGTATGGTCGTGCTCCTGCTCCTCGATGCGGAGCATGGCGTAATCCTGCGGCTCGCCAGGCCACTCGACGTTAGCGGGATAGAAATAGCGCTCGATATCGCGGTCGACGCCGGTGTCGCGATTCACCTTGCGCTTATCCTTCAGCGGATTCGTGTAGATCTTGAAGTTGCTGTCAGTGTTCTCGTAGACGTTCGGCTTGACGACCTTATTCAAATCCGCCGAAAAAATGGTGTCGTCGGTGCGATACAGGCCGCTTCCGGTCTGATGTTCGTAGCGAATGGTGGGTTGATAAGGCAGCGGGACCAAGGCCGCCATATTGTCCACCAGCATCAGCGTATGCTTTCCAGCCTCATGCTTGAAGTAGTAATAAATCCCCTCCATTTCCATGAGGCGGGTGACGAAGTCCCACGCGGACTCCTGATACTGGCAGCAGTTTTCCCAGGGCTTGTGCTCTTCGCGGATTCCGCTGGTATCGTAATCGGTGAACGAATATTGGGCGAAGGTATCGTCGATGACTTGCGGAACGGTCTCCTCCTGAAAGATGTGACAACCTCGCGAAAGCGTCAGGAACCACACCCACGGCACCAGGTCCGCCGTGTAGTACGACAGTCTTCCATCGTGGCGCAATGGAGCGAAACGGCTGAGCTGGCCGTTGAAGTAGCGAAACGAGACGCCGTCAACCTGCCGGATTCCGACGGTTACGTTCTTGCCGAGCATGTCCTCGGTCGCAATCGAGGAGTCTTCCGATACCAGCTCCAGCTCGAATTTGAATAGCTGCGACATTCCCTCGGTTCCCTTGAACCGGTTTACAAACAGGGAGCCGGCGTTGGGTCCGTCGTAAGAAAACAGGCGCCGGTATTGACTAAAACTAGGAATAGACAAAGTGACCGCCGTCGCCGATGCCGACGCGAATCGCCGAAGGCTTGTTCCCTTCGGCAATCCCGGCCAGCAAGCGGCGCGACAAGTCCGGAAGCAGGGTGTTGGTCAGGATGTTATCCACATTGCGCGCTCCGCTTTCCACTTCGGTGCAGCGGCTGGCGACTTCCTCCACCAGGGCGTCGTCCCAGGTCAGCGTCAAGCTTGTGATTCTCCTCCATCCGTCGTTGGATTTTGTCGAGCTTCAGCACGATAATCTGCTTCAGCGCTTCATCGCGCACGGGATAGTAGGGGATGATCACCATGCGTCCCAGAAAAGCGGGCTTGAAGATCTTGTTCAGTTCCGGCTTGATGGCCTTGACCAAACCCTGCGGCGCTCGGCATCGTCTCCGGATCGGCGGTGAGTTTCATCATCGTATCGGTGCCGGCGTTGGTGGTCAGGATGATGATGGTGTTCTTGAAATCGATCTCGCGGCCTTCGCCGTCCTCCATCTTGCCCTTGTCGAAGACCTGGTAGAACAGTTCCAGCACGTCGGGATGCGCTTTTTCCACTTCATCCAGCAGCACGACGGAGTAGGGCCGGCGGCGCACCGCTTCGGTCAGCACGCCGCCTTCGCCATAGCCGACGTAGCCGGGAGGCGAGCCTTTCAGCGTGGAAACGGTGTGCGCTTCCTGAAACTCCGACATGTTGATGGTGATCAGGTTGCGCTCGCCGCCGTAGAGCAGATCGGAGAGCGCAAGCGCGGTTTCGGTTTTTCCGACGCCGCTGGGTCCGACCAGCATGAACACGCCGATCGGCTTGCCGGGATCGTCGAGACTGGCCCGCGAGGTGCGGATTCGCTGCGCTGATGGCAGCCAGAGCGTGACCCTGGCCGATGACGCGGCGTCCGAGGTGCTTTCGAGCTCGAGCACCGTGACGATTTCGTCCTTCATCATTTTGCCGACGGGAATGCCGGTCCAGGCGGAGATGACTTCGCCGACGGTTTGCGCATCCACGCAGACGTGCAACAGCGGGTGTTCGCCCTGCAACCGTGATTCGTTCGAGCTCGCGAGTTCGCCTTGGAGCGCAATGCCGATCGTCGGCGCGGCGATCGCCGCTGGCTTGGTGCTGCATCGGCGGCGGTAGCTGCGGCGTCGAGCTGCCGTTCCGTTCGAGCTCGGCGGATTGCCGCGGCGAGCCGAGTTCGCGCTTTCGCGAATGATCGCGCAATCGTCGGCCGAGCCTTTGCGTTTCGAGCCTGCCAGGCGATTTGCCGTGTTCTCGATCTTCGGCGAGCCGTTCGCGCATGGTCGGCGCCGGCGGCAGTTTCGCGCTGCAAGAATGCGATGCTGGACGCCCAGATCGCTCGAGCTGGCGTCGCAGATCTTCGATCGGCCGGCGGCGTGGCGGCTGTGCTCATAGCGCGACGCGCGCGCAAGCGGTGTCGAGCACGCTGACGGCTTTATCGGGAAGCTGGCGGCCCGGCGATATAGCGATGCGAAAGGCGCACGGCGGCTTGAGACAGCTTCGTCCAGAATCCGGACGCCGTGATGTTTTTCGAGCGCGCGGCACGAGGCCGCGCATCATGACCATGGCCTGTTCTTCCGGGCTCCTCGACCTTCACCACCTGGAATCGGCGGGCCAGGGCGGCGTCTTTCTCGAAGTATTTCTTGTATTCGGCCCAGGTGGTGGCGGCGATGGTGCGAAGTTCGCCGCGCGCCAAAGCCGGCTTGAGCAGATTGGCGGCGTCGCCCTGGCCTGCCGCGCCGCCGGCGCCGATCATCGTATGGGCTTCGTCGATGAAGAGGATGATGGGCGAGGGCGATTCTTTCACTTCCTCGATCAGGCCCTTCAAGCGGTTCTCGAATTCGCCTTTGACTGCCCGCTCCGGCTTGCAGCAAGCGCGAGATCCAGCGTGCGCAGGGTGACGTTTTTCAAGCGGCGGAGGCACATCGCCCGCCGCGATTCGCAGCGCAAATCCTTCGACGACCGCGGTTTTTCCGACGCCGGCCTCGCCCGTCAGGATCGGGTTATTCTGGCGGCGCCGCATCAGGATATCGACCACCTGCCGGATCTCGCGGTCGCGGCCCAGGACCGGGTCGATCTTACCGATGCGCGCGTTTTCGGTCAGGTCGACGGTGAACTTATCGAGATTGGGAGTCTTTCCCGCACCGGGCGCAGGAGCCGCGCCCTCCGCACTTGCGGGCGTTGCCAGAGTCTCCGAATCTTCTACCGATCCAGCGAGAATGCCGAGAAACTCAGCTTGAAGCGCCTGGACGTCGATCTTATTCAGCTCCCGGCTGATTTCGCGCGTCATGCGCGCCAAGTCGGGGTCGGCGAGCAATGCGAGGATGGTGGCGCCGGTTCGGATTTCCTCCATGCCGTATTCGAGCGAACCGAAGGTCCACGCTTCGGAAAGCGCTTTCACCAGGGATGGGCTGAACGCTGGCGTACGAGCGTTTCCGGTCTTCAGCAAATCCAGGCTGTGTGCCAATTCCTGTTCGAGGCGCGAGCGGTCGATGCCGAAGCGCTGCGCGATGCGGTCGAAATCGCCGCCGGGTGAATCCAACAGCTTTGCGAGGTAATGTTCCACCTCGACGTCGTAGTGGGTGCGTGAGACGCATAATCCCGCGGCTGCCTCCAGGGCGTTTCGCGTCGAATGGTTCAGTTTCCCGATCAGTGACTTCAAGCTGGCGTTCATATTCGAATCACTCCATCATTGATTTAATCGTTCCAAAGCCGGAGGACGGTCTCATCCGGGTCGCGTCCCAGGGGCTTGGTGAACATCCATGAGAACCAACCCAAACGCGGCGGTGCTACGTTCTCTGAATCCAGAGCGAATTGCGGAACTTCCTCGCGTTTCAAGATAAGCTGTACTTCCACGTCCAGATCTTCGCCGCAAAAAAACTTTACCAAGGCCTTCAATGGCTCAAACGCGCTGCCATCCGGTAGAAAGTCTTTATACTGATCCAGCCCCATCGGTCCAAGCCGCACCCGCACTACGGACTCCTGGTCCCATACTTCGTCTCCCAACACGATTCCGATACCGAGCTGTTCGGACCGCGAGCGCGTGTCCATAAGACAGGTCCGCGAGCCGCTGTCGAGCGGACGCCAAGTTCCTGAGAACGGGACTACTTCAACCGGGACTTCGAAATAATGCGAAAGCAACTGCCGGAATGCGACGGCGGACCTGGGGAACTGCGCCAACAGACCCTCATAACAAATCAGCGCCTGATCCGGCACGGCTTGGCGATTCGCCAGGCCAGGCGTGCCGAGGCCGAGCAGGTCCAGCATATAACCCGTGAACGGCTCCTCGCCGCCACGCTCATACGTGACCGGAAAACGGTATTTTTCCCAAGCGCGATACAGCAGCGACGTCAGGCGGTGATTGAAGATGTCGAGAAAATCCCGCATCGTCGTGTCGCGGGCATAGAGGCGTTCGGCGATCAGCTCGCTGTAGCGCGTGGGCAGAATCCCCGGAGTGCCCGATCAGGCCGAAGAAGTTCACGGTCATCTTCATCGGCGTGTCGTGACGCAGCTTTCCGGAGGTATCAGCGGGATCCAGCTTTTCGATCTCGCAGGCGGGGAATGTCAGCGATGGATTAGTCGCCAGGCGGACCGGTTCTTCCGCGGGGGCCCTGAAAGATCCGATGGGATCGCGCACGCCCGCAGCCCTCTGAATCAGGCGCACTGCCTGAAAGAAGGAAAATATCCTCGGATGATCGCGGAGCTGTTCGGGCACCGGCTGTTCGGTTACAGCAGAATCCGGTTCCCCGCTTTCGGAGCCCATTCCCTAAGCAAATCCTTTCTTTGATGCGTTCGTACCGCCAGTTGACTGAAACTGTTCATGGAAACATATTGCGCCAGAAAGTGTTCAATGACGCTCGAAAAAAGATAGACGCCGCCGCCGACGAATTTAGATTCATCCAATTCCATTTCTACGCGCATGCCCCGGACATATGAAATGCCATGATCGCCGATCACGCGCGCGAACCGTCTCGCGCTTTTCACGCCGGCGATTCCATCCACCTGCTGTTCCATATAAGGAGAGCCACCATGATACAGGCGGAGCATCTCCTGAAGCGCCTCGCGCCCCTCTTCGACCAGCGACAGATAGTTCAGGGACAGATGCGAGATCAAGTGCCACAACGCGTCGCGCCCCACCGCGGGACGCACTGGCGCCGTAGGCGCGCGAATCGCCACGATCTTGTCGACGGCGGATTCCTGTTCCATGTCGAAATCGCCATTCTCATCGCCGAAAGGGAGCTGCGTCGGCAGATGACCGTTAGAGCACGTGCATCGGATAGTCAGCGTGTCCAGATTCAACGTTAGCGGATCGCCCGCGAGGTCTACCACGGACAGCCACATTTCCGTGCCGTCTTCCTTCTGCGGACCGGCGTTGCGTCGAGTCGCATGCCAGAATGCGGGCTTTTTATTCCGCGAAGAATGCCGGAAGGAGAAGAACGGCTCAAACGGCACGGTTTCGCCCGAAGCTTGATACGTGCACAGAACTTCATCCACCGAGAAAACTTCCATGGTCCTTCCATGCCTGTAATCGGGAGCCACGGGATATTCGTACTTGGTCTGATCGAGCTGAACCGGCTCGGCGGTGTGAGGGAAGAGGTTGACTATGGGTGCGCAACCCAAGCGCAGCGTGCGGGCGCTGACGCCCAGCTCCAGAAGCTGCTGCCGATCTGCGCGCTCAAATGCCGAAATGATGAAGACAAGCTCGGCGCTCTCCTGAAATCCCACCGCGCGCAGCGCATCCATGCCGCGCAACTCCAAAAAAAAGAATTTCTCTGGAAAAGCAAAATATTCCTGTAGCAGGCGATACGGCGTGAAGGACCGCGCCGGATACGGGAGCATCCCTTCGTCCTCGCCGAACCCGACGGGACGCAGAGCGTCGGGGACCAGTTCGATCGGCCGCTGGCGGAAGCGCGGACGCGGATCGCGCAGGACAATCGACCGGCAGTTGTTGCACAACAGTTCATATAACGTATGCACCAGCGCCGGTTCACCGTCGAGATAAAAACGCAGCGAATCCATCTCCAGACCAGTGAACTTGACCTGAGGCCAGCAGTTCAGACGGACACGCAGCGCGGCCACGGCGCCTGGAGATTTCAGCGGAGGATCCAGCCGGTCGAGCGTGGTCCATTGAGCTTCGGCGACTCGAATGGGCCAAACCTCGGTGTCATAGCAGGTCTTGAATTTACAAGGCATGCCTTCGACGGGACGCGAGTAAAGGATCGAATCGCGAGGCACCCGCAGCGAGGTGGTCAGCTTCTGGTCGGCGAGCGTGAATTCGGCGATCGACATCGACGGCAGCGGACGCGTGTAATGCGGATAGACGACGTTCAGCAGCGCCTGCGTGATCTCGGGAAAATCGTCGTCCAGCCGCAGGTGAATCCGGGCGGAGAGCAGCGCCATCGCTTCGATCATCCGCTCGACATGCGGATCTTCGCAGCGGCTCGGTTCCAGTTGCAGCCGGGACGCAACCTTAGGATATTGGGCGGCGAACTCCGCGCCCATATGGCGAAGAAAGGTCAGCTCGCGCTCGTAATAGACCAGCAGCTCATCGCGCACGCTGTTCTCCTTCGACTTCGTACTGGCCGCTGGTCAGTTCGAGCACCGAGTCGAAATAGACTCGCTCGGGCGCGGGCTCGGTACGCAGGAGTGCTTCGATTTGAAAATGAATTACTTTGGCTGTCGGAGATGCGGGTGGGATGGTGACCCTGACATTCACTAACCGAGGCTCGAAGGCTGCGACCGCGGCTTCTACCGCGTGCGACAGACGCTTTCGTTCATCACTCGAACGCAACGCGAGCCCCGTCGAATCGGGAAGCCCGAAGCAGTATACGGACCGCCATAATTCCTTCGACGTCAACAAAGGCTCCTGCGGAGTGCGGCGGCTGTTCAACAGCCATTCGAGGTCTCGTCTGACCGCGTCTTTCATTTCCTTGAGGGACTGTGCGCGCCAGCTTTGCGGCTCAGCGCGATTCGCCGGCTCATGGTCGATCAGCCGGTCGAGGACCGACGGCAGCATGGTGCGTTGCGAGCCCAATCGGCTGGATGTTTTTCGAGCCACGCGACTATCTTTGCAAACTTAGAGCGCCGGCCGGGTCAAGGCGGCAGATACGCGCGTAAAGCTTGTGCCTTTCCTCTTCAAAATCGCTCGAATGCCCCAGAGTACGATACAGCAGCGACAGCGGCGGCGCGATCACGTCGGCGCCCTCCCAGGCTTCGAGGCCCAATCGCTCGATCTCCTCGGCCAGTTCCTGAAGGATCGGCCGGCCTACCTCGTCGTTACCGGTTGCCAAGCAAATCTGCGCCAATTGAACCCTTCGCAAGAAGCGTCCACGCCCGGAGCGTTCCTGCGCGATTTCTCTCGAAAGAATCGAAAGGCCCTCGGCAGTATTTCCGCCACGGGCGGCGTCCATCGCCAAATCGTAGGCGTCGGGCGAGGCCTGCGCCGTCCATCGAAGATGCCTGGACCGGCATCGGCGGCGGAGTCCACTGCGGCTGCGGCGGAGGAGGCTCCGGTAGAGCCATCGGCGTCACCATGGGCAACAGCGCGTTCTCCATCAGCCACTGCATCGTCTCCGGATTCGCGACCGGTGTATCGTCGGCCAACGTCCACTGGGTCATCTGCGGATAGTCCGCCAACAGCGCTTTCAGTTCCGACAGGATGGACTGCGCAGGCAATTCGGCGCCGCACATTCGACAGGCGGTCACCGCATAGCGCTGTACGTCAAGCCAGGCGCGGCCGCAAGGCATTCCCGCGGCCTCCTCGGCCTTCTGGCGCAGCTCATCCCAGTTGCCTTCCACCGAAAGGCGCTTCAGCTCCATCCGAACCTCGCTCGGCGGAGGTGTGAGAAACATCGCGCCAGGATAACCACCGGCGCCGCGCAGCTCACCCCACCGGAACGCCCGTGGAATCAGATAAGGCAGAGGAGTAAACGGAAACTCGCGCCGCAGATACCGTGCCGCAGCCAGTAGGCGTTCTCCGGCGTCATCGGCGTTCGATGGCTCCATCCCTCCGCCAGTTGCGCGACGCACCGCCGGCTGAGGCGCGGCGGCCGCCTGCTGAAGCTCCTGTACCGGCTCTTGAAAGGTATCGGTCTGCTCGACGGCTTCTTGCGGAACCTCCACCTGAAGCGGACCGCCCTTCTTCATCAGCAGCATCCGCGCAGTGGTGCCGACATCTTCGAGCGTGGTTCTCAAGGGGGAATAATCCGGGGCCGCGTCGCCGAATTTCTCGTCGCAAAATACGCTCAATTCCTGAACGAACTCCACCAGGCTGGTGAGCTCTTCAAAAACCTTCTGGCTGAACGCCTGTGAAGTGGTTTCGAACCCTTTCTCGAACTCCTCGGGTGGAACCGAGCCTTCGTTCAGAGCCTCGGTGCGCTTCTGGAGCTTCGCCTGGTCCATCCGGGCTTCGTCTTCGGTCGGAATGGTGCGCGATTCCCGATATTGGTACCAGTTATGCCCGGCCTGCGTCAGCGGCACGGAGCGGACCGCACGGTCCAGCTGCGACCCCACCCAGCGCAACGGCGTGGCTCGATACTCCAGGTCGCCATCGTCGTCGATCTGGGGATAAACCGTGTCCCAGAAGTCTTCGAGCAGTCTACGCAAAAGCTCCAGGCCCTGCCGCAATCCGGCATATTTTTCAGTGCTGAGCAGCGCTTCGGTCAGCCAGGCGGCGATCTGAAGGTCCTTGCTGCGCTTGCTGAGCGCTTCCTTGGACAGCTTGATAACCAGGGCGTAATCGGCGAGCTTGACGTCGCGTTTCCAGACACCCTGCGCGAGATCGTCTTCCTGCCGCCTGGCCTCCTTGATCTGATCGGTGACCGGCTGGTAGCGAAGATCCACCCCGCTCGGCTGCTCCGGCGAGATTGGTTGGAGCAGAGCTTCGAGATCGATAGGCATGCGGATCAGTTGACCGCCGGCTGACGGATCTCCAGCTTGCGAAGTTCGAGCAGCGGAATCTCTTCATCGCCCACCAGCAACATCTTTTGTCCGAAGGGGATGTCGTTTTCCCAGACCGTCATCCGGCCCAACCGGACCTCGTCGTCGGCATGAGAAGCAGTCAGAGGGCAAAGAACGGGGAGCAGCACTTCTCCCAGATCGGATCCTTGGAATCCTGGTCCCGTATGCACCACCGCCGGGGCCCACAGCAGATCGCGAAGGCGCTTCGGAGGCTGCATCTCGATGGTTGTGATGTGCTCGAACGGGACCCACATGTAGCTGATCCCCGCCAGCACTTCGAGACGAGCGCCGATTCTCGGGTCGGCGTCTTCGATAGATTTAATTTCGGCGCCGTTCAGCGTCCCGCTGGCAGGCAAAACCACCGCCTCCTGAGGAGCTACTTGATCGGCGGACGTCTTGCCGCGAAACATTTCCTCGCGAGTACGTTCCGCGTTGATGGCGGCGCGATACAGCAGCGCGCCCATCCGCTTGTCTTTTTCCGCGCCGGCAAGAACGTCGAGCTGCTTGTCGGCGCGCTCCCAGTTGCCTGCAAAGCACAGCAGCTCGAAAAGAAACGAACGGCGCTGAGCATCGGAGGGGTGATCCCGCAGCTCCGCACTCAGCGCCTCAATCGCTTCGTTCAAATGGCCGGAATCGAACAACTGCCGAGCGGTTGCCACACTAGAACGACGTCCCCACTCCGAAGTCCTGCCCGAAACTTTGCACGGGTTGGAGATTGCCTTGGCCGTCCACGGTCTGGAACGTCTCCTTGACCTTGGTGAATGAAAATGCCCAGGTTTCCTGCGGCAGACTGCCGGAGCCGGGATTGCCGGAGGTGTGATAAGAGGAAACGATCACGTTTCCGAGCTGCATCGTCTCGCCTTCGAACAGGCCGCCGTAGGAGCCGCCGGCGGCGCCCCGGATTGCTCACGCGGATGTACATCAGGTCGATCGGTTTACCCGCGCAAAGCTGCGCGAACAACATGGGGCTGCTCTTATCCATCACCTTGGTGACGTGGATATGTCCGACGCGCGAGCCCGAGGAAACCAGTCCGGTGCCCACTTCCTGCGAAGTGCTCTGGCTGACGTCGTAAGTCCAGTGCTGAATTTCGATCTTGTTGTTCCAGTTGGGATTCGGGCTCAAGCTTTCGCCCGCGATCAGAGGGGTTTGGATGTCCAGATACATTGCCATATAATTGTTCTCCTTTTATGAGGCTCCGTTAGGACACCATGTTCTGCTTCACGTCGTAGGACTTCACGGTCATCGCTTGTGGATTCCCGTTCAGCACCTGCGCGTAGCTCATCTGGACCTGCTGGAAGGTCAGCTCGATGTTTTCGGTTTTCTGTTCGTCTCCGCCGCCCAGCGTGCGGCTGGTGATCGCCAGATTGTTGAAGACCAGGCGCAGGTAGGTGGTGGTCGGCTTGCCGCCGGTCCCGGCTACCGTGCTGATACCGCCGCGTTCCGCTTCGAATGTCACGGGACCAGCGATGAAGGCTCCGCCGGCCACGTTCTTGAAAATCTGCGGACCCGCGTGCTTCATGGTGAACCCGAATCGTCCGCTGGCCGCGGTGCTCTTGGGTTGGCCGCCGTTGGAATTGGGCTCGGCTGCCTGGTTCATGCTGAAGCTCCAGCTATCGCATTCCACCCAGTTGATGTGCCCGACTTTCGTGCTGCCGCCATTCACGCCAGCCGAGATTAAATTCAGGAAGAAAAATTTTTGTTCGTCTGCCATTTGACTCTCCTTTTCTGCACCGGCGACCAATCACCGGTGTCGAATAACACCGGCGATCTTTGGCCGCCCATATTGGTTTCAAATCCCGAAAATTTTATCGAGTGGACTTCGGCAGCTCCGCCACCAGGCGCAGCGAAACCGACAATTCGTCTAGCTGGAAGTGCGGCCGCAGGAATGCGATCGCCTTGAAGACGCCCGGCTTGGCCTTGTTCTCGATCACTTCCACGCGAGCCTCACGCAGCGGATACTGCGCCTTTACGGCGTGCGAGGCCGTATCGTCTTCGGTCACGTAATTAATAATCCAGTTGTTGAGGAAAATCTCGCAATCCTTGCGCGAAGTGAAGCTGCCGACCTTGTCCCGCATCATCGCTTTCAGATAATGCGCGAACCGCGAGACCGCCATCATATATGGCAATTGGGCGGAGAGGCGGGCGTTCGCGTTGGCTTCCTCGGTGTTGTAGATCTTCTGCTTCTGGCAGGTCTGCACGCTGAAGAAGGCCGCGTAATCGGTACCCTTGCAGTGCACGAGCGGAGCGAATCCCTGATCCGCCAGCTCTTTCTCGCGGCGATCGGTGATGATCGTTTCCGTGGGACACTTCAGCGCCACGTCGCCATGCTCGGTCTTGAAGGTGTGGCTGGGAAGGCTGTCGACCAGGCCGCCGCCTTCCACGCCTCTGATCGCCGCGCACCAGCCATAACGCGCGAACGCGTTGGTGATCCGGGCGCCGAGCGCATAAGATGCATTGCCCCACAGGTACTTCGAGTGATCGTCGCCCGTGACGCCTTCTTCGTAATGGAATCCATCCACCGGCTTGGTGTCCTTGCCGTAGGGAACCCGAAGCAGGACGTGCGGTAGCGTCAGGCAGACGTAGCGCGAATCCTCCGACATACGGAATCCCTTCCAGCGGGCGTATTCGGTGGTGTCGAAGACCTTGGCCAGATCGCGAGGCGCGTCCAGTTGCGTAAAGCTTTCCAGATTAAGCAGTTCCGGATTAGCGGCAGAGATAAACGGGGCGTGGGCCGCGGCCGCCACTTGCGACATGCGTTCCAGGAACTCGACGTCTTCGGGTCCGCGCCCGAATTCGTAGTCGCCCAGCAGGCAGCCGAACGGCTCGCCGCCGAACACGCCAAACTCGTGCTCGTAGACCTTCTTGAACATCTGGCTCTGATCGAACTCAGGTACCCGCTGAAGATCCCGCAGGATTTCTTTCTTGGTCCCGTTGAACAGCTTGATCTTGAGATTGACGCCGGTTTCGCTGTTCTCCATCAGGTAGCGGATTCCGCGCCAGGTGGCTTCGAGTGCCTGAAACTTCGGGTGATGCAGGATCTCATTCAGCTGCAAGGACATCAGGTGATCGATTTGCGCGATGCGCCGCATGATCATGGCTTCGAGGTCGGGCGAGACGGTCATTTGACCGTCCAGCACCTGTTTCACGAATTCCTTGACCAGTCCACGGCCCCATTCCTTGGCGGATTCGTCGCGCCCGATGCGGCCCTGCGAAACAATCTGATCCAGCAGGCTGGGTCCTTCCACTGCCGGTGCGGCTGCCGCGGCCGCGGCTACCGGTTTATCGGAGGCCTGACGCTTAGCCATTGCTCTCACCATCCTTCGGTGCTTCCTTCGAAATTTCCTGACGGACCTGCTCCATCTTTTCAGTGCTGGAAATCACGTCGGAGAGCAACCGCTCCAGCTTCTTCATTGCCCTGCAAAGTGCCGACCAAGTCCGATAACTTCGTTCGCAGATCCAGCAGCTCGCGCAGGGGCGTGACGCGGCGGGCTACCTGCTCCGGCTCGAAATCTTCAATACTCTTGAACGAAAGGTCTACGCCGATCTTCCCGGCATTCGCCTCTTCGCTCAGTTTGTTTTCCACCGAGAACGCAACTCTGGGCTTCATGCTATCCAGCACGGAGTCGAAGTTATCGGGGGTAATCTCGACGAACCGCCGGTCCTTGATCTTTGGCAGCGGCTCTTCCGGCATGCCGCTGAGATCTGCAAAAACTCCCATCACAAAGGGAATTTCTTTTAACTCGATCGCGTTCCCGATTTCCACGTTGTAGGTGACGTGCACCCGCGGTGGCCGAACCCGTTCGAGCTTCGCATGGACGCTTTCTCGTGCCATGAAACCTCCTTGACCAAAATCGAAGCCTATTATGTTGCACCCGCCGCTGGACTGTCAAGTACGGCGGGGTGACAGTTTGGTGTCTATAGTGAACAGCGCCATCCGCCCGGAAAACACCTCATTCCAGCTCGTTTTTTTTGGTCTTGTGCGAATCGTAGAACTTGTACCATGATGATCCATGGCTGAAATCCGAATCGAGACCGGTACCGGAACCCAGACCCAGGCCGTGGAGCTTTCCCCAGACCGGCCCTTCCAAATCGCCATTCTGGGCGACTTCAGCGGACGCGCCAACCGCGGCGTTTCGAGTCCTTCGAAACCGGTCGAGATCGACCCCGATAACTTCGAGGACGTTATGGAACGCATGCAAGCCGGTTTAATCCTCACCGCTGGAGAAAAGCCCCTAACCCTGCGTTTTCGCGAGCTTGACGATTTTCATCCGGACCAAATTTACGAGTCTTTACCTTTATTCCAAGCCTTCCAGGAGGCTCGAGGGCAAGCGATGAGTGCGAAGCCGTCGCGTCCCGCAGCGCGCGAGGAACCGCCTCCGCTTCAGTCCTCCGGAAGTCTGCTGGATCAGATCGCAGGAGCAGCGCCTGCCCGTCCCGCGCCGGCGCCATCCGCCAACGATGAAGGGGCCTGGGAAGCCGCGATTCGCAAAATCGTGGCTAAACACGTGATCCCCGGCCCAGATCCGGACCAGGAAGCCAAGATCGGGCAGATAGATCGCGCCGCCGGGGCCGAAATGCGGGCGATTCTGCGTAGTCCCGCGTTCCAGGCTCTCGAAGCGGCATGGCGCTCGGTTTTCCTTCTATTTCGTCAGATCGACACCGGCGTCGACGTGAAGATCTACCTGATTGACTCCACTCGAGAAGAGTTGGCGGAGCGCAGCGCGGCCCTGGCGAGCCATACCGCGGGCGATGAGCCTTGGTCCCTGATCGTCGGGTTGCATACTTTCTCTCCTAACGCATCCGATTGCGACCTGCTGTCGAAAATCGCAAAAAGCGCGCGACTCGCGGGGGCGCCGTTTCTGTCCGCGATGCATCCCCGGCTATTCGGATGCGAATCCGTCGCCGATACGCCCGATCCGGACGATTGGAAACATCCGGTCAGCATCACCGACCTTGGCGCGTGGCATCGGTTGCGCGCTTCCGCCGACGCGGAATGGCTGGGGCTCGCGATGCCGCGGTTCCTATTGCGGCTTCCTTACGGAAAGAAAACTTCGCCGATCGAAGCTTTCGATTTTGAGGAAATGCCCGAAGCCCCCGACCACGACGGATACCTGTGGGGGAATCCGGCAATCGCGTGCGCGTGCCTTCTCGGGCAAGCCTTCAATCGCCAGGGCTGGGATCTGCGTCCCGGCTTCGTCAACCGGATCGACGGCATGCCGATTCATTCCCTTTCGCATGGAAATGTCACGCCCGCTGCTGAAATCTGGATGACGGAGCGCCTGGCAGCGCGGATGTTGGCCGATGGAATTATGCCACTGGCATCGTTGAAGAACAGCGACGCCGTCCAGTTGATCCGCTTTCAATCTATCGCCGATCCTGCACGTCCGCTCGCTGGACCGTGGTAAGTTTATCTCGTCATGCGCATTCTTCAGCCGGTGATCTGGTCCAAGGGAACTTTCTTGAGTCCCCAGCATCTGCAAATCCAGGACCGGTTCATCGAGAGCGTGCTGCAATTCCGCACCGAAGCCTTGCAATTCCGTCCTTGGGGATTCAGCCGTCTGAAGATCAATCATGAAGCGCTGGCCGGTGGAGCTTTCGCGATTCATGAAGCCTCCGGCCTCTTCGCCGACGGCCTGCTCTTCGATATTCCCGAATCCGATCCCGCGCCTGCTCCGAAACCGCTGGCCGGGTACTTCGATCCCGATCAGAAAACCATTGATATTCATCTCGCCATCCCGAATCACCGCGTCAGCGGCGTGAATCTTTCCATGCGGGATCGCGGGATGGATACGCGCTTTCTCGCGGAGACCGCTTCGTTCCGCGATGAGAATACGGGCGCGACCGAGAAGCCCGTTCAACTCGCGCGCAAGAATTTTCGCCTGCTGGTGGAAGGCGAGCCGAGGGGCGGCACGGTCACGATGCCGGTGGCGCGGGTCGAGCGGACCTCCGGCGATACGTTTCAGCTCGATCCGAAATTCGCACCGCCGCTGCTTGATTTCGCGGCGAACGATTACCTGGTATCCATCGCCCGCCGGATGGTGGAAATTTTGTCGGCGAAGAGCGGGATTCTCGCCGGCATGCGCCGCCAGAAGAATCAGAGCCTGGCCGAGTTCACCACGGCTGATATCGCGAATTTTTGGCTTCTCTACACGATTAATCTGCACTTCCCGCATCTGCGCCATCTATTCGAAACCAAGCACGGCCATCCCGAAGAATTGTTTTCCATGCTGCTCGGCTTGGCGTCCACGCTGACCACTTTTTCATTGAAAATCCAGTCGCGCGACCTGCCCATGTACGATCATGAGCACCTGGGCGAATGCTTCACGGAACTGGACGAGAAGTTGCGTCACCTGCTCGAAACCGTGATTCCGAGCAACTTCGTTTCACTTCCGCTGAAGCTGATCCGCCCGTCGATCTACGCTGCATCCATCTTCGAAGACCGTTTCCTCGAAAATACGCGCATGTTCCTGGCGATTCAGGCGGACATGAACGAAGGCGAGCTGATCCAGAAGGCCCCGCATTTAATCAAGGTGTGCTCGGCGAGCCACATTGAGCACCTGATCCGTCAGGCGCTGCCCGGGCTTCAACTGACTCACGTGATGTCGCCGCCTACGACGATTCCTATCAAGCTGAATCATCAATATTTCAGCCTGAATCAAGCCGGTTTGGCATGGGAAGCAATCGGACGCGCGCGCAACATCGCGGCTTACATCCCCGGCGATTTTGAAGGCGCGCAGGCGGAATTGATCGTCCTGCTGCCGGAATCGCAAGGTTAGCGATGCATGAGCTGCGACACGATCAAATAGACGATCAGAATCAGAACCGGTATACCGATCGCGAGTCCGATAATCCAGCCGCGCTTCGAACTGGAGGGCGGCGGTAAAGGATCCGGTCCCCGGTTGGGATCAAGCTTGGGCACCGCCGTCAGCCTGGTATATTCTCCAGGACTCAGTGTTTTCGGTTTATCCGCGGAAGTGCGAGGAACTGGCGGGGGACCTGCCGGAACCGCAAACAGGCCAGAGGCTGATCCCCCCGGAGCAGGGCCGATACTGGTTGGCGGCGGTACCGGCGGAGCCGCTCCCGGTGTGCGTCCCGCCTGCGGACCGAATACACGCGTGAACTCGCCGGGGGCCTGAAAAGGCCGACTTTCGGGGACGGCTCGCCTGGCGGCGCGAGCTTGTTCCTCTTCGATGTTGATCGCCTCACCCGATGGTCCCGATCCGAAGAATTGCGCGAACTTGCCGGTGGGGAGGGTCGCATCGAAATTCGGGTTGGCTCCGGGAGGCAGCGGATTCTCTTTTCGAACTGGAAGAGGCGCATTTCCGAATGATTTCTCAAACTCGTCGGGCTCTGGAGCTCTGGCTAGCGGGGCGGTTGGCTTCGGTTCTGCGCCAGATTGGAACAGGCGGGTAAACTCTCCGGTCTGTGGCTTTTGCTCCACCTTGCCGGGTTTATCGCCGAACAGCCGGGTGAACTCTCCGGGCTCGGCTGGCTTCGCCGTCGATGGCGGCGGAGGGGCACCGAACATCCTGGTGAACTCGTCGCTCACTTGCGGCGCGGGTTTCGATGGCGGCTGATCGGAATACATCGGTTGCCCGAAAAGCTGCTCGAACGCGTCGGGTTGGGCCGGGGGCGGCGTCGCTCCCTTGCCGATCAACCACGACCGCAGACTGGTAAACGGTTCGATCGGCTCGGTCACGGCAAATGGGCTGCCTGCGAACTCTCCAAGCTCGATCAGTGGCGCAATCAATGGATTCTTGGCGACTTGCGTGGCCAGTGTCGCGAGCAGCGCCTTACCCTCGGGATTAAATAGATGCAGAAACACGATTCTTCCGGTCGCGTTCTCCTTGGCCCGAAACGTCTTCGTCTCGCCATCCGCGATCAGCCGGTCCAACGTGTATTTCAAGTAGAAGCTCATGAAAGCTTACAGCGTCATTGTAGAAAATCCGGGCGCTGTAGTATGATGATGCCAACTTGGGACTCGAAGTCAACAGCCTCTGCAAACGACGATGAAGAACCTTTCCCGGGTCGTCTGGTCTGAAGGAATGTATCTGGGCCCGCACCACTTTCAGGCCCAAAACCGGTACTTCGAGGATTCGGTCCACTCGACCACCACCAGCCTTTGGTTTTCCCCTTTCGGCTTCAGCGGCTATGAGTTGGACGCGGAAGCGCTGCGCAACGGGACGCTGGCGCTGGTCCACGCCCGCGGGCTATTCGCCGATGGGCTCAGCTTTCACGCGCCGGAATTCGACGAATTGCCGGCTCCGCGCGCGATCGCCGATTTATTTCCACCGATGCAGGATAGCCTCGACTTCTACCTGGCGGTCCCGGAGCGCCGCGGCGAAGGGTTTAACTGCGCTCTTACCGAAGCCGAGCGCAGCATGCCGGTCCGCTATATCGCCGAGGAAAAACCGCTGCCCGATGAAAATACCGGCCGCGATGTGAAGTTCATCCAGTTGGGCCGCAAGAACATAAAGTTTCTGATCACAGGTGAACCGGATGACGGCTTGGCAGTCCTGCCACTCGGCCGCGTGAAACGCCACGGCTCCGGCCAATTCATCTTCGACGAACGCTTCGTTCCGCCCGCGCTTCAGATCAGCGCGACTCCGCCGCTAATGGCGATGCTGCGGCGCCTGATCTCGGTTCTCGACGAGAAGTGTGCGACTGTCGCGCGGCCCAAGGACCTGGGAAGCAACACCGTCTCCGGATTCTCCGCCGAGGGAATCGCCAATGCGTGGTTCTTGCATTGCATCAACTCGAGCCTCGCGCCGCTGCGGCATCTTTGCGTCTCGAAACGCGCGCATCCCGAAGAGTTGTTCGTAGAGCTTTCCCGGTTGGCTGGCGCGTTGTGCACCTTCAGCCTGGAATCGCATCCCAACACGCTGCCGCTTTACGACCATCTGCGTCTCGCGGAATGCTTCGAGGCCCTCGACAAGCACATCCGCACGCACCTGGAACTGATCGTCCCCAGCAACTGCGTACAGATCGCGCTGGCACCGGCAGGGAACTATTTGTGGGAAGGCGGCATTACCGACGAACGGGTCCTCAACCGTTCACGCTGGATTTTCGGCATTCGATCGAAGATCGGTGAAGCGGACTTGATCGAACGCACGCCCCGACTGGTGAAGATTTGCTCGCGCCTGTTCATTCCCAAGCTGATCGAACGGGCCTTGCCGGGTCTTAAGCTCTCGCATATTCAAGTTCCGCCTCCGTCTTTGTCGCCCAAGATCGAATACCAGTACTTCGCGATTGACAAGTCCGGGCCCTGTTGGGAGCATATGGTGAAGACTCGCGAGCTTGGGGTCTATATCCCCGGCGAGTTGCCCGATCCGGAGATCGAGTTGCCGGTGATTCTGGAGTCTTAGAGAAGGAAAGGACGTTCGGTGGCGAACACGCAGGAACCCGCCGCGCCCGCCGCGGAGAACCTCGCCCTGTATTTTCAGGAGGTGCTCACCGCCATTGTGCGCCTGCGCTCCAATCGGCAGGACGTGAGCGACGCCGAGGTGTTTCGCAGCCAGGTTCTGCAAGCGATCCGCACCGCTCAGCAGAGCGCGAAAGCCCGCGGCTACACCGACGAAGATATTCAACTCGGGATTTTCGCGGTGGTCGCTTTCCTGGATGAATCGATTCTCAATCTGCGCAAGCCGGTATTCAATGAATGGGTGCGCAAGCCGCTCCAGGAAGAAATGTTCGGCCGTCACGTAGCCGGCGAGACGTTCTTCGAGAATCTCGAACTGCTGCTGGGGCGCCGCGACTCACCCGACCTGGCGGACTTGCTCGAAGTCTACTCGCTATGCGTGCTGCTTGGGTATCTAGGCAAGTACAGCATTACCTCGAAGGGCGACCTGCGCGCACTGATGGGCCACGCCGCCGATAAGATCAAGCGAATCCGTGGAAGCTCCGGCGATTTGTCCCCGAGTTGGATGCTGCCCGACGAGTTGGCGCCTCTGCGTGCCGACCCGTGGCTGCGCCGCCTGTCGATCCTTGCCGCAGCTTGCGTCGCCGGAGTCATTTTGCTCTATGCGTCGTATCGAATCTCCTTGAGCACGGAAGTGAGCTCGATGGAAAACCGCTGCGCCACCTCCTCACTTTGCTCCGCGATTCTGAGAGTGGGGCCTCACTAAGGTATGGGCGGCCCTTACGGCTACTATCTGATTTCGGCCGTCATGATGGCGGTGTTCCTGGGAATTTCCTGGGTCGTCACCTCCATGTTGCATCTCTCCGGCGCAGCGGAGATGATCGTGCGCGTCGTCCTGATCGCGTTAGTGATGACGGCGTTTGCGGTGGTCCTCGGCCTGCGTCAGCGGCGCGAAAGGAAAAAGGCGGAGGCTGCCGCCCGGGAGCGCGGCGAAACCGTCGGCGCCGCTGACAAGGAGATCGATTCTTTCGTCAAGGATGCCGAAACGCGCCTGGCGCAGTCCGAGTCTGGGGAAGGAAACCGAAGCTGGCGGATTTTCCGGTGTTCTTTCTGGTCGGCGCGGACAGCGCCGCCAAAACCAGTATCTTCGTCCATTCTGGAGTCGAGCCGGATCTGCTGGCAGGCCAGGTTTATCAGGACAACGCGATTATCTCTACGCGTCCTGTGAATATCTGGCTGGCGCAGAAATCGGTTTTCGTCGAGCCTGGCGGCAGAATGCTGGACGATCCCGGACGCTGGATCACGCTGATGAAGCGGATGAATCCTTCGCGGAGCCGGATTTTCAACCGGAAGCCGCAGGCTCCGCGGGGCGCGATTGTCTGCATCGACTCAGATACGTTCTTGCGTGCGGACGCGACCGAGGCGCTTACTTTAGCCGCTCGCAATCTGCGGACGCGCTTAGGCGAAATTTCGCAGACGCTGGGCATTCGGCTGCCGGTCTATGTGCTGTTCAGCAAGCTGGACCGGCTCGGCTATTTTACGGATTTCGTCGCGAATTTGACCGACGAAGAGGCCACGCAGGTCCTAGGAGTGACGCTTCCCCTGTTGAGCGATCGGGAACAAGGCGGCGTCTATGCCGAGGAGGAATCGCGTCGCCTGACGGCCGCCTTCGACGGCCTGTTTCGCGCCTTGTGCGACAAGCGTCCGCCGTTTCTGGCTCGGGAGCACGACCCCAACAAGCTTCCTCCGGTCTACGAATTTCCGCGCGAGTTTCGCAAGATGCGCAACTCCGCCGTGCGGTTCCTGGTCGATCTGGGACGTCCCAGCCAGCTTCGCGCGAATCCGTTTCTGCGCGGGTTCTACTTCTCCGGCGTTCGGCCCATCGTGGTCACCGATTCGGCGCCCGCCGCGCGAGCCGCCGCACCGCCGGTTCGCCGCGCAGCCACTGGGTTCTTCACCGAACGCGCTCCCGTTATCGACGATCCCATCAACGATCCTGCCCGTACCCGCCGCATTCCTCAATGGGTATTCCTGGGCCATCTCTTCAGCGATGTCGTGCTGCGCGATCGTGCCGCGATGGGCGCCAGCGGCCACAGTCTTCGCACCGAGCTGGCCCGCCGGGTCCTGGCCGCTTCCGCCGCGGTGTTGTGCGTGTTGTGGGCTGTAGGAATGACGGTCTCCTTCTTCCGCAATCGCGCCCTCGAATCGAGCCTCGCGGATGCCGTTCGCGGAATCGGGCAAGCCGAGCGCAGCCGATCCTCGAACGACGTCGCCTCTCTCGACACGCTCGAAAAGCTGGAGGCCATCCGCGGCACCGTTAACCGCCTGTCCGATTATGAGCGCGACGGTGCGCCCTGGAGCATGCGCTGGGGCCTGTATGTCGGCCACGATCTTTATCCCAGCGCGCGGGCGCTTTACTTCGATAATTTCAAACAAGTGATGTTCGGCGAGACGCAGCAGGCGCTGGACAATCTGCTGCATCAGTTACCTTCCGCGCCTGATCCGAAATATCCGTATGGTTCCACTTACGCCGACCTCCGCGCGTATCTGATCACTACCAGTAATCCTGAAAAAAGCACGGCAGAATTCCTGACACCCGTCCTGATGGAAAAGTGGCAGGCCGGCCGCAATGTGGATCAGGCTCGGCAGGATCTGGCGCACTTGCAATTCGATTTTTACGCGCGTGAGCTGCCGATTCCTCATCACAATCCCTACGATCCGCCCAACACCGATATGCAAGGGGTCACGCAGGGGCGCGTCTATCTGAAGCAGTTCAACGCGGTTGACCGCCTGTATCAGAACATGATCACGGATGCGGTGAATCACAACCCGCCGGTGAATTTCAACAAAAAGTACCCTGGCTCGGCGAACTTCGAGGTTAACGACAAAGATGTCGCCGGAGCCTTTTCACTCGATGGGTGGAAATATGTCAACGATCTGATCGCGCATGTCTCGCGAATTCAAGGCGAGCCATGGGTGTTGGGCGACGATAACGGGTCTCTCGACCTCAGCCTGCTCGGTCCGCAACTCAGGGACCGGTATCACAAGGATTTCATCGGGAATTGGCGTCAATACTTAGTAAATTCGCACCTCGCGCCGTATCACAGCCTTCAGGATGCGTCGACGAAGCTGACTCAGTTATCTGGCAATCAGTCCTACCTGTTGGCGCTTTTCTGTCTGGCGTCTGTAAACATCTCGGTCGCGACTGACGACATTACCGCGCCTTATAAGCCGGTCCTGACGGTAACTCCGCCGAACTGCGCGAATCAATATGTGCAAGGCGCGAACACCGGGTATATTGGCGCGCTGGCAAATCTTCAAACCGCGATCGATCGCCTGGTCAAGAACACCAGTCCACAGAAGGACGACGCCATAAAATCGACGATGGACGCAGCCGACGCGGCTATCAATGCAACCAGGGCGATCACGGGATCGTTCCCCATCGACCCCGAAGGCGGCATCGTGGATGGCAACACGAAGCGCCTGATGCTGGAGCCCATTACGCAGGCGCAGGCGCTGCTGGGCGGCTTGGGCCCGGCTCAAATCAACTCGGCCGGTGCGGGCATGTGCGACGCATTCAATCAACTGCTCAAGAAATATCCCTTCGAAACTAAAGCCCCTGACGCCACCCTGGATGAACTGAACTCGGTATTGCGCCCTGGTGACGGAAAGCTGCCTCAGTTCTACGAGAACACTCTGAAGAGTCTGGTCGACAAGCAAGGGAATCAATATGTGGCGAAACCGGGCAGCAAGGTTTCACCGGAATTTCTCACGTTTTTCAACCGTGCGATGGCTTTCAGCGGCGCTCTCTACAAGAATGGCGCTCAGGCTCCCAGCTTGACCTACAGTATGCGAGCCCTTCCCTTCGAGGGGCTGAAAAGCGTCACCCTGAGCCTGGACGGCCAGGTTCTGAAGTCGGGGCCCGCTGGCGGCCAATCCCAGGACTTCACTTGGCCGGGCACATCCGTCCAGAAAGCCGCGCTATCCGGCAACGCGGGCGGCACCGAGTTCGGATACATCACCTACGACGGGCTATGGGCCGCTTTCCGGTTCTTCGGAGACGCCGATTCGTATCCCCCTTCGGGAACCGGATATCAGTTGTCATGGGTGCCGCGGCAGGGTAAATCAAATCAGCCGACTCGTCTAGATAACGGCAAGACACTCACTCTGCCCTTTCAACTGGAATTGAAAGGCGCGCCGCCGGTCTTCCTGAAAGATTACCTGGCCAGCTTCCACTGCGTCTCCAGAGTGGTTCGATAACTTCTAAAACTTCGGCAGTTTGGGAACGGCGGGTGAGGTTGGTGATGGAACCGAAGGCGTCGATGGCAAGGTCGGAGCCGATGGCAAATTCGGTGTAGAGGGCAGCGCCGTCGATGGAGGCGCAGGAACCGGCGGAGGCGCCGGAGCGGTGGGCAAACTCGGAGCCTGCGGAAGCGTAGGGGCCTGGGGCATCGCCGGCGCCTGCGGCATCAATGGGAGCGCGGCAGTGGTCGGAACCGCGGGTACTTTCGGGACCGGCAACGTGGACAGCGACGGCGCCTCCGGCGGGACAATTTTATATCCCGGCGGAATCTGAAACAGCGATGCGGGAGGCTGCATCGCCGTGCACTTGCAACGGTTAATGCGCTGACCGAACTCGCCGATCATTGTAGTCAATACCGGCAGCTTCAACTTGGTGCTGGTCCAGACCTCCAGACTTGCAATCGACGGCGGCTTCAGCGGGTTCAGCGCCTGGAACATGTAACGCACGCCCTCGGCTTCCAGCCCCTCCACTATCGATTTCCCGAGGTTGACCATGTTCATCTTCTGCGCAGCCGCTGACGTGTACGCTCCCATAGACGGCATCCCGAGCACCGGCGGCCTGGGCATCTGTGGAGTTTGCGGCATGCCCGGAATCGCCGGCATTGCGGGCGGAGTTGTGAAGATCCGCACTTCCTGCTTGAGATGATCCAGCAGCATACGCTCCTGGGTCAGCGGATTCGTGATCAGCGAGCTGGTCCCGAAGTCAAACCGGATCTTCCCCTCGATCGAGCGGAACTGTTGCGTAGCGTTTTGGATGGCCGCCGCGCCCGGCGTCGCCAGTTGTAGCGTCTCGATACAATTGCGCGCAAGCTGGCGGCAGCGATGGGATTTGAGACGCCATTGAAACCCACAGAATATCACTTTGTGTGAGAATGCAGCCATGCCGGTTCACTTCGCGACGAGAGATCGAATTGCCATTGTCACCATCGATCGCATCCACGCGCGCAACGCTGTAGATCGAGAAACCGCCGGGCAGCTTGCCGCGCTGTTTCGCCAATTCGACGCCGATGCCGGGCTCGATGTCGCCATTCTGACCGGAGCGGGCGGCCATTTCTGCGCCGGCGCGGATCTGAAGGCTCTCTCGGAAGGCCAGGGGAATTCAATGTCGGACGATGGCGACGGTCCCATGGGGCCCACGCGAATGCTGCTCTCGAAACCGGTGATTGCCGCGATCGAAGGCTATGCGGTCGCGGGCGGCCTGGAGCTTGCCTTATGGTGCGACCTGCGCGTCGCATCGAGAGATGCGGTGCTCGGAGTCTTCTGCCGCCGTTTCGGCGTTCCGCTGGTTGATGGAGGCACGGTCCGGCTTCCCCGTTTGATCGGGCAAAGCAACGCTCTCGATCTGATCCTGACGGGGCGCGGCGTTTCAGGTGAAGAAGCCTGGCGAATGGGTCTGGTGAATCGCATGACCGAAACCGGCTACGCCCTGGATCGCGCACTGGAGCTCGCGCAAACCCTCTCTGCCTTTCCGCAGCAATGCATGCGCTCTGACCGACTATCTGTCTATGAGCAATGGGGACGCGACCAGGATTCGGCTATGCGCAATGAATTTCGGCGCGGCCAAGAAGTAGTAGCGACCGGAGAGACCGTCGCCGGGGCGACGAAATTCACCGCGGGCGAAGGCCGGCAAGGAAAAAAATTATCCGCGTGATGCAGCCCGGATCACATCGACGCCGAGATAAGGGCGTAGCGCTTCAGGCACCACTACGCTTCCATCGGCCTGCTGGAAATTCTCGATGATGGCGACCCACGTCCGCCCGATCGCGAGTCCACTGCCGTTCAGCGTGTGGACATACTCGCTCTTCTTCCCCGATCGCGTCCGGATCGACGCGCGCCGGGCTTGATAAGCCTCGTAATTCGAGCACGAAGAAATCTCTTTGTACCCGTTCTGCCCCGGCAGCCACACCTCGATGTCGTAGGTCTTGGCCGAAGACGGCCCCATGTCGCCGGTACACAGGACCACGGTGCGATACGGCAGTCCCAGCCGCTCCAAAATGTCCTGTGCGTCCGCGGTCAGCTTATCCAACTGGTCGTACGACGTTTCGGGATTCGCAAACTTCACCAGCTCCACTTTCTGGAACTGATGTTGCCGTATGATCCCGCGCACATCGCGGCCATAAGATCCGGCCTCGCTGCGGAAACATGGGGTGTAGGCGCACAGCGAAACGGGCAGGGAATCCGCGTCCAGCGTCTCGTCCCGAAAAAGATTCGTCACCGGAACCTCAGCCGTCGGGACCAGGTAATAATCCGTGCCTTGCAGCTTGAAAAGATCTGCTTCGAACTTGGGCAACTGTCCGGTCCCGTATAGGCTGGCAGAATTGACCATGAACGGAGGCAGAACTTCGCGATATCCATGCTCCTGCGTATGCACGTCGAGCATGAAATTCATCAGCGCGCGTTCGAGCTTGGCGCCCAGGTCCCAATACACGGCGAACCGGGCTCCCGTTATTTTCGCAGCTCGCTCGAAATCCAGGATTCCCAGCTCCGGGCCCAAGTCCCAATGCGGCTTGGGCTCGAAATCGAATCTCGGGGGTGTGCCCCAACGACGAACCTCGACATTGTCATCGGCGCTTTTGCCGGTGGGCACCGATTCGTGCGGAGTATTCGGCACCCCCGCCATCATGGTGCGAAATGCCTCGTCGAGTTCCGCAGCCTTCTGATCCAGCGCGCTTATCTGTTCGCCGATTTCGCGTACTCGCTGCTGCCGTTCAGTCGCATCCTGACCCGCTTTGCGCAGCTTCCCGATTTCTTGCGACTCCGCGTTTTTTTGAGCCTTCAGCTGCTCGGATTCAGTGACCGCAGCCCGGCGTGCCAAGTCCATCTCGCGGAACGCCTCGACATCCAGCTTGAATCCGCGATCCGCGAGCCGCTTCGCAATCGCATCCAGATTATTTCTGAAAAAGGATAAGATCGTACACGATCTATCGTGCGCCGATCTCCACATAGGTCTGCCCCACCGGCAGGCCCGTGTAGTCCGCGCGCGGGCGGATCAAGCGGTTATTGGTGTACTGCTCCAGCACGTGCGCCGTCCAGCCCGACATGCGGCTCACCGCGAAAATCGGAGTAAACAGATCAATTGGAATCCCCAGCGAATAATACGTCGACGCCGAGTAGAAATCGACATTCGCATTCAGATTCTTCGTGTCCTTCATGAATTTTTCGATCTGCATCGAAGTCTCATAAAGGTCGACATGCCCGGTCCGCTTGCCGATTTCCTGCGACAGCTCCTTCAGGTGCGTGGCCCTCGGATCGGTGGTGTGATACACGCGATGCCCAAAGCCCGGAACCTTAATTTTATTCGCGAGCCGGTACTTCACATGCTCGATGGCCTTATCCGCCGACCCGGCTTCGAGCAGCATCTTAATCACATCTTCATTAGCCCCGCCGTGCAGCGGACCCTTCAGCGCTCCGATTCCCGCCGTCACCGCCGAATAAATATCCGACAGCGTCGCCGCCACTACGCGAGCGGCAAACGTCGATGCGTTCAGCTCATGATCCGCATGCAGGATCAACGCGATGTCGAAGGCTTTCTCCATCACTTCGTCCGGCTTGTTCCCGGTTAGCATGTATAGGAAGTTCGCCGCGAAACCGAGTTTCGCGTCGCCTTCCACCACCGGTTTTCCCGTGCGCAGCCGCTCGAAAGTCGTCACGATGGTCGATGTCTGCGCCATCAGCTTGATGGCCTTCTTCTGATTCGCCTCGGGCGACATGTCCCGGCTGATGGGATCGTACAGGGACAGCATGGACACCGCCGTGCGCAGCATATCCATCGGCAGCGCCTTCGCTGCGCCCTGGATGAACGCAACCACCTCCGGAGCCAAGCTGCGGCTCGCCACCAGCGCCGCCTTCAGCTCATCCAGTTCCGCTTGCTTCGGTAAACGTCCATTCCATAGCAGGTAAATGACTTCTTCAAACGTAGCTTTCCCCGCCAGCTCATGGATGTTGAATCCCTGATAGCTCAGAATGCCTGCATCGCCGTCGATATAACAGATTCTGGACTCCGCAGCGACAATCCCTTCGAGACCCGCACCAGTAACCGCCATGATTCGTTCCTGTTCTTTGAAAAGTGAATTTTCCAGCTCGCGTTGGAACCATAATTCTATCAACTTGCGGGGCTAAGCACTAGTACCAACGCTCTCTCTCCGCAAGCTTGCTCCGCCTGATAAACTGAGAGCGGCGAACATGCTGACCAGCACAACCACCCAAACAGCCCAAGATGAGGCGCTCCTCAAAACCCTCACCAGGGAAGAACTGATCAAGGCGTACCGGACGATGTACCTTTCGCGCCGGATCGACGATCGCGAGATCCTGCTCAAGCGCCAGAATAAGATCTTTTTCCAGATCAGCGGCGCGGGACACGAAGCCATCGCGGCCGCGGCTGGCTTCGCGCTGCGCGCCTCGCATGACTGGTTCTATCTCTATTACCGCGACCGCGCGCTGTGCCTTGCGCTCGGCGTCACCACCGACGAAATGCTGGAAGGTGCAGTCGGAGCGGCTTCCGATCCCGCTTCAGGGGGGCGCCAGATGCCCTCGCATTGGGGATCGAAGCGGCTGAACATTGTCAGCGTGTCTTCGCCCACCGGCACACAGTTTCTGCAAGCCGTCGGATGCGCCGATGCCAACCGGCGCCTGGATCCCGAATCCGACGCCGTTACGCTGGTAACCACCGGCGACGGGGCCACCAGCGAAGGCGAGTTCTGGGAATCGCTCAACATTGCGTGCATCGAAAAGTTGCCCGTTATTTACCTGGTCGAAGACAACGGCTATGCGATTTCTGTTCCGGTCGAGAAGACAGACCGCCGGCGGCAGTATCTCAAAACTGGTCGCCGGGTTCCCGGGTCTCAAAGTGTTCCGTTGCGATGGGACCGATTTCATGGCGTCCTATGCCACCATGACCGAAGCGGTTGCCTGGTGCCGCGAGAATCAGACGCCCGTCATGGTTCATGCCACCTGCATCCGGCCCTATTCGCACTCCCTCTCCGATGACGAAAAGCTCTACAAGACCAAAGCCGAGCGGGCCGAAGAGGCTCTTCGCGATTCGGTGGTGCGGTTCCCGGAATGGCTGGTGGCAGAAGGGGTCATCGATCGCCACGGCGTAGAAACCCTCACCCATGAGGTGGACCTCGAAGTTCAGGAAGCCACCGATCGCGCCCTGAAAGCCGAGCCGCCCGCCAAAGGGTCGGCCCTCCGCTATCTCTATTCAGATCGAATAGATCCCACCTCCGCCGAGTTCGCGGCCGAGCCGCAGCTTAACGGCGATCCCCGCACCATGGTCGATTCCATCAATCTCACCATGCATGAGGAGATGCGCCGGAATCCGATGATTGTCGTGTTTGGCGAGGACGTGGCCGACGCCAGCCGCGCCGCGAATCTGTCGGAAGTCAAAGGCAAGGGTGGCGTTTTCAAGGCGACACAAGGCCTGCAAATCGTGTTCGGACCGGAGCGCTGCTTCAATGCGCCTCTCGCCGAGGCCGGCATTATCGGACGCGCTATCGGCATGTCGACTCGCGGCATGAAGCCGATTCCCGAGATTCAATTCTTCGACTACATCTGGCCCGCTATGATGCAGCTTCGCGATGAGCTGGCCACCATGCGCTGGCGCTCCAACAACACGTTCTCATGTCCCATGGTGGTGCGCGTCGCCATCGGCGGCTACCTGAACGGCGGAGCGATCTATCACAGCCAATGCGGCGAGTCCATCTTCACCCATATCCCCGGCCTGCGTGTCGTGTTTCCGTCGAATGCGCTCGACGCCTGCGGACTGCTTCGCACCGCGATCCGCTGCGACGATCCCGTGCTGTTCCTCGAACACAAGCGCCTTTATCGCGAGCCTTACAACCGCTCCCCGCATCCCGGTGCCGATTACACCGTTCCTTTCGGAAAAGCCAGAATCGTGAAGCCCGGCGCCAATTTGACGATCGTTACTTACGGGGCCCTGGTGCAGAAGTCGATGCAGGCGGCGGCCCAGATCGAGCAGCGCCGCCCCGGCACGACGATCGAAATTCTGGATCTGCGCACGCTAGCCCCGTACGATTGGAACGCCATCCGCGCCTCCGTAGAAAAAACCAGCCGCGTGGTTATCGCGCACGAAGATGTGCTGTCCTTCGGTTTCGGCGCCGAGATTTCAGCCAGGCTGGCGAATGAGCTGTTCACCTCGCTTGACGCCCCCATCGGACGCGTCGCGGCCCTCGATACCTGGGTTGGTTATCACCCTATTCTTGAATCCGAGATCCTGCCGCAGGTCGATACAATCGCCCAGGAAGCCGAACGCATCCTGGCGTTCTAAGCCGCCATACTAATGTGACGTGCATGAAATTCTCCGCAAGCTTCCGCCAGGGTCTATCGTCCTCGATCTAGGCTGCAATCGCGGAAGCTTCGACGCATCCATTTATCCGCTCAACGTCATCCGCGTCGATCTCGAGACCCCGCGGCCCGCGCCGAAGGATTTCGTGATGGCGTCGGCCGCCGCTCTGCCGTTCGCCGATCGAACCGTGCACGCTATCGTTTCCAACCACAGCCTGGAGCACTTCGACAATCTCGGCGCCTGTATCTCCGAGATCGGGCGTGTGCTGGCGCCTGGAGCCTTCGTCTTCATCGCGATTCCGGATTCCTCCACCTTCACCGATCGGGTTTATCGCTGGCTGGCCCGCGGAGGAGGACACGTCAATCAAATCTCGGATGTCCACGAAGTCCCGCGGCTCATCGGCGCGGCCACCGGCCTCAACGTGGCGGTCACGCGCGTGCTATGCACGTCGTTTTCGTTTCTCAATCGCCGCAATTGGCCCGGCAGGCCGCCCCGCAAGCTATGGCTGTTCGCGAATGGCCGGGAGAGCGCGATACGGATCCTCGTCTATTCGCTCCGTCTGCTCGACCGCTGGTTCGGATCTCGCACCAGCGTCTATGGCTGGGCTTACTATTTCGGGGAGTTCTCGCCCGAGGAGGACCTCAGCTCCATCACAGCGTCAAACGTGTGCATCCGCTGCGGCTCTGCAAGTCCGTCGGAGTATCTCGAAATCGCGCGTTGCGTCCAGCGCCGCCGTTTCCTCCCGCCTCTGTTTTTGTGTCCGGTTTGCCAGACGCGCAATTACTTTACCGCCGACGCTTCTTTCCTTCACCTTCGTTAGGCCTCTGTACTAATTGACTCGATTGCTCCCTGTCGTTTCACCGTGGGCCTGCCGAAAACCCTAGAGCGTACCACCCGTCTTCTGAGTAATCCCCGGACCTTATCTACCGGCCCGGCACGCCAATCCTCTTATCCGTTTGACCGTTTTAGAACCGCGGGCCCATTTATGGATATAACCGCTTGTTTTGCAATTACTTGGGCGGTTCGCCCCTCGGGTCGATTAAGCGGCGGATTCACCTAAAACCCAAGACAGGAGATGTTTCTTGCTTGATGGCATTCGCGCGAACGAATATCGAAAGTACCACATTACGTTTGTGACGAATTTTGTTGTTTAGAAAGCCTAAATTCGTTTATACTAGGCCGAGTCAGTATCGACTCATAGCCTCGTGCGGGGCGGCGTTCCGGAGGGCGCTCGAAATTCATGAACCTGTCGCGGGTTTTCGCCCGGCGCGTCCGGAACGGGATTCTTTCCCTTCGGATCCAGCAACTTTCACATAATAGAGGGGCTTTATAAGTTTGCCAGTTGTTTCCATCACCGTGATTGTGCCCGTCCGGAATGCGGCCGGAACTCTTACCCAGTGTCTGACCGCCTTGCGCGATTCGACATTCACACAGTTCGACTGCATCGTCATCGACGATGGTTCAACCGATGGTTCCGGCAACGTAGCCCGCTCCTTTGGGTTTGAGGTCATTTCCACTGGCGCGCCGGTGGGGCCTTCGGTAGCGCGCAATCTGGGTGCCCGCGCCGCTGTAGCGGATCTTCTTTTCTTCCTGGACGCGGACGTTTGCGTCCATCCCGATACCCTGGATAGAATTGTTCGCCGTTTCGAAGCGGAGCCGCTATTGGATGCCGTAATGGGGTCGTATGACGAGTCCCCTTCCGACGGCGGATTCATCTCGCAGTACAAGAATCTGATGGGATGCTATTTTCACCAGCGCGCCAAGCCCAGTGCCAGCACTTTCTGGAGCGCGTGCGGCGGTATCCGGCGATCGGTAATGCTCGAATTCGGCGGCTTCGACGAACGTTATTCCCGCCCTTGCATTGAGGACATCGAACTCGGCGCCCGAATGGTCGCCGCCTGCCGCCGCTTGGCTCTCGATCCACTGATTCGCGTCAAGCATTTGAAAAAGTGGTCCCTTTCGCGTCTGATCAAGACCGATATTTTCGATCGCGCCCTGCCCTGGACGCGCTTGATTCTTCGCGAAAACAGGCTTCCCAACGATCTGAATCTCTGCTATCGGGAACGTTTTTCGGTGCTGTTCACCGGTATGGCGATCGTATCGTTGACCGCCTCGGCGGAACATCCGACGCTGCTCATCATCTTCGCGACGTTCGTTCTGGCGACGCTGTTCCTTCAAAAAGCTTTGTGGCGATTCTTCGCCGCCCGCCGCGGCTGGGGCTTTGCGGTTGCCACTATGCCCATGCATTTGCTGTACTTTACATACAGCGGTTTGGCGTTTCTGATCGGCGTCCTCATGCACCTGGTCAGGATGCGGTCGCCCGAAGGGCAAGCCCCGTCCCGGCTCCCCGTCTCCGATCACGGCGATTAGGAATTGCCATCCGATGTTAGAATGGTAGTCAAGAGCACCAGTTGCGCTACTTCTCATCCGCGAGTCGTTCCGCCGTCCTGGTTCGCGCCGCTCTCCTGATCGCGCTTCTCGCGCTGATCGACTGGAGAGTCGAAACCAACGTTTCGCTCGGCTTTCTCTACCTGTTCCCGATGCTGATGGTGGGGGCGCAATTGGCGCGTTGGCAGATAGCCCTCGTCGCCGCCCTGTGCACCACCTTGGTTGAACTGCTGGACCCTTTTCCTTTCGTGATGAGTGAGGGTATTCCCCGGGTGATCATGGTTTTCGCCGCATTCTTCGGCGCCGGATTATTTGTTTTCGAATCCGCCCGCCGCCGCCAGCTCGCGCTCCAGCATCTGAAGGAAATCGAAACCGAAATGGACCTCCGCCGCGACGCCGAGGAGCAGTTGAAAGTCCTGGTGGAAAGCAGCCCTGCCGCCATTTTCACGTGCGATGCGGATGGCCGCGTTCTTCTCGCCAATAAAGCTGCCAATGATATGCTTGGCTTCGAAACCGGCAGCGTAGCCGGCGAGCGTATCGCGAATTATCTTCCCGCTCTCGGCAGCGTCCCCGCCCTGACAGACCGTTCCCCGCAATTCCGTACGGAGGTGGAAGGCCGCGGCCGGCGACGCAACGGAGAAGTCTTCCTGTCGAACGCCTGGTTCTCCACCTATCGCACCCGTTCCGGCCCCCGCCTGGCGGCTGTGGTCCTCGACGTCTCGCAGGATCTTCGCGATCGCGAAGAATCCAGCCTCCAGCAGTTCATGGCCGGATCGAGAATCGTTGTCGCCACCGTTTGTCACGAGATTCGCAATCTTTGCGGAGCCATCGCCGTGGTCCACGCCAACCTCGGCCGGAATCGCGCCTTCGCTGAAAACGAAGATTATCGCGCTCTCGGAACACTTGTCGAGGGCCTGGAAAAAATCTCCTCGATGGAACTGCGCCAGTCTGCGAACCAAACCATGCACGGGGTCGACCTGGCAAGGGTTCTCGATGAATTGAGAATTGTGATCGAGCCCTCGCTGCGCGACTCCGGCATCGCCGTGGAGTGGCATATTCCCGCCACGCTCCCGCAAGTGTGGGCCGATGGCCAAGTCCTGCTCCAGGTGTTTCTGAACCTGATCAAGAACGCGACGCGCGCCCTGGAATCGAGCCCCCGCAAGCTTCTCGCCATCACCGCCGCTTCCCAGGCGAAGCGGGTGGTGGTCCGCGTGGAAGACACCGGCCCTGGTGTGGCCAATCCGGACCGCCTGTTCCGCCCGTTTCAATCCGGCGCCGAATCCACGGGCCTGGGCCTCTATATTTCGAGAGCCCTGGTGCGCGGTTTCCGGGGCGATCTCGGCTACGAACCGCGGCCCGCCGGATCTTGTTTTACGATCAGCTTAGCGGCGGCCGACCGCGAGTTCGAGCCGGTTCCCCCGCATGACAAGCCGCCGGAGGTTCGAGAAAGTGCGTCTGCTTCTGCTGGACGATCATACGTTGTTTCGCGAGAGCCTGAGTCGCCTGCTGGACGCCGAGCCTGATTTCGAAATGGTGGCCCACTGCGCTTCCATCGACCAGGCCATCGAAGCTCTTAGACAAAATCCGATCGATGTGGTTTTGCTCGACTACGATCTCGGGGAAGCGCGAGCCCCCGAATTTCTCACCCGCGTCCGAGTCCTAGGCGTCTCGCCGCGCGTCTTGATCGTCACCGCCGGAATGGCGCCGGCGGAATCCGCGCAGATCCTGAATCAGGGGGCGTCCGGGATTTTCCTGAAGCACAGCTCGCCCTCCTTGCTGGCCGACGCGATTCGCAAGGTTTACGCCGGTGAAACCTGGATCGACCAGCGTTGTCTCAAAGACGTGGTGCAACTCGCAGCGCAGCCTGAAGTACAGCCTCGTCAAAGCTTCACGCCTCGCGAACAGGACGTGCTTCGCGGAGTTTTCGAGGGTTTGAGCAACAAAGAAATCGGGACACGTCTGGGGATTTCCGAAAGCTCCGTTAAAGCCGCCATACAGCAGCTTTTCGAAAAGGCCGGCGTCCGTACCCGCAGCCAACTAGTCCGAATCGCATTGGAACAATTTTCCTTTCGTCGGGATTAAGTAGCCGGATTGAAACCGGGAGTACGCGCAGTCCGATTAAGTCTAGTTCTATGAAAAGCCAGATGGCGTTATTGTATTCGCTATAATCAGGAGATTCCCCTCTCCGCATGGAGTCCCTTCACCACCTTATCGAGAAATTTCCCTCCAGCCGCATGCTGGTCCTGGGCGATGTCATTCTCGATCGCTATTGGTGGGGTGACTGCGATCGTCTTTCCCCCGAAGCTCCCGTCCCCATTGTCCGCAAGGTGCGCTCCACCGTTCGTCCCGGTGGCGCTGCGAACACCGCGGCGAACTTGGCTGCATTAGGTGCGAAAGTCTCGCTTGCCGGTGTCGTCGGATCCGACCCGGCCGCAGCCCAGCTCCGCGATGCCCTCGATGGCGTCAACGCTTTCCTTATCGAGGACCCTGCGCGCCCCACCACCACCAAGACCCGCGTCATGGCCCTGAATCAGCAAGTGGTGCGTGTCGACGAAGAAGAAACGGCGCCGCTGCCGGATCATCTTGGAGATCAAATCACAGCCTGGGTCGCAATGGAGCTGCCGCAGTGCGGCGGGATCGTCATCTCAGACTATGCGAAAGGCTTCCTGACCCCCGCGATGCTCGGCGGCGTCATCCGCCTCGCGAATCGCCAGGGCTGCCGGGTTTTCGTCGACCCTAAAGGGGCGGATTTCAATCGTTATCAGGGCTGCTTTCTCGTCAAGCCGAATCGACTGGAACTCGGCCTTCTCACCGGAATGACGGTACGCAATCACGACTCGACCCTGGCCGCGGGTCGAGATCTGGCCGCGTCCATGGACCCCGCCATCGTCCTGGTCACCGAAGGCGCCGACGGCATGACCGCGTTTTCCACTTCAAGCGAGCAGCATGTCGACTCCATCCGCCGCCAGGTCTTCGACGTAACCGGCGCGGGCGACACCGTGCTCGCGGCCATCGCTCTCGCGATGAGTTCGGGGGGCACTCTGCTTCAGGCGATGCAATTAGCCTCGCGCGCGGCATCCATAGCCGTGGGAGTTACCGGGACCTCGGCTGTAACCCGCGAGGCTCTCGCCGCGGAAGAATGATGGCCCCGGTATTATCCAATGACGACCTGCTCCTACTGGTGCGGCAATGGCGCGCAGACGGGCACTCTATCGGATTCACCTGTGGAGCCTTCGATCTTTTCCACGCCGGCCACGCCGCTTATCTCTCGAACGCACGCGCGTACTGCGATCGCCTGATTGTGGCCGTGAATTCCGACGAATCCGCCCGTTCCAACAAAGGCCCTTTGCGCCCCATCATCAACGAGCGGCAGCGCATGCAACTCGTCGCCGCGCTGGCATCGGTGGACGCCGTGACGTTGATGCAAGACCGCCGCCCCGCGCGGCTCCTCGAACTTTACCAGCCGGACTTCTACATCAAGGGCGGTGACTACGCTGAAGGCTCGCTACGCTCCGCTCCAATCGTCGAAGCCTACGGTGGCCGGACTATCCTCATTCCCATCCAGCACGAGATCAGTACCAGCGCCATCATCGAACGGATCATTCATGCGGCCCCCGAAGAGCTGGCGCCGCATCAGCATCCGCGTATTGTGTTTCTGGATCGCGATGGCACCGTCCTTAGGCCGGAGCACTTCCTGAAGAATCCCGCGAAGGTCCAGCTTATGGAAGGCGCCGGAGAAAACCTACGCCGGCTTCAGGACGCCGGCTTTCTGTTGGTGATGGTCACCAATCAGCAAGGCATTGGCCTGGGATATTTCGATTATGATGATTTTTTGGCCGTCAATTCCGAAATGTTCCGCCAGCTTTCCGTTTATGGCGTCCACATCGCACGAGTTTACTTCTGTCCTCATTCCCTTGCCGATCAGTGCGACTGCCGCAAGCCCGGAACGAAGCTGATCGAGCGCGCGCTGGAATTTTTCAAAGCCAAACCAGAGGATTGCTTTCTTCTGGGAGACTCGGAATCCGACATAGAAGCAGGAACCCGAGCAGGCTGCGAGGCCATACTCGTCAACGACGAGCATTCTTTCACACGTGCCGTCGATGCCATCCTGAACGCGTGAAAGAAAACTCGGATCTGACGATTTTGACTTGTCATCGCCGCTCCCTCCCTCATGTTGGTCAGGACCGCCATCGCAATGGACTTTATGGCGTCATCGAATCGAACGATATAGCCAAGTTCTGCCCCATATCGCTTCGGCATTATGCGCGGCTGACAGTCCTGAGTGCAGATTCGAGCTTGGTCGTGAGGGAGTTTTCGGTGGGTGGATTGTCGTCGTTGTGGGCTCCGCCCATTCCATTATTTGCGTTCATGTTGGAGGTCGCCCAATGAATCACAGCGCTTGCCCCGGTGTCTCCTTGACCTGGCGGACAGGCTCCAAAACAGTGTCAAATCGGTGTCGGAAACAGCAACGTTGACGATTAGTGAAAAGGAATCGTTTTGGAGTCATACCGACGGCGCCTGTTAGCCCGGTGCTGCTAGGCTGCCTCCCGATGAGCCCAAACGATCCGGTCAGGAACCCGATCTTCTCTTTTTTGATTTTCGATATCCCGGCACGCGCATAATTGCTAGTTTGAAAGCTTCGTTGCGGGCGCTCACCACCTCACGAATTTCTCGCCCGCTTGGTGGCCTTACTTTAGTCGATGATCTTCTTGCCGTCCACGGGATCGATCTTGACCTGCGTGAGCTTCGGTGAGCGGGGCGGTTGTCATCCTGGTAGCTAATCCGTCCAATGTTCGCGTCAATTGCTCATTTGTGGCTTTTGCATTTCGAATTCGAATTCGGAACGTCTCTCCGAAAGTTTCTGACGCCGCTCGGCGTTTGCAGCGCGCTGCTCTGCGTCAATCAAATTGTCATGGGATTTAGCACGTTCGACCCAACTATATTTGCGGGACCAATCCGCCCAATTCCCAGGTCGCCTGTCAGATGCTCCATCCTTGCCGAGATCGGCGCAGTAGCGCTTCCATGCCCGATCAATGCTACGAACCGGCCCCAAATCCCGATAAGTGCAGAAAGCCTGGTAGGCTCGAGCGGATTCACCCGCGAGCCGCTCCGGGCCGATAGGAATTATTAATTGACTTCATTTAATTGTCCTGTTCAATAGTGATTGTTGGCATATGCGCCGCGGCAGCCCTTCGATCTTGTCTACCGTATCGGAATGGTCCTTGCGAGATCACGCTTCGAGACCGTGTGAACGCTTATCGCGATTGCCTTTCGCCCTAGGATTTCGTTCGTGCCCTGAACCCCGTTGCTCTCGGTAAGGAAAGCTCAGGCTACCGGCCACCGCAAGATCCTCTGCCGATTCCCTCTCTGATTTGTCAGCGCATTCCACGCCTCTTTCGCGTGGCTGCTACTTCGCGAACACGCTTTGGATCCAAGAAAACTAGAATCTTCGCTTCTCCAAATTTAGCAAACGGATCTTTCCGAGCCGATGCAGGCGTTTTGTAACCCATAGCAAACATTAAGATTAAACCATCTTACAGGCACGTCAGCGCGTTACGCGAGAATCCATTCCGAGGAGGGGACGCCCGTAAACCATAGCAATCATTTAGGTTATTAACATCGGCATCCCCAAAGGCCAACCTGACAGCGCCGATTGGATCTTAACTCAAAGCAAACATGGGACTTAAATCCTAGTAGCGTCAAGTGCCGAAGTCGGTTGCCCCCCGAGAGGGTCGCAAATGAGCGTTTTTCATTCCGGCGAAAATATCCGAGGGTGTACCTCCACCGGTGTCTTCGATTATTCGAGGGTGAGGGGAACTAGTCGATCTTCTGAACCACTGAGCCGTGCGGTTTCACACGGCCGGGCGCGAAAGCAAGTGAGTGCATGTCATGCGCACACGAGTTTACGATGCGACGCTTATCTCCCACATAAGGAGATTCATGAACGACTTGAAAATCGTAACGCGCATTGAGGTGTGGTCTATAGAGCGGCTTATTCCCTATGCGCGCAATCCTCGCACTCACTCCGACGAACAGATTGGACAGCTCGGAGCCAGCATGCGGGAAAACGGGTTCGTCAATCCTGTCCTAGTGGATCAGCTCGGCAATGTCATCGCAGGGCATGGGCGAATTCTAGCGGCTCAAAATATCGGCTTGACCGAGCTACCCGTAATCATGCTCGACCATTTAACGGAGACGCAAGCCCAAGCGTTTCGCATCGCCGATAATCGCATCGCGGAAAACGGCGGGTGGAACGAGATCATTCTGCAAGCGGAACTGGCAGCGTTGGCTGCCGAGAGGGTGGATCTGACGTCGCTAGGTTTTGCGGAACTCGAGCTGAAAGCGATTCTCGATGAAGTCGAGTCCCAAGGAGAACCGGTGGATGACGATGCAGCTCCTGACCCTCCCACCCATCCGGTCACGCGAATCGGAGACCTGTGGATTATGGGCGATCATCGGATCCTCTGCGGAGATTCCACGCTGCCCCGATCCTTGAGCGAGGTTTTAGAAAACCAAGCCGCGGATCTGATATACGCTGATCCGCCCTACAACGTGGCGTATGTGGGTTCGCCCCGACCCTCCTCTGCGGCCCCGCGACCAATCCTGAACGACAATCTTGGGAACGAATTTGGCGGATTCCTCTATCGCAGTTGCGTGGCGATGCTTGGGGTTGCCGGTGGGGCGATCTACATCTCCATGGGATCTTCGGAACTGCACACGTTATATCAAGCTTTCACCGACGCAGGCGGCCACTGGTCAACGTTCATCATCTGGGTGAAAAACACTTTTACTCTGGGCAGGTCGGATCTGCATCGGCAATTTGAGCCGATTCTTTACGGATGGAAGAAAGGGAAGCCTCACTTTTTTTGTGGTGAGCGCAATCTGAGCGATGTTTGGTGCATCGACAAACCTCGGGCGAACGATTTGCATCCGACGATGAAGCCCTTGGAGTTAACGAGCAATTCTGTACAGCAGCCGAAAAGGGGACTTGGTTCTTGATCCATTTTCGGGCTCTGGCTCGACCGCGATCGCTTGTCATAGGACCGGCCGGCGAGCCCGGCTTGTTGAGTTGGATCCCAAGTACGTGGACACAGCCATTCTGCGCTGGCAAACACACTCCGGGGGAACTGTGTTGCTGGGGGCGACCGGACAAACTTTCGACGAAGTTGCGCTAGAGCGCCGCCCAGGACTTTAACACATAAGCTTTAGCTCAACTCCATTGCCGCCGCGGGCACTTCAGCGATAATGTTGGATCCCGCGTGGCGGAATTAGTGTCTAACCCAGGCCCACGAAATCGCCGAGGATTTGAGATCTTCGAGTTCGGGAAGGAGTTCCTAGTTGGACCCGGATTCCGATTCCGGGACGCAAGGACCAGAGGTTGCCGGAGCGCGGCACGTTGTTTAACACCGCCGGACTGGCGACGCCCCGGTCGTCGTCAAGATCGTCAGCGATACGAATCTCGGTAATACCAATCGCCGAGCGCCATCCCACACGAGAGGACCGGCTCGCGTCGTTGCCTTCGGGCTCGCGCAGAGGAAATCCGTGTGTACTCCCCCAAAACCGCGGGCCCACCGTCACTCGGCACGAAAGCGACGGTATTTCGTTTCCCTCTGCATGTGATTTCCAGCGATCAATCGGGCTTTTTCCGGCCCTTCTTGGGATGGGCCTTTATCGAGATTACGTCCGCCGCATCCGCTCGGTACTTAGGTTCCGGGCCCGTCAAGTCGAGGACGAGGCGCGAATCTCCCACCTGAAGCGTCGCAAACTTGAGCGGCGCATCAGAATCGGGTTGAGGCGCTCGCGGGAATAGAGTGAGGTGTTTGGCCATGAACACAGGTATACCTCCGTTGCGAGTCGAAAACGGTGTTACTAAAATCAGGGGCGCAATGAGCGGCATACGGAGCAATGTCCCGGTGATGGCACCGCTCGATTGTTGGATTGCCTTGCATTAAGATCCGAACGTCGTCGCCCGCCGTTTGTCGCCAGTTTTCGGCTCCGTAGCACTCGGCTGAGGAAGCACCATATGCGACCGCTCACAAGCTTCCGAGTCGCGCCAAATTACTTTCACCCTGGCGGCAGGTGTTTCTCTCCGTCTAGCATCTTGCTCGCCTTTGCCGGCCCACGGCGTTTGGGTTGGGATGGTTGCCCAGATGTTCTTCAAACTACGCGAGCCGCTCACCCTTGACAGGGCCCATCACGATACTTGGAACCGATTCTCAGAGTGAGGAATGGCAGGCTTTCGCGGGACTGGCACTACTCGATTTTCCTGACATCGACCAAGCCTTCTCAGGGAGGAGCAAAAAGGCGCACGCATCACGCGGCCCTCTGTCGTCCGCAAAAAAGCACTACGCTGCCTGGTAATTTTGGAAGGCGCAAAAAAAAAGCTTCACTTTTCCTATCACCCACTCAAGAGGCCATATTCTATTAATTCATCTTTGATGCGGCGAAGTTCGACATTCCGCAGGGCCACGGTCTGTCATTTTGCAAACCCGCGCAACGCCGCGTTTATGGAATGAGAGGTGCTCGGTGCTCACACGGACGCAGTACTGATACGCCCATGAGCCATGAAGAACTTCGGCGAAGGAGAATCCCAGATGGTCGAGTTTTCCACGGCCTTTCCAAACCACGGCGCATTCCTTTTTTCCGGACATACCATATGAGGCACCTTTTACAAAGCAGCCCAACGGTTCAGTCCCACGCGATACCGACCGCTCACCCGAAAGCTGTGTTGCACGACCCGTTGCGGCCAGGTTAGAGTGAGTTTCCCAGGGCGCCTGAAGATCATCGAGACTTCGGGCTGCGGTTCTCCATGGCAGGCTTGTTCAGCGAAATTGCACCAATCATCGCTCTTTATGATTCCCCAGCGGGACAATGAAGTACCCCTAAGTACGTCAGGGAGATTTACGTGGGAGTCGAGGGACTGGAACGCATCCGTGGAGTTGACGGCGTCGAGAACCTCATCATCACCGCCACGGAAGGTCAGCCGCTGGTCCCGTTGCCGGAAGGCGCCAGTTACCTAGGTTTGATCTTCGCGCGCGGAAGTTTCGCCGCATCGGGTGCAGAGAGCTTTTGCGCGAGGCGCAGCGGCGGCTGGAATTGGAGCTTGCGTTGTCTATGCCTGTCGTAAGATAAAAGCTTGTGAACGTGACTATTCTGGGAACCGGATACGTCGGGCTAACGACGGGCGTGTGTCTTGCATTCATGGGCCACAAAGTAACCTGTGCAGATGCCGTCGAAGAAAAGATCGCCCTGCTCGATCGCGGCGAGGTCCCGTTTCATGAACCGCACCTTGCCGAATTGATCGCGGAGGCACGCTGCAACCTTAAATTCACTACCAACTACGCCTATGCGATCCCCGGCGCGCAAGTGATTTTTATTGCCGTCGGCACTCCTCCAGGATCGAATGGCGCGCCCGATCTTCAATACTTGCAGGCCGCCGCGCGCGGCATCGGCGAACACCTGGAAGGCGAGTTCACTGTGGTGGTGAACAAATCCACCGTTCCCATAGGCAGCGGCAACTGGGTTGGCTCCCTGGTTCGCGAAGCCTTCGAACAGGGCCGCGGCCGCAAGAGCGACGGCGTATTCGCGGTAGCATCGAACCCGGAGTTTCTGCGGGAAGGCTCCGCCCTCCATGACACTCTGTACCCCGATCGCGTCGTGATCGGCGCCGATGAGCGGCAAACCGCGGAGGTACTGTACACGCTGTATCGCCCTATCCTCGATCAGACTTTTCAGCCGCCTTCGTACTTGCCGCGGCCGGAGGAACTGGGCGCGGTGCCTCTGATTTCTACCGATCTGGCTTCGGCGGAACTGATCAAGTATGCGGCCAACGCTTTTCTGGCGCTGAAAATCAGCTACATCAATGAGGTCGGGCTGCTGTCTGAAAAAGTGGGCGCCGATATTGCGCAGGTGGCCAAAGGCATCGGGCTCGACGCGCGCATCGGCACGCGATTCCTGCAAGCCGGCATCGGCTGGGGCGGCTCGTGCTTCGGAAAAGACACCGCGGCGATGATCGCCACCGCGTCCGAATATGGCCTGGAAATGCCCATCGTGAACGCTGCCCGCGAGGTTAACCGCCGCCAGCGGGAGCGCGTGATCGACAAGCTGCTGGGTGAGCTGAGAATTCTGAAAGGCCGCACCATAGGACTCTTCGGGCTCGCCTTCAAACCCCATACCGACGATCTGCGCGAAGCTCCCGCCATCGAGATCGCCCGCAAGCTGATCGAGCGCGGCGCGCGCGTCAAAGCGCATGACCCGGTGGCTATGGACCGCTTTCGCCGCGATTATCCGGGCCTGGCCGTCACCTGTTGCGAGACTCCGGAAGAAGTTGCGCGCGATGCCGACGCCGTGGTGCTGGTGACGGAGTGGCCGCAGTATCGTGAGATGGACTGGGAACCGCTGGCGCGGATGATGCGCACAGCCATCGTGCTCGACGGCAGGCAAGTGCTCGACCGAGCGCGCATGTTGCGGGCCGGGTTCAAGTATCTTGGATTAACTTGCTGATATGAGTACTTATCGTTGGAATGTAGTCAAGAAAGAACATCTCGATCCGCTGATGTCGCGCCAGATGATTCACGGCGGCCCATGACGGTCGCGCTGCCTGGAATGGAAGAAGGGCGCGGCGGCACCGGGTATAGCCACCACAACGTGCAGATCACGACCATCGAAAAATAGTCGCGCGACCTGGGGGCGCTCGGATGGGATCCGTCATCTGTGGAAAGCGCTGGCCGATTATGCGGCATTCGTTTCATCGAGCTTCTCACCGCCCGGTACTTTCTTGATGAGCAGCTGGCTGGAGCCTGGCGGCACGATTTCGTCCTCAAGATCACAGTGGATTGCGCAGTCCTCGCGGTCGATTCGGTCATGGGCCGCGTCGTAACGGCACTCGCACTCTAGCGGCCAATCTGGTTCCTGCATGCTGTAACTCATGGTCTTCCTTTCCGGGTCAGGAAACCCGGCTGATCGCCGTTTGCCCGTGGACCTCTCGCATCCTGCGAATTGCCGGCACCAGGCCGTTGCTGATCTTGCCCAGCTCGTATCTTTCTCCGTCGTAATGCGCGACAAACCAGCCGGCTTCCAGCCGCACCTGAGGCTTCGCGTTTAAGCGGCTGACGATGGCTCGGATGTCGACGTTGTGAACTTCGCAGAATCTCCGTGGACCGAGTTTGTGATAGCTATCTTTTCCGCTCCGGTGATGGATTCCGCATAGTGGAATCGCGGAATAGTCGGAGGATTTCTGACCCAGGCCGTGAGGCCCGGTGTGCGAAGCTTCAATTCCTCTGGTGGACCCGCAAACAATGCAGGGCAGGGTTCTTATCCAGGCCAGGTAGAGACGACTGCGCGGGGGCATCATGCTTCTGGAACCTCGCCGCCCCACTCGCGTTCGCACACCCGCCAGTAGGCGCAGTTGCGGCGCGAGCAGAACATCGACAGACGGTTCGGCATGTAAATGTCCGATTCCATGGCTCGGCTGGCCCTGGCATAGAGCGTGTGAGTCGCGCGAACATCGGCTTCGGTGACGTCGAAGTTTTGGAGGACGATCTTCGGGGTCTTGGTTTTGACCAGCGTATCGATTCGGCCCTTGCCTGAGGCGGTGGGCGTTAGCTGGCGGTAGGTGGCGATCTGGAACCGATGCATGGTCTCGATTCCGCTGGGACTCGTCTTGGCGGTCTTGAGGTCGATGATCCGGCCGTTGACATCAAGGATGTCGATGAACCCCTGCACTCTTACACCGCCGAGGCTGCCCTCGACGTGCAGTTCCACGGCGGCGGGCTCAATGGTCGGCGCAATTTCGTCCAGGTATTTCAGAACCAGAGCCTCACCGGCGAAAGCCAACTGCGAAGGATCCTCATCGTCGAGTAAGCGCCCAGTGGACCGCGCGTCCTAGAGCCAGGTTTCCGTTGGGCGGGTCGGGGTATCTCAGGTTGTACTTGAACCACCATCGCGCATGGCAATCCATGAAGGTCCGGACCTGAGTGGGGATAGGATCTGGCTGGTTTCGACAGTCATCGCCGGGCTCCTTCGCTCATGTTGATCAGGACCGTGATCGCCATCGACTTGATCGCGTCCGCGTCGAATCGAACGACATAGCCGAGTTCGGCTCCGTATGGCTCGGCGTTAGAGCCGGGAGATTGCCGTCCTGAGAGCATGTCAAGCTTGGTGGTCGTTGCGGGCTCGCCTTTGGGATGCTGGCTGTCGGGATGGTTGCGATTCCGTTTCAGTTCCCGTTGGAAGTCACCAGCTGGATCGACGCACGTAAGTCATGTTGGAGCGGCGTATCAGGCTATGGTTCCGAAGGTGGATGCGCCGGACATTCCATTCGATCGAGCGCCGGTTTCCCTTTTGCACTTGGGTCTTGCAGAGCTCGAAACGATCGCCGGGCACGACCCCCTCGGCTTGAATCTTGTCGGCGACGAACGGTGACACGTACATGACGCGCCCGTCGGTTAAGGTAAACATGACGCGATCCCCGTAGCGGCCCTGCACGAGGGTGCCTTCGGGTCGCTCCAGAACGATTTCCGCGGGTACATTGAGATGAAACGGCAAGATGTTCATAGTGTCCTTAGCGGATGCGATACACCCGCCCTCCTTCTCCTTTGACCGAGGTGACTCGAAGCTTGAGTCGCTTGGGAATTTGGCTGATGAACCCGCGAACGCTGTGAGCCTGCCACTCGGTCGCGTTCATGAGGTCCTGAAGAGTAGCCCCCGAGGGCCGCTTCAGCAGGCCGATGATCGCCTCGGACTTGGTGGCTGGCGTTTTCGGCGCCATTGTCTGGATAGCTGTCCAGATCCGCCGGACCGCGATGTCGCGACTCGTGAAATTGCGTACCGGCTTTGCGCCGGGCAGCTTGTTCCAAAATCGCGGCCAACCGGGTGAGCGGCCACTCTTTGGAAATCAAGGCCAACTCCTTTTCGGTCCCAAAGCGTGATCCTTTACGGCGCTTACCTGACGAAATCGTGACGCAATCTGATGCATCAATGACGAATGTTTTCATAGTTGTCATACCTCGCCAACCCCTTGAAACACGGGGACTTTCGAGATTCCTGTGTCGTCACATTCATCACTCCGAGGGCGCTAACAGTCAAGGAAAATTAGGCGCGTTTGGAGCGGATTTGTGGGAGGGATCCCGGGCAAGGAGATGCCCCGAATGTCCGGGCAATCGACTGCGATCGCGAGTATCTTGAACGGACTTAAGCTCACTCAATGCTCTTGGACGATGTGTTTGGATAGGAACGACCTAAGACGGTAGCCGAAGGGGCGTCATCGCAGCTTTTCGGACCTCGAATTGCTCGTTCTACCGGACCACGGAACGGGGTCGAGGGCTACGAAGCAATCGGATCAAGACCAGAGGGGGAAGGGACCCCTAAGGAAGGGGAGACCATGGATCGCAGTAATGTACGCAATTGGCGACCATATAATCTAAGAAGCATTTATGAAAAGGGCTCTGATTACAGGTGTGACCGGGTCAGGATGGTTCTTCCTGGCGGAGATTCTGCTCGCCAAGGGTTATCAGGTGCACGGCATCGTGCGGCGCGCCTCCACCTTCAACACCGAGCGGTTGGATACGATTTACGCCGATCCGCACGAAGAGGCGCGGCGCCAGTATCTCCACTACGGCGATTCAGCGACGGCACGGGCATCCGACACGTGCTCGAGGCGGCGCAGCCCGGGAGATTTACAATCTGGCCGCGCAATCGCACGTGCGCGTCAGTTTCGATCGAGCGGAGTACACCGGGGATGTGGTGGCCACGGGGACATTGCGTCTGCTCGAAGCGTTGCGCGATTACGCAGACCGGGAAGAAAGACGTCCGATTTTATCAGGCAGGGTCCTCGGAAATGTTCGGCGATTCCAACCCGACCCAGAGCGAAGTGACGCCCGTTTTATCCGCGCAGTCCTTATGGGGTGAGCAAAGTTGCCGCGCATTGGTAAACGGTCAATTATCGCGAGGCCTACGGGTTGTTCATCGCCAACGGAATTCTTTTCAATCATGAATCTCCGCGGCGCGGCGAAACGTTCGTCACTCGCAAGATCACCCGCGCCTTGGCACGGATCAAGCTCGGTTTGCAAGAGAAATTGTATCTGGGCGATCTAGACGCTCGCCGCGACTGGGGCTACCCGGCCGATTACGTGGAAGCCATGTGGCTGATGCTTCAGCATCCGAGCCCGAGGATTACGTGGTCGCGACCGGTGAAGCGCATTCGGTTCGTGAATTTCTGATCTCGCCCGGCGCATTGCGGTTCGAATGGACGGACCTCGTGGAAACCGATCCCCGTTATCTCCGGCCCACCGAAAGTGCGATCTCCTACGGGCGACGCCTCGAAAGCGATCAGTGCGAAACTCGGCTGGGCGCCGAGAGGTGAAATTCGAGGAACTGGTGGCGTATGATGATGGATCACGATTTCGAGCTCGCGCGTCAGGAGACGACGCTCGTCTCGGCCGGCCATAAAGTGGTGCAAGCGGGGAGCCCGAATGACTATGGACTCGAGGGTTTCGCGGATTTATCGTAGCGGGTCATCATGGCTTAGTCGGTTCGGCAATCTGTCGTCGGTTGCACCACGACGGATATCGCGCTTAATTGTTCGAAACCGCCGGGAACTCGATTTGCGAACGGACCGCGGTGGACGGGCATTTTCGCACGTGAACAACCAGAGTATCGTTTTTTTGGCGGCCGCGCAAAGGAGGAGGAATTTTCGCCAACAGCTACGTCCGGTGGAATTCTTCGGCACGACAATCTCGCGATTGAGCTCAACGTGTTCGACGCCGCTATCGGGGATCGGCGTGAAGAGAAAATGGAATTCTGGGATCGTCGTGCATTTATCCCGAAGCTCGCGCCGCAACCTATCCGCGAGGAATTCTGCTCACCGGGCAGCTGGAGCCGACCAACGAATGGTACGCCATCGCCAAAATCGCCGGCATCAAGATGGCGCAGGCCTATCGACGGCGGTACGGATTCCCCGCCATCGGTATGATGCCCACGAATCTCTACGGGCCAGGCGATCACTTCGACCTGACACGTCGCATGTACTACCGCGTTGATTCGCAAGGCTCACGAAGGGAAGTTAAAAAACGGCTCGCCGCAGGTAGGAGATTTGGGGTACTGGAACTCCGCGCCGCGACTTCTTGCATGTCGATGATCTGGCCGATGCCGCCGTGTTCCTGATGCTGCACTATGACGACGAACAGATCGTCAACGTCGGCACCGGAGAAGACATCACCATTCGCGAACTCGCGGAGATGGACCGCCGCGGTCGTCGGATATCGGGGCAATCTTGTTTTCGATTCTTCCAAACCCGACGGCACGCCGCGTAAGCTTCTGGATGTCGGACGCCTTACGGCGGCTGGCTGGAAGGCTCGCA